>NZ_CP116257.1:7228549-7546259 GCF_027947595.1 Streptomyces lienomycini | reverse complement strand
GCCGCCGCGAGCCACTCCGGAGAACCGTTTCACCGGGACCTGGTCCGCACCATGCTCGACGAGTACGGCCTCGACCCGGCGCTGCTCCAGTGCCCGCCCGACCTGCCACTGGACGCCGAGGAGCGGGACACGTACCTGGCGTCGGGCGCCGCACCCGACCGCGTCACCATGAACTGCTCCGGCAAGCACACCGCGATGCTGGCGATCTGCGCGCAGCGGGGCTGGCCGCTGGAGACCTACCTCGACCCGGAGCACCCGCTCCAGCGGATCATCCACAAGGTCGTGGAGGACGCGGCGGGCGAGCCGGTCGCCGCCGTCGGCACGGACGGGTGCGGGGCGCCGCTCATGGCGATCAGCCTGGTCGGCCTGGCCCGCGCCTTCCGATCCTTCGTCGCCGCCGAGCCCGGCACGGCCGAGCGCCGCGTCGCCGACGCGATGCGCGCCCACCCCGAGTACGTCGCCGGCAGCCGCCGCGCCGACACCTGGCTGATGCGGGAGGTACCCGGCACCCTCTCCAAGATGGGCGCGGAGGCCGTCCAGGCGGTGGCCCTGCCCGACGGCCGCGCCCTCGCCTTCAAGATCGAGGACGGTGCGGGCCGCGCCCTGGGCCCGGTACTGGCCCGCGCCCTGACCCTGCTGGGCGTGGACGGCCCGGTCGTCGACCGCATCGGCCGCGCCCCGCTGCTGGGCGCCGGGCGCGAGGTGGGGGAGATCCGGGCGGCGTTCTGACGGAGCCGGGTGCCGGTCCTGGCTCCGGCCCCAGTCCCGGCCACCGGCCCCGGGGCCCCTGGCCCGGGGCCGGCAAATCCCCGCGACGCGGGCACGGGCGCAGTCCTACCGTGAGCCCATGAGCCCCCGCACCGAGATCGACGTACGTCCCATCACCGAGGCCGAGTTCCCGGACTGGAACCGGGCCATGAACACCGGGTTCCTGCGGCCGCCCGCCGTCAGCCCGGAGCACCTGGAGGCCCGCCGCGCCGAGTTCGTGCCCGGCCGGTCGCTCGGCGCCTTCGACGGCGCACGCTGTGTCGCGACCTTCCGGTCCTTCGACCAGGAGCTGACCGCCGTCGGCGGTGCCCCGGTGCGGGCCGACGCGATCTCCAACGTCACCGTCACCGCGACCCACCGCCGCCGCGGGCTGCTCACCCGCATGATGGCGCAGGACCTGACCGCGGCGAAGGACCGCGGGGACACCGTCGCGACGCTGATCGCGGCCGAGTACCCGATCTACGGGCGGTACGGCTTCGGCCCCGCCACCACCATGACCGAGTGGGCGGTCGACGTGCCGCGCGCCGGTCTCGCCGCACGCTGGACGGCGCCGGAGGACGGCGCCCGGATCGACCTCGTCGACGCCGAGGACGTCCGCAAGCTCGGCCCCGAACTGCACGAGCGGCTGCGCCGGGTCCAGCCGGGCGCGGTCAGCCGGACCGAGGTGTGGTGGCAGCTGCGCACCGGGGCCCTGCAGATGAACGGCCCCTCCTGGATCGAGCCCTGCTACGCCGTGTACCGCTCGGCGGCCGGCGAGGTCGAGGGCATCGCCTCGTACCGGACCGACGACCACTGGGGCGACGCCAAGCAGCCGCTGAACACGGCGACCGTCGACTGGCTGCTCGCGGTGACCCCGGCCGCCGAGCGCGGGCTGTGGCACTACCTGTGCTCGATCGACTGGATCACCACCGTGAAGAGCGGCTGGCGGGCCCCCGACGACCTGCTCCCGCACCTCCTGCCCGACCCGCGAGCGGCCAGGATCACCTCGCAGGCGGACTGGCTGTGGGTGCGGATCCTGGACGTCGCGGCGGCGCTGGAGGCGCGCGCGTACGAGGGCCGGGGATCGCTGGTGCTGGAGGTCGTGGACCGCGGAGGGCTCACCGGCGGGCGGTGGCGGCTGGAGGCGGGCCCGGACGGCGCGTCCTGCGCGCCGACCACCGAGAGCGCCCACCTCGTGCTGGACGTGGGCGACCTGTCGGCGCTGTGGCTGGGCGACGCGTCCGCCGTACGGCTGGCCGCGCTCGGCCGGGTGCGGGAAGAACGAGCGGGCGCCGCCCGTGTGGTCGACGCCCTGCTGCGTACGTCCAGGCGGCCTTGGTGCCCGGACATGTTCTGAGGTGACTCCCTTCCGCCGGTGACGGTGGACGTGCGCATCCGTAGCGCGGGTTTTCAGTTGTGGTTGTTGTGCGTGGTGCGACTGGCGGCCGGGCTCCCGGCTCCCCTCCGGAGGAGAGCCCGGCCGGCAGTACGTCGGTTCAGCCGGACTGGGCGAGCAGCATCACGAGGATCACCGCGCCCACACCGCCGATCATGGTGTTCTTCGCCTTGATGCCGATGGACAGCGCGACGAACGCGATGATGCCCATGGGCCCGTACTTCCACTGCACGAGCTGCTCGAACCCGATGGCCAGAGCGGCGACGACGATGGCGATGAGCGGCATGGTGGACCCCCTGTCACCGTGGTGGCCAACCTCGGTAGGTTCGACCACGTTGCCCAAGTTGGCTGCCAACTTAACCTTGGTTATGTCCAATTGGAACTCCCCGGAACCACCTTTCTGCGAACTGGCCGAAGATGGCGAGAAGTTGCGACGCCCGGTGGCCGACGTCCGGTCACAGCGCGGGCCGTGCGACCATGAGGGCCAGCATCACCGCACCGACGGAGCTGAGTGACGGACGCTTGGCCTTGATGCCCGTGATGAGCAGGAGCAGGCCGATGATGCCGGCGGTGCCGTACCTCCACTGGACGATCTGCTCGAAGGCGAGGACGCAGACCGTGGAGACGAGGGCGAGGACGGGCATGGTCGTTCCCTTTCGGAAGTTTGGACGGAAAACTTCCGCCAACCCGGTTAAGTTGGCAACCAACTTCGACTAGGTTGTCCCCACTTGGCAGCTACCTATAAACAAGTTTCAAACAACTCCCTGTAGGTAGGTCGAAGTTGTAGCGTTTGGTCGTGACTCAGGAGAACGTGTCCGTGAACGGCAGCAGAAGGCTCTCGTCCCAGGAGATCGCCGACATCCTGCGGGAACGGATCCGCGGGGGTGAACTCAAGGCGGGCGACCGCCTGCCCACCCAGGCCGAGTTGGCCGACGAGTTCAGTGTGGAGCGCGGCACCGTCCGCCAGGCCCTGAGGGCGCTCCAGGAGGACGGCCTGCTCTCCAACGTCAGCAAGGGCAGCCCGCCCCGCATCGCCGAACCCGCCCCGGTCCGCGGCGATCAGCCGCAGCCCACGATGCTGGCCCTGGGGCACCGCCTGACGGCGGCGTTCTCGGCGCCCCGGGTGCGGGTGGACGTCGTGTGCCACACCTCCGAGACGCTGGTGCTCGCCCTGAGCGAGCCGCTCCGCCTGATCCACGAGGGCCACATCCGCCCCGAGTCGATCGACTTCCGCGTCCTGCTGCCGGCCCGGAACGTCGAGCTGGCCTTCCCCGTCCTGGTCGAGCAGGAGGAGGACGACCCGGTCCACCGGCGCTGGCTGGAGATGCGCAACGCCCAGGCCCGGGTGCTGGAGCACAACCTGCGCGCCGTGCGCAACACCCGCCACGTCGACGTCAGGGTGTCCTTCCGCACGCTGCCGTTCACCCCGCCGACCAAGCTCTACCTGCTCAACGGCGAGGAGGCGCTCTTCGGTCACTACATGCTGACCCGGCGCGAGGAGGAGTACGAGAACCGGACGCTGGAGATGTACGACGCCCTCGGTTCCCAGTCGCTGCTGTTCTCCTTCCTGAAGCGGACCGGACACCGGGACGCGGCGTTCGTCGAGGAGTCGGAGAGATGGTTCGAAGCCCTGTGGAACACCATCACCACGGACATGGCCTTCTCCTGAGGCGGAGCGGACGGAACCGGTGACAGTGGAGACGGACGACGAGCGGCTGCGCCACCTGGTCCGCGGCGCACGACTCGTGCTGTGGGACTTCGACGGCCCCATCTGCCGCCTGTTCGCCCGGTACGCGGCGGACCGCGTCGCCGACGAGATGACGCGGTGGCTGGCGGACCGCGGCATGGCGGGCCCGCTCGCGCCGGACGGACAGCGGGCCGACGGCGCGCGGGAGGTTCCGCGGGCCGACGATCCGCAGGAGGTGCTGCGCGCCGCGCACCGCCGGCACCCCGGCAGCGACCTGGTGGCGGGCCTCGAGGAGGTCTACACGTCGGCGGAGCTGCGCGCCGTGCCCTCCGCGATGCCCACCGCCTACGCCGATCCGCTGATCCGCACCTGGACCGCGCTCGGCAGCCGGCTGGCCGTCGTCACGAACAACTCCCCGCACGCGGTGCGCGCCTACCTGGCCGGCCGCGGTCTGCTGCCCTGCTTCGCGCCGCACATCTACGGCCGCACCCGGGACCCGCACCGCCTCAAGCCCGACCCGTACACCCTGCGCCGCGCCCTGGACGGCGCGGGCTGCGACGCCTCCGCCACCCTGATGGTCGGGGACTCCCCCGCCGACCTGGCCGCGGCCACGAGCGTCGGCGTCGACTTCCTGGGATACGCGAGGAACGACCGCAAGGAGAGGCAACTGCGGGACGCGGGCGCCCCGGTGCTCGTCGACTCCCTCGAACCGGTCCTGCGGGCCCTGTGGGCACGGTGAGGCCGCACCCGGCCCGCGGGCGGGACCGCTAGGTTCTGTCGTCAAATGTCACGCCCACATCAGGAGTGATGCGAGGGTGACGGCTGCCTCGTAGGACTCGGCGGTCTTGTCGTAGCGGGTGGCTATGCCGCGCCACTGCTTCAGGCGGTTGAAGCAGCGTTCGACGACGTTGCGGTGCTTGTAGACCTCACGGTCGAAGGCCGGCGGGCGGCCACCGCGGCGGCCTCGCCGGGCCCGGTTGCCGGCCTGGTCGGCCCGCTCGGGAATCGTGTGGGCGATGCTCCGCCGGCGGAGCCAGGCGCGGATCGCTTTCGAGCTGTAGCCCTTGTCGCCCAGGACGTGATCGGGCCGGACGCGGGGCCGTCCCGGTCCGATCCGGGGCACCCGGATCGTATCCATCACGGCGGTGAACCGGGTGCAGTCGTTGGTGTTGCCGCCCGTGACAACGAAGCCGAGCGGACGGCCCCGCCCGTCGCAGGCCAGATGGATCTTGCTGGTCAGACCGCCTCTGGACCGGCCGAGGGCCGGGTCGCGGAGCCCCCTTTTCTGGCCCCGGCCGCGTGCTGATGGGCGCGGACGACCGTGGAGTCGACCGACACCAGCCACTCGATGTCGCCTGCCGCGTCCGCCTTCGCCTGCGCGGCCCGCAGCATCCGGTCGAACGTGCCGTCCGCCGCCCACCTGCGAAAACGGGTGTGGAGCGTGGCCCACGGCCCGTAACGCTCGGGCACGTCCCGCCAGGCCGTCCCGGTCCGGAACTTCCACACGATTCCGTTCAGGACCCGGCGGTCATCCAGCCGCTTGCGTCCCCGCAACGACTCGGGCAGCAGCGGCCGGACGAACTCCCACTCGGCATCCGACAGTTCATGGCGACGTATCACGCCACCATGATCCACCACCCAAGATCATTTGAGGACACCGCCTAGGGCGCCGCCACCCGCGCGGGAGGCCCGTCGGCGGCCCGTACGACGGGCAGGTAGGAGGCGACCACCGCGTCCGCGCCGCCCTCGGCCATCTCCAGCGCGCGTACCGCGTGCCGGGTGAACCCGAGGAAGCCGGTCCCGGCCGACCGGGCGGCCCCCAGGTCGGTGAGCTGGTCGCCGACGAGCAGGCAGTCCGCGGCGGGCAGGGCCAGGTGGCGCAGGGCCCGGTGCACGCAGTCCGGATGCGGCTTCATGAGCCGCGCGTCGTGCGGCGACCGGCCGAAGACCCCGTCGAACTTCGGACCGAGACCGAGACGGGCGAGGTACTCCCGGATCGGCCCCTCCGCGTTGTTGCTGACGACCACCAGACGCTTGCCGAGGCCGAGCAGCAGCTCCACGAGGGCGTGCAGATGCGGCGTGGGAGCCGCGGTGCGCACGGCGTGCCGCTCCATGTCGGTGACGGCGGCCTCGGCGAGTTCCAGCGGGAGGGCGCTCGGCCTGGGTACGGATCTTTCGTACATCTCCCTGAGGGGACGGAGGATTCCGTGGGAGTCGTCGCACTCCTCGACCGCGGCGTCGAGCGGCCCCCAGTGGCGCCGGGCCGTCCGCTTGACCTGCCGCGCCACGTCCGCCGTGGCGCGGCCGCCGAACAGATCGCAGACGGGGCCGTCGAAGTCGAACAGCACCGCGCGGACGGACCCGAAGGTGCGCAGCAGTGCGGCCGGATCGTCGATCGCCGCCCGGCCAAGGCCTGTGTCGGTCACCGCGGCAGTTTCCCGCACCGGACGCGGCCGGACCCTCACGACACGGTGTCGCGCAGTAAGGTGCCCCACCCCCTCGCCCAGGTGGCGCCACGAGAACGGGCGGAACACACATGACACCACTCGAGTTCTCGCCCGCCGGGCAGCGAGCAAGGGCGATGGGCGACGGATCGCCCCTGGTCAGGGGGCCGTTGAAGGGCTACCACTCCGAGACGTACGTCCTGTCGCCGCCGGGCGGGACGGCGGCCGTCAAGCTGCGCGAACCGCGCGCCACCAGTCTGTGGTTCGACCGTCGGCTCTTCCGCTCGGAGGAGGAGCTGCTCCGGTGCCTGAAGGGGCGCGTCGACCGGGTGCCCGACATCGTCGACGTCGAGGGCCTGGGCCTGCAGACGTTCATCGAGGGCCGGACCCTCGGAGCGTATCGCCCGGCGGGACGGCGGGTGCCGGACGCGGTGTTCGGGCAGATCGTGGACCTGTTCCGGCAGTTGGCGCCGATCACCGGCGGGACACTGCGCGCGGCACGGCGCTGCCCCCCGTGGGACGCCCCGGAGGACGGGGACACCGACGGCTTCCTGAAACGCCTCGTCGTCTTCGTCGAGGAACAGGTCTACGACGCCAACCGCCCGTTTTTCGGTGACCTCTTCGAGGCACTCGGCGTACGGGACGAAGCACTCGCCCACCTGGAGAAGAGCCTGTCCGGGCTCACCCCGCGGCCCTTCTGCCTGCTCCACGGCGACCTGCACCGCGAGAACCTCGTCATCGACGCGGGGGGCCGCCTGTGGACCATCGACTGGGAACTGGCGATGGTCGGCGATCCGCTCTACGACCTCGCCACCCACCTCCACCTGATGCGCTACCCGGCCCGTCAGGAGGCCCGGATGGTCCGGGCGTGGTGCGCGGCCGTGGAGGAGGCCCGCCCCGGAAGTTCCCGGGGGTGGCAGCGCGACCTGCCCCTGATCACCGGTTTCAAGCGGGCCCAGTCCCTCTACACGGACACCGTCCGGGCCGCGCTGTCGCTGCGTGACGGGACGGGCCTGCGGTGGGCCGCCCTCCCCGGGGTGGCCGGGAGGCTGCGGGACGTCGTGGCCGCCGCCGCCGGGCCGCTCGGCCTGGACGAGGTCCCCGGGCGCCGGCGCGTCATGGCCGCTCTGGCCCGCTGGCACCGCGAGACCGCGGGCCTCCCGTCGGACGGAGCCGCGCCCGGGAAACGCTAGCCTCCCCCCATGAACGCCCCCGGTCTGCGCGAACGCAAGAGGCAGCGGATGTTCCGGACACTGTCGGACACCGCCGTCGCCCTCTTCCTGGAGAAGGGCTTCGACGCGGTGTCCGTCGCCGAGGTGGCCGCCGCCGCCGAGGTCTCCAAACCGACCCTCTTCCGGTACTTCCCGGCCAAGGAGGACCTCGTCCTCCACCGCATCGCCGACCACGAGGACGAGGCGGCGCGGGTGGCGGCCGAGGCACCGGCGCCGCTCGACGCGCTGCGGCGGCACTTCCTGGCCGGGCTGGAGCGGTGCGACCCGGTGACCGGGCTCAACGACCAGCCCGCCGTACTCGCCTTCCACCGCCTGCTCTACGGCACCCCGTCCCTGGTCGCGCGGCTGCACACGCAGTTGGAACGGTCGGAGGCCGCGCTCGCCGAGGCCCTCGGCGGCGACCTGGACGCCAGGCTGGCCGCCGGTCAGATCATCGCCGTACAGCGGATCCTCGCCCTGGAGAACTGGCGGCGGGTCGCGGCCGGGGAGCGCGTGGAGGACGTGCGGGGCGATGCGCTGGCAGCGGCGGAGCGGGCGTTCGCGGGGCTGGCGGCGGGACTGCCGGGAGCGAGGCCCGACCCGGCAGGTGCGAACCAGCGGGTGTGACCCAGCGGGAGTGACCCAGCGGGTCTGAATCATCGAGTCTGACTCATCGGGCCCCTGACTCGGTAAAGAATGTGACTCAGTAACGTCATTCGCCTATGCTCGCTGGAATGACGTCGACCGACCCCGCCCTCCAGCGCGCACTCGACCGGGAACGCGCCCACCACGAGCACTGCCGGACCGTCCTCGCCGCGATGGTCGAGGGCGCCCGGGACCACGTCGTCACCGGCGAGGACGTCTCCGCCTCCGGGGCCGACGCCGAGGTCCTCGGCCACCGGCTGCGCAGCCGGGCCAAGGCGCTGCGCGAACTGCCCCAGGGGCCGCTGTTCTTCGGGCGGCTGGACTTCCAGGAGAGCGAGGGCGAGGGCGAGGGACGGGCGCTGCACATCGGGCGGCTGCGGATCACCGAGCACCCGGCGGCCCCGCCCCACGTCGTCGACTGGCGTGCCCCCGTCTCCCGCGCCTTCTACCAGGCCACCGCCGACGACCCCCGGGGCGTCGCCGTCCGCCGCCGCTTCGGATGGGCGCCCGGCAGCCGCGGCGACAGCGGCGACCTCACCGGACTGGAGGACGAGCACCTCGGCCGGGGCGAGCCCGGGGCCGGTGCCCTCGTCGCCCGGGAGATCGCACGGCCCCGCGTCGGACCCATGCGGGACATCGCCGCCACCATCCAGCCCGAGCAGGACGACCTCGTCCGCGCCGGCCTCTCGGCCACCGTCTGCGTCCAGGGCGCCCCGGGCACCGGCAAGACCGCCGTCGGCCTGCACCGGGCCGCGTATCTCCTCTACACCCACCCGCGGCGCGTCGGCCGCGCCGGACTGCTGATCCTCGGCCCCAACCCGACCTTCCTCTCCTACATCGCCGAGGTGCTCCCCGCCCTCGGCGAGAGCGGCGTCAGGCAGTCCACGCTCGCCCAGGAGATCGCCCGGCACCCGGTCACCGGCACGGACGGCGAACGGGCCGCCGCCGTCAAGCACGACGCCCGGACCGCCGAGGTGCTGCGCCGCGCCCTCTACGCGCGCGTGGCGCCCGACGCCGCGGGACCGCTCGCCGTACCGGACGGCTCCTACCGCTGGCGCGTCCCGGCCGAGGCGCTGGCCCGGATCGTCGCGGACGTCCGCGCGGAGGAACCGCCGTACACCGTCGGGCGCGAGCGGGTCCGGGCCCGGATCGTGCGGCACGTCCGGGAACAGGCCGAACGGCGTGCCGGGCCCCGGACCAACGCCTGGGTGCGCCGCATCGAACGGGCCCGTCCGGTCGGCGCGTACGTCGACGCGGCCTGGCCCCGGGTACGCCCGGAGGAGGTCGTCACGCAGCTGCTCGGCGACCCCGGCGTGCTGGCCCGGGCCGCCGAGGGGCTGCTGGACGGCGACGAGCAGCGGGCGCTGCTGCGGACGGAGCGGGCACCCCGGTCGTGGCGGACGGCACGCTGGTCCGCCGCCGACCTGATCCTCCTCGACGAGGTCGCCGGGCTCCTCGAACACCCGGAGGGCTACGGCCACGTCGTCGTCGACGAGGCCCAGGACCTCTCCCCGATGGAGTGCCGCGCCGTCGCCCGCCGCTGCGCCCACGGTTCGCTCACCGTCCTCGGCGACCTCGCCCAGGGGACCACGCCGTGGGCCGCGCGGTCCTGGCGGACCGTCCTCGCCCACCTGGGCCGCCCGGACGCGGCCGTGGTGCCGCTGACCACCGGGTTCCGGGTGCCGAAGGAGATCCTGGACCTCGCCAACCGGCTGCTGGCACGGCTCGACGTGGACGTGCCGGCGGCCCGCTCCCTGCGCGGCGACGGCGAACTGACGCTGCGCGGGACCACGCCGGACGCCGTGCCGGAGACGGTCGTGGACGCCGTACGGCGCGCGCTCACCCGGGAGGGCTCCGTCGGCGTCGTCGCCGCCGACCCGGACGTACCCCGGCTGCGGGCCGCCCTCGACGCGGCCGGCCTCGCGGCGTCCACGGAGCGGGACCCGGGGGCCAGGGTGGCGGTGGTCCCGGCGAGCGTGGTCAAGGGCCTGGAGTACGACCACGTCGTCGCCGTCGAACCGGCGGCGATCGCGGCGGCCGAGGGCCCCGGAGGGCGGGGCCTGCACCGGCTCTACGTCGTCCTCACCCGCGCGGTGTCCCGGCTGGACGTGGTGCACGGGCGGCCCCTGCCGTTCTGAGCGGGCACACCGAGCGCGCCGACCGCGCCGCCCGGCCGTGCCGGAGCGCGGGAGCCGCACCGCACTCCACGCGCCGGACCACGCCGGACACGGTCAGGGACCGGCGACGTCCCCGAACCTGCGCAGCACGGTGTCGAGCCCGTCCACCACGGCGTTCTGCCGCCGCGCACGAGCCGCCCGGTCCGCCGGCACCAGCCGCGCGGCGACCTGCACGGCGTAGGCGTCCGGATCGCCGAATGCGGTCCGCGGATGCTCTCCCGTGTCCGCGCAGTGCGTCGTGACCTCCTTGACCGCCTGGAGCACGACCGCCCGGTCCACCCCCGGCCGCATGGCCAGCCGCACCTGGAAGCGCGCCATCCACTTCTCGCGGTCCTTCTCCTCCGCCGCCTCCGGCGTCCGCGCCTTCTTCGCCACGTGCTCTCCCGGGTGCTCGGCGGCCGTCCATCACTGAGTGGGACGTCGGAGCGCGGGGAGGGGTTGCGGGAAGCGGGTCCGGAAGAGCACCCCCCCCGGACGCACTATTGCAAGCATCTTGCTTGCAATAGTTAGCGAGCTGCTGCATGGTGGAGGCATGGCATCGCTCAACGTCGGCAATCTCGGTGAGTACCTGCGCGAGCAGCGGCGCAACGCGCAGCTGTCCCTGCGGCAGCTCGCCGACGCCGCGGGCGTGTCCAATCCGTACCTCAGCCAGATCGAGCGCGGGCTGCGCAAGCCGAGCGCGGAGGTGCTCCAGCAGGTCGCCAAGGCACTGCGCATCTCCGCCGAGACGCTGTACGTCCGCGCCGGGATCCTCGACGCCGAGCGGGACCGGGACGACGTGGAGACACGTGCGGTCATCCTCGCCGACCCCTCCCTCAACGAGGGGCAGAAGCAGGTACTGCTCCAGGTCTACGAGTCCTTCCGCAAGGAGAACGGATTCGGGCCCGACGCCGAGGCGAACGCCGACGCCGTCGACGGGGCCGCCTCCATACCCGGCCCCGGCCCGCAGCAGACGGCCGGATGAGCGGCGGCGAGCAGCCGTCCGGCGGCGCGCGGGACCACCACGAAACCCTCAGTCATACGCGATACCGGAGGACCGTCACCATGGCCATCACCGACGACCTGCGCAAGACCTTCAGCGACCCCACCCCGCTCTACTTCGCCGCCGGCACCGCCGACCTCGCCTTCCAGCAGGCCAAGAAGGTGCCGGTGCTGGTGGAGCAGCTGCGCGCCGAGGCCCCGGCGCGGATCGACGCCGTGCGCAACACCGACCCGAAGGCCGTCCAGGAGAAGGCGACGGCCCGCGTCAAGGAGACCCAGGGGAGCCTCCAGGCCAGGGCCAACGAGCTCTTCGGCTCCCTCGACGCCGACTTCAAGAAGCTCGGCGAGACCGCCCAGGACCTCGCCCTGCGGTCGGTCGGCGTGGCCGCCGAGTACGCCGTCAGGGCCCGGGAGACCTACGAGAAGGTCGCCGAGCGCGGCGAGCACGCGGTGCGCACCTGGCGCGGCCAGGCCGCCGACGGCATCGAGGACCTCGCCGAGGACGTCGAGGACTTCGCCGTGGCCGTCGAGCCGGCCAAGCCCGAGCCCGCCAAGCCCGCCGCTCCCGCCAAGCCCGCCGCGGCCAGGCCCCAGCCGGTCCGGGTCACCGAGGACAAGCCCGCCGCGGCGAAGAAGGCCCCCGCCCCGCGCAAGGCCCCGGCCAAGAAGAACGCCACCGCCAAGAAGACCACCCCGCCCGCGAAGTGACGGCGGAGAACGCGGTCGGTCGGAGCGGGCCGGGCACCCTTGGGGTGTCCGGCCCGTTCTCCGGGTACGGTGACCGCGTAAGGACGACCCGAGTCTGGTGGTGGACGTTGTGCTGATGCAGGGGTTCGCAGGCTTCATGTGGCTGCTGAGCATCGCCCTGATCCTTTTCAGCGGCTTCGCTCTGATCGACGCAGCCGTGCGCCGTGAGGACGCCTACCGCGCGGCCGACAAGAAGACCAAGCCCTTCTGGCTGGTCATCCTCGGCATCGCCTTCGTGGTGAACCTGGTCTTCAACATCCTGTCGTTCCTGCCGATCATCGGCCTCATCGCGACGATCGTGTACATGGTGGACGTACGGCCCGCCCTGCGCGGCCTGCCGGGCGGCGGCCGCAGCAGCCGCCGCGGCTCCAGCAGTGACGGCCCCTACGGCCCGTACAACGGCGGACGCTGACAGGTTCCCCGCAGGCGGACCCCGACCGGTTTCCCGCAGGCGGACCCCGACCGGTTTCCCGCAGGCGGACCCCGACCGGTTTCCCGCAGGCGGACCCCGACGGGTCCCCGGGTGCGGTCCCGGGGGCCGCACGCGTGTCATCCCGGGTGCCGGGCGGCTCAGGCCGTCCGGTCCAGCAGGACCACCGCCACGTCGTCCGCCAGTTCGCCGCCGTTGAGTTCGCGGACCTCGTTGACGGTCGCCCGCAGCAGGTCCTCGCCCCGCAGGCCGTCGGCGCGCTGGCGGCGGACCATCTCCACCATGCCGTCCTGGCCGAGCCGCTCCCGGCCCTCGCCGACGTGGCCCTCGATCAGGCCGTCGGTGTAGAGCATCAGGCTCCACTCGGCGCCCAGCTCCACGTGCATCCGCGGCCAGCGGGCCCCCGGCAGCAGCCCCAGCGCCGGGCCGTTGTTGTCGTACGGCAGCAGCCGCGCGGGCACGCCGGGGCCGGCGATCAGCGGGGACGGGTGCCCGGCCAGGCACAGGCCGGCGCGGCGGCCGTCCGGCGCTATGTCCACCGCGCACAGGGTCGCGAAGATCTCGTCGTCCGAGCGCTCGTGCTCCAGCACCTCCTGGAGCGTGCCGAGCAGCTGGTCGCCGCAGAGCCCCGCCAGGGTCAGCGCCCGCCAGGCGATCCGCAGCTCCACACCGAGCGCCGCCTCGTCCGGGCCGTGCCCGCAGACGTCGCCGATCATGGCGTGCACGGTGCCGTCCGGGGTGCGGACGACGTCGTAGAAGTCGCCGCCGAGCAGGGCGCGCGAGCGGCCCGGCCGGTAGCGGGCGGCGAAGCGCAGCGGGGAACCGGCGAGCAGCGGGGTCGGCAGCAGACCGCGCTCCAGGCGGCGGTTCTCCTGCGCCCGCACCCGGCCCTCGGCCAGCCGCCGTTCCGCCGAGTCGGAGCGTTTGCGCTCGACGGCGTAGCGGATCGCCCGGCTCAGCAGGCGGCCGTCCAGTTCGTCGCGGAACAGGTAGTCCTGCGCGCCGACCGCCACCGCCTCGGCGCCGCGCTCGGCGTCGCTGGAGGAGGTGAGCGCGAGCACGGCGTGCCGGGGCGCGAGCTCCAGCACGTGCCGGAGCACCGCCAGCTCGTCGGCGTCCTCCGCGTCGCCCTCGCCGGTGCCGTGGCCGTGGCCGTCGGGACTCGTGCGGGCCGGGCCGGGGGCCGACAGGGCGAGGTCCAGCAGGATGCAGTGGACGTCGTCGGTCAGCAGCCGCCCGGCCTCGGTGAGGTTGCGCGCGGTGCGGACGCGGATCGGCTTGCCGGCCTGGTCGAGCAGGTCGGGCACGATCGGCGAGCCGGCCGGATCGTCCTCGATCAGCAGCACCGTCAGGTTCGTGGGAGCGGCGCCGCTCTTGTCCGGGCCGCGGTGCGCGGTCCGGTCCGTGCCGGTGTCCGGGCCGGCGTCCGTGCTGGTGTCCGTGCTGGTGTCCGTGGGCTTCTCGCGCTTCTCCGTGGTGTCGTTCTCTCGCCGGGCGGCGGGGTTCCGGGCCGGGTGCGCCCCGGGCTGGGCCTGTTCCGTGGAAGGGCCGCTGTCCGGGGAAGCGGCGGGCGCCTGACCGCACTCCACGGCCGGAATCGCCCTCTGCCGCGGTACGGGTACGGGCATGGTGTCGGTTTCCTTCCCTCCCCCCGAGGGCATGGCGGGGCGAGGGACCTCGACCCACCGACGGGGACCATAGCGGGTGACCGCGCCGCTGCGGAATGGTCCAGAACACGTCGGACGGTGATCGGCCACTGTCATATGCCGCGTTATCCCCCGCAGTTGGACACGTCGGCCGGGCGCCGGGGATGACGAACGTCACGCGGGGGCGGGGGTCGGGCGTGGACTGGGTCACGTGGCCCGCCTCACGCCTCCGGGCCGGGGCGCGTGGCGCGCGTCACGCCACCGGGTCGGGGCGCGTGGCCCGCCTCACCCCTCGGGGGCCTCGGCGGTGTCCGGCCGGACCACGCCGAGGATCGGCATCGTGCCCGCCCCCGCGACGGTGATCGAGCGCCCGGGGCGCGGGGCGTGCACGACCGAGCCGTCGCCGACGTACATGCCGACATGGCTGGCGTCGTCGAAGTAGATGATCAGGTCGCCGGGACGCATGTCCTTCACGTCGACGTGCTGGAGCTGCCTCCACTGCTCCTGCGAGGTGCGCGGGATCGCCCGCCCGGCCGACACCCAGGCCTGCGAGGTCAGGCCGGAGCAGTCGTAGGACTTCGGGCCCTCGGCGCCCCACTGGTACGGCTTCCCGATCTGGGCGGTGGCGTACTCGACGGCCTTGCGGCCCCGGTCGGTCGCCTCGGCGTCCAGGTCCTTGAGGACGCCGGAGCCGAGCCAGGCGGTCTGGGCCTTGGCCTGTGCCTCCCGCTCCAGCCGGGCGAGGCGCTCCCTCTCCTCCTGCTCCAGCTCGGACTCGAGCTTCTCGGCCGCCGCGATCTGCTTCTCGATCTTCTTCTGGGCGGCGGCCTTGGTCCTGCGGTTCGCCTCCAGCTTCTCGAACTGGGCGGAGGCGTCCGCCGCGTACGTCTTCAGGTCCTGCTGGGCGCGGGACAGCTCGCCGAGCAGGCCCTTGGCGGCGCGCTGGCCCTGGATCACCCGGCCGGTGCCGTCGAGGAAGTCCTCCGGGTCGTCGCTCAGCACCAGCTTGGCGCCGTCGGGCAGGCCGCCGGTGCGGTACTGGGAGCGGGCCGCGGCCCCCGCGCGGTCCTTGAGCCGGTCCAGCTTCTCCTGGCCCTCGACGATCTTCTTGGCCAGTTCGACGATCTCGGCGTTCTGCTTCTCGGTCTGCTCCTCGGCGGCGTTGTACTCCTCCGTGGCCGAGGCCGCCGCGCGGTACAGCCCGTCGAGCTGCCGGCGTACGGCTTCCAGGTCCTTGTCCGGCGCGACGGGCGGCGCGGCGGGCGGCGTGGCGGGGGCCCGGGAGGCGCCGGGGGCGCTCGGCGGGGGTGTCGGCCCGGGGGCGGCGAGGGCCGTGCCCGGTGCGGCCAGCACGGTGACCGCGCAGACCACGGTCACGGCGGCGGTCGTCAGGACATGCTTCCCCGTGCGCATACCACGCCCCCAAACTGATTAACCGTCAGTAACATAGCTCGCTCGGGGGATCGTGCCATGCCGGCGCGAAAAGCGACAGAGGCCGTGCGGCCGTGCTTTCCTCCCGCTTCCCCCCGGTGTGTGACGAACGTCGCACGGAGATCGTTCCCGGGCCGCATCGGCCCGTCCGCCCCGCCGGTTCACGCGCGGGGCGCCAACGCCTCCCACCGCACCGTCACTTCGCCCTGACGCCACCGCACCGGCCCGTCCGTCACCGGCCAGTCGGCCGTCAGGTCCCGCACGGCCCGCATCCAGCGCTGCCGGGCGCCGTAGGAGGCGTAGGGCGCGGCGGCCGCCCAGGCGCGGTCGAAGTCGCGCAGGAAGGCGTGCACGGGCTCACCGGGGACATTGCGGTGGATGAGCGCCTTCGGCAGCCGTTCGGCCAGGTCGGAGGGGCGGTCCAGGGAGCCGAGACGGGTCGCGAAGGTGAGCGTGCGCGGCCCCTCGGGACCCAGCGCCACCCACACGTGCCGGCGCCCGATCTCGTCGCAGGTGCCCTCGACCAGAAGCCCGCCGCGCGAGTGCCCGGACGCCGGTGCGAGCCGGGCGCACAGCCGCTCCCAGACGGCGGCGACCTCCCCCTCGTCGTACTGGCGCAGCACGTTCGCCGCGCGGATGAGCAGCGGCGGCCCGCCCTCGGGTACGGGCACCTCGAAGCCGCCGTGCCGGAAGAGCAGGCCCTCGCGCGCGTACGGCGCGGCCGCCGCCACCCGCGCCGGGTCGATCTCGACGCCCACCACGCGCGCGTGCGGCGCGACCGTGCGCAGGCGGTGCAGCAGTTCGACGGCGGTCCAGGGGGCCGCGCCGTAGCCGAGGTCGACGGCGACGGGGTCGGCGGCGCGGCGCAGTTCGGCGCCGTGCACGGCCGCGATCCAGCGGTCCATGCGGCGCAGCCGGTTCGGATTCGTCGTCCCGCGCGTGACCGTGCCCAGGGGGCGGGTGGCGGCGGCACGGACTGGCATGCCTACGAGGGTAGGCGGCCGCCGGCCGGGGGGCGGCCGCCCCCCGGCTTCACGGCTGCGGGTCCGGCCGTGGGTCCGGCCGTGGGCGCGGTCGCAGGTGGCGCCGCCAGTAGGTCGGCCGCCAGTAGTAGAGGGTGGCGAGGTCGTCCGGGTGAGGCGTGGTCCCGGAGGTGTCCTGCTCGAAGGGGTCGAGGTCGGGGTCGGCGAGGCGCCAGCCCGGGTCCACCGGTTCGTCGGCCCGCGGCGGGCGCACGCGCCGGACGTGCTCCTCCTCCACCGCGCCGAAGCGCCGGTAGTTGGCCTGCGCCTCCATCAGGCTCAGACCTCCGTTGGGTCCCATGCCGGTCCACGGGTGGCGCAGCTGGTAGGGGTCCTCCTCCCAGAAGCACACCTCGCAGATCTCGTACGCCCACAACCGGCTGAACATCTGGTGCCCGCAGGCCGGGCAGGGGTACCAGCCCCCGGGCGGCGGAGCCACCGCGTCCGACTGCGCCTCGGCGACGCCTCCCGAGGCGTGCGCCTCCAGGGCCTCCAGGGCCTCCAGCGCGGCGAGCTCGGCGAGCTCACGTGCGTACTCGGTGTCGTGCGGTGCGGCGGCGAGATGATCTTCCGGGTCGGACATGACGGGAGCGTAGGCGGGCACCCGCGAAGCCGCCGACCGATTTACGCCGAAGCTCGAACCCGGGGGGCGGGAGAGGCGCCGCACGCAACGGGGCCTCGAACGGTTGAGCGATTCACGGTAATGATTCGGCAAAGGTCGGAAAACCGGAATGGAGCACCACCCGTCCGGTGTTTTGGGCCTTGGAGGACGGCGCACGTCCTCGGCCCGGCATGCCCGCAGCGAGGAGGAACGGCTCGTGAGCCAGTACGTCAGCAGGCTCGGGCGTCGCTCACCGGCTGCCTCCGCGCGGCTCCGGCTGCTGCGCAGGCCCCGGCGCGTCGCCATGCTGTCCGTGCACACCTCACCGCTCCACCAGCCCGGCACCGGCGACGCCGGCGGCATGAACGTCTACATCGTGGAGCTGGCCCAGCGCCTCGCCGCGATCAACATCGAGGTCGAGATCTTCACGCGCGCGACCACCGCCGCGCTCCCGCCCTCCGTCGAACTGTCCCCCGGCGTCCTCGTCCGGCACGTCGACGCGGGCCCGTACGAGGGGCTGGCCAAGGAGGAGCTGCCCGCCCAGCTCTGCGCCTTCACCCACGGAGTGATGCAGGCCTGGGCAGGCCACCGCCCCGGCCACTACGACCTCGTGCACTCCCACTACTGGCTCTCCGGGCACGTCGGCTGGCTCGCCGCCCAGCGCTGGGGCGCCCCCCTCGTGCACGCCATGCACACCATGGCCAAGGTCAAGAACGCCAACCTGGCCGACGGCGACACCCCCGAACCGGCCGCCCGCGTCATCGGCGAGACCCAGATCGTCGCCGCCTCCGACCGGCTGATCGCCAACACCGCCGAGGAGGCCGACGAGCTGGTCCGCCACTACGCCGCCGACCCCGGCAGGGTCGCCGTCGTCCACCCCGGCGTGAACCTCGACCGCTTCCGCCCCTTCCCCAAGGGCACCGTTCCCGGACCGGGACAGCACGGCAACGCCCGCGCCGCCGCCCGCGCCCGCCTCGGCCTGCCCCAGGACGCGCTGATCCCGCTCTTCGCGGGCCGCATACAGCCCCTGAAGGCGCCGGACATCCTGCTGCGCGCCGTCGCCGTACTCCTCGACGAACGCCCCGAGCTGCGCTCCCGCATCGTCGTCCCCGTCGTCGGCGGCCCCAGCGGCAGCGGCCTCGCCAAGCCGGAGGGCCTGCAGAAACTCGCCGCGCGGCTCGGCATCGCCGACGTCGTGCGCTTTAGGCCGCCCGTCGGCCAGGAGCAGCTCGCCGACTGGTTCCGGGCCGCGTCCGTGCTGGTCATGCCGTCCTACAGCGAGTCCTTCGGGCTGGTCGCCATCGAGGCCCAGGCGGCCGGCACGCCGGTCCTCGCCGCGTCGGTCGGCGGCCTCCCGGTCGCCGTGCGTGACGGGGTCACCGGCCGCCTCGTCGACGGCCACGATCCCGCCGCGTACGCGCGCGTGCTGCGCGACTTCGCCGACAATCCCGACCTGACGCCCCGCATGGGCGACGCCGCCGCCCGGCACGCCCAGTCCTTCGGCTGGGACAGCGCCGCCGCCACCACCGCCGACGTGTACACGGCCGCGATCCAGACCCACCGCCGTCGCGTACGCTCGCACCATGGCTGAGGCACCACAGCACAAGGCAGCGCAGGTCCTCGAGGAAGCGCTGAAGGACGCCGAGGTGGAGTGGGAGAGCCCCGAGCCGGGCACCTACGTCGTCAAGCTCCCCGGCACCCGCAAACTGTCCACGACGGTCTCCCTCCTCCTCGGCCGGCACTCCCTCTCGCTCCAGGCCTTCGTCGTCCGCCACCCCGACGAGAACGAACCGGCCGTCCACCGCTGGCTCCTGGAGCGCAACCTCAAGCTGTACGGCATCGGTTACGCCGTCGACCGCCTCGGCGACATCTACGTCACCGCGAAGCTCCCCCTGGCCGCCGTCACCCCCGACGAGATCGACCGCCTGCTCGGCCAGGTCCTGGAGGCCGCCGACGGCGCCTTCAACACCCTGCTGGAGCTGGGCTTCGCCTCCGCCATCCGCAAGGAGCACGCGTGGCGGACCTCGCGCGGCGAGTCGACGCGCAACCTGGAGGCGTTCAAGCACCTGATCGAGCGCTCCGACGGCTGATCCCGTCCCGGGCCCGGCTCAGCTCCGGGCGCCACTGGTCCGGTACCGCCCCGGCGTGACCCCCACCAACCGCTTGAAGTGCCGGGTCAGATGGGCCTGGTCGTAGAACCCGGTGACGCCCGCCACGTCCGCCGGGGACCGTCCGGCCAGCAGCAGCCGCCGGGCCCGGTCGACCCGGCGGGACATCAGGTACTGGTGCGGCGCGATGCCGTAGGCGCCGCTGAACGCCCGTACGAGGTGGGCCGGATGGGCCGGCACCAGCGTCGCCGCCTCCTCCAGCGCGATCCCCGCGACGACCCGCTCGTCGAGCAGCTCCCGCAGCCGCCGGGCGAGGACGGGATCCCGCCGCACGCCGTCCGTGCCCTCCCTCGGCCGCAGACGGGTGCGCAGCCGGTCGCCGATCAGCGTCAGTCTGCTCTCCGCCTCCAGCTCGTCCCCGGGCAGCGCGAGCGCCGCGTGCAGCTGCCCGACCCGCCGCCTCAGCACCGGATCACGCACGTCGGGGGCGTCCACGGCGGCCCCGATCAGCTCGTCGCCCAGCCGGGAGGCGTCCAGGTACAGCACGCGCTTGCGGAAACCGTCCGGGGTGGCCGGGGAACCGTTGTGCGGCACGTGCGGCGGCAGCAGCGACACCGTGTCGTGCGGGGTGCCGTGCTCGTGCCGGTCCAGGTCGTACCGCACGGCGCCGTCGTCGACGATGAGCAGCGTCCAGGCGTCGTGGACGTGCATCGGGTAGGCGTACTCGGTGTAGTGGGCGTGGAAGACCTCGACGACACCCGGGACGCGGGGCCGCCAGGCGGAGACGCTCCGCCGGTCGCCCCGGGGGTCCTTCCGCCGGTCCTTCCGCTCGTCGCTGTGCTGGCCGGCCATGCAAAAAACGTACAAGACCGGGCGGGGTGCGGGTCGGCAGTCTCACGGTATGAGCACGCACGACGCAGACCACGCAGCCGGGGCGGCGGCCTCCGAAGCCCCCATCCGTTTCGACACCAAGATCGCCGTACTGCTGCGCGAGGACCTGGAGACCTGGCAGCGCCTCAACGTCACCGCCTTCCTGGTCAGCGGCCTCGGCAGCCAGTTCCCCGAGGTGGTCGGGGAGCCGTACGAGGACGCGGACGCCGTCGGCTACCTGCCGATGCTCCGCCAGCCGGTGCTGGTCTTCGAGGGCACGAAGGAGACGCTGACGACCGCCCACGCGCGCGTGCTGTCCCGCGCCCTGCCCCGCGCCCTCTTCACGTCCGACCTCTTCACCACGGGCAACGACCGCGACAACAGGGCCGCGGTACGGGCCGTGGCGACGGCCGACCTGGACCTGGTCGGCCTCGCGGTGTACGGCCCGAAGAACGCGGTGGACAAGGTGCTGAAGGGGGCGCGGATGCACCGGTGAGCGGGCGACCGGATCAGACGGCGCCGGCGTCGATCCGGGGCGCGGGGGCGTCGGACGCTTCCCGGGCAGCCGCTGTCCCGTCCTCCGACAGACCCCGCATGAGCGCCCAGTACCCGGCCGCCGCCACCGTCCCGACGACCGCGCAGACGCCCCACAGCCACTCGGCGCCCCAGTGGTCGATCACGAACCCGGACATCAGCGGGGCGACGAGGGCGGCGACCGCCCAGGACATCGTGTACATGCCCTGGTAGCGCCCGCGCCCGTGCACGGGGGAGAGGCGGACGACGAGCCCGGTCTGGGTGGGCGCGTTGACGACCTCGGCCAGCGTCCACACGCACACGGTGAGGGCGAAGACCCCGACCGACCCGGCGAAGGCGGTGAGCCCGAAGCCGTACCCGGCCAGCAGCGACGAGGCGACGAGCAGCAGCCGCGGATCGCGGTGCTCGATGAACCGGGTGACGGGGATCTGCAGGACGACGATCAGGAACCCGTTGACGGCGATCGCCAGCCCGAAGTCCGCGGGCGTGAACCCGGCCTCGCCCATGGCCACCGGAAGCCCCACGTAGGCCTGCTGGAAGATCAGCGCGACGAGGAAGGACAGCCCCACGACACCCATGTACCGCCCGTCGCGCAGCACGGTCCCGAGCGAGACACGCGTCGCCTCCCCAGCGCCGGGCATCTTGTCGGCGTGCTCCCTCGGCCGGGACTCGGGCAGCTTCACGAAGACGAGGACGGCGCAGGCGAGCGTCATCCCGGCCTCGATCAGGAACCCGGCGAGATAGCTGACCTCGGCGATGAACCCGGCCGCCATGGAGGAGACCGCGAAGCCGAGGTTGATGGCCCAGTAGTTCAGCGAGAACGCCCGGATACGGTCCTCGGGCCGCACGATGTCCGCCATCATCGCCTGCACCGCCGGCCGGGAGGCGTTGCTCGCCATGCCGACCAGGAAGGCGACGGCGGCGATGGCCGCGGGGTCCCGCATGAAGCCGAGCAGCGCGACCGACAGCGCGGTCGACGTCTGCGCGACGAGCAGCGTCGGCCGCCGCCCGAACCGGTCGGTCATCACCCCGGCGCCCAGCGAGGACACGACCCCGCCGAGCCCGTGCAGGGCGGCGACCAGACCGGCGTACGAGGCGGAGTAGCCGCGGTCGATGGTCAGGTACAGCGCCATGAAGGTGGCGACGAAGGCACCGAGCCGGTTGACCAGGGTGCTGGTCCACAGCCACCAGAACTCACGGGGGAGCCCGGACACGCTCTCGCGTGCGGCACGTCTCAGACCGACGACTGACATGGGACCCCCGTAAGCATGCGGAACGAACGCCGATGTAAGCGGCGAATGCGGTAAGCAGAACTTACGAAGACGTCGCCCCGCGGGGCCACCCGATTAACACTTCCCGTCAACCGTCCGCCCACCGGGCGCCCGGCGCGGGGGATCGAGCGCTTGGATTACGCTCGGAACCATGGCCGACGCACCGTACAAGCTGATCCTCCTCCGCCACGGCGAGAGCGAGTGGAACGAGAAGAACCTGTTCACCGGCTGGGTGGACGTCAACCTCACCCCGAAGGGCGAGAAGGAGGCGACGCGCGGCGGCGAGCTGCTCAAGGACGCCGGCCTGCTGCCCGACGTGGTCCACACGTCCGTCCAGAAGCGCGCGATCCGCACGGCCCAGCTCGCACTGGAGGCCGCCGACCGCCACTGGATCCCGGTCCACCGCCACTGGCGCCTCAACGAGCGCCACTACGGCGCCCTCCAGGGCAAGGACAAGGCCCAGACCCTCGCGGAGTTCGGCGAGGAGCAGTTCATGCTGTGGCGCCGCTCCTACGACACCCCGCCGCCCCCGCTGGACCGCGACGCCGAGTACTCCCAGTTCTCCGACGCCCGCTACGCCATGCTCCCGCCCGAGCTGCGCCCGCAGACGGAGTGCCTCAAGGACGTCGTCGGCCGCATGCTGCCGTACTGGTTCGACAGCATCGTCCCCGACCTCCTCACCGGCCGCACGGTCCTGGTCGCCGCCCACGGCAACTCGCTCCGCGCCCTCGTCAAGCACCTCGACGGAGTCTCCGACGCGGACATCGCGGGCCTGAACATCCCGACGGGCATCCCGCTGTCGTACGAGCTGAACGCCGAGTTCAAGCCGCTGAACCCCGGCGGCACGTACCTCGACCCGGACGCGGCCGCGGCAGCGATCGAGGCCGTGAAGAACCAGGGCAAGAAGAAGTAAGCCTGCACGAATAGGCCCCCTACCTGCGGGTTCTCCGCCGGGAGGGGGCTTTTCGTTACCTCTGGGCCGTTGTTGGGCCGTGTTCGGTCACGAGCGAGGCTTCGTGAGGATCTCGGTCTTCACCTGGAAGGCCACCAGGAACGCCGTCAAGACAGCGGCCGCCGTTGGTGCTGGAGACCAGCCGCCGAGGACGCCGATCGCGCCGCCGACGAGGACGAACGGGAGGTCTCGGGGGGCCAGGTAGAGCGCGAGGCGAGAGCGTGACAGCATGTCCTTCTCCAGTTGTGCGTCTCGGTATCCTGCTACGGATCTTCGCAATGCACCGACGGAGACGAGAGCCACCCCTTGCCCGGGGTGGCTCTCACCATTCGGCAGGCAGGACGCTACCCCTTCTGAGGGGTCTCCACAAATGCCCTGCTAAACGTCTTCCTTGAGTGTCGTTCTGCCCTTCGTTGGGGATCGAGAGTGTTTCTTGGGTGGTGCGAGCCGCTTCACTCACGGATGGAGCAAGAACCATCCACGCGTGGAACGTTCGCGCAGGTGGGGCCTCACCGGCGGGCTAGTATCTCGGAAAGCTCCGCAGTAGAAGGCGACTCAGTAGTCATTGCTCGATGATGCTACCGAGATAGCTATCGACCGAGATAGATAGCTACCAGGAGAGGTAGCTAATGATCCCGTTATTGCTTCTCGGATAGCGCTTCTAATTTACTTCCCTGAATAGTGAAGCTGAATAGAAGCAAGATGTGTCCATTTTGACTCGCTTCCGAAGTAAATGTCATGGACCGCTCTTCGGGTACGCTCGCTACTGGTCGGCATCAGGTGTGCATAGACACGAAGCGTCAGCCCAGGGTCTGAGTGGCCGAGGTACTCCGCGAGGGCCTTGACGTTCTCCCCGGCGTCAAGGAGCACTGAGGCGTAGAAGTGGCGCAACGCGTGCATGCCGTTCTCGCGGGACTCGGCGTGCGGCTGGCCTCGCTCGGGAGTCGGGATGACGCCGGCCGTGACGAGAGCTGCCTTCCACGCCTCCTCGTTGAGCGACGTACGCCAGACGTGCCCGCCGCGCGGCCCGGTGAAGATGAGTCGCTTGGTCACCGGGGGACCGTCGGCGACCTTCCACGGCAAGGTGATCTCGACTGGCGGGAAGCGCTTCATGTGGGCCCGGAGCGCATCAGCGACCGGGCCGGGAAGCGGCACGTCCCGCAGCTTGCCGCCCTTCGGGGGCGCGAACACGGCCTTGCTGCGGCTCAGCTTCAGTTGCTGGACCACGTGGAGCGTGTCCGAGTCGAAGTCGATGGCGTCGACAGCCACGCCCAGAATCTCGCCCTGGCGGAGCCCGCAGCCGCCGCCCAGATCGACCATGGCTTGGTAGCGCTCGGGCATGGCGGCCCGGACGGCGAAGACCCGCTCGGGCGTCCATGGCACGACGCGCTTGTTGTCGACGGTCGGCGGACGGACGGACCGGGCGGCACCCGGGTTCCGAGGAAGGTGACCGTCGTCCACGGCCGCGCTGAGCGCCGCGCGCACGTTGGAGTAGATCGTCCGGGCGTAAGACCCCCGGACGCCGTTCTCCTGCAACTGCCGTATCCAGTCCCGGATGTGCGCCGGCTGGAAGGAGCCGAGCGGACGCGAGCCGAGGTAGGGGAAGGCGTGCAGCCGTAGTTGCGACTCCATCGAGGCTTGGGTGTTCGGGTCGGCGCCCTGCGTGGCGACCCAGCGTTCGGCGTACAGCTCACCCCCTGATCGGCCTGAACGACCTGAACGACCAGGATAGCTACGGATATTCGGCTTGCGGCCTGGTATCGTTTCTACCGTTGGGACAAGTGGCTCGGTCGAGAGGCCCAGATCTGGCGGGGGATGCACATCGAACATGCCCGGACACGTGTTGATCCACGTGGAGGTCGAGAGGTATCGCCTCTCGACAGCGACCGCATCATGCGTCGGTCGGCTGGCTTGATGTGCAGTGCCGCTCAGTCAAGGTTCCTTGACCGACGCTCCGATCGAATCGGAGGAGTACCTCTTGTCTTCACCAGCCCATACGTGCAACCACCGCGTCTACGACGTGCTGCTCGTTGCACTCACGTCGCTAGTGGTCGCCCTCGTGACGGTCACGGCTCTGGTGGTTAACAGTCAGCCCGTGATGACGAGTATGGCACTGGGCGGTAGCATCCTGGCCTTCTCGTTTGCGGCTGGCATGACCGCCCTCTCCTACATCCGGAAGCAGGACGACTGATGAAGCATGGGCGACCCCTAGTCGCCCATGCGCTCAGCCGATGCCCGCATCGCGTTTGTAGTCGGCGATGGCGAGAACGGCGGCAGAGTCCTGCTCGTCCTCGGGCTCGTTCAGCTCGATGTGCACACGGCGCCGGTCGCCCTCGGCGACAAGAAGTCGCTCGAAGGCGGAGTAGATGGTCTGGCGCATCTGCCCACTGCGCTTGCCCGACTTCTTGTAGTGGGACAAGTCCTCGCACAGCGAGAAGGCGAACGCCCAGTCGGAGTTCTGGTAGAAGTCCGCCTGGCCTGAAGTCTTCAGCGGGTCTCACAGCCGGCGGGCGATGGGGTGCCAGTCCCGATCCGCGTTCGGGATCTTGACCGGCCGCATCTCGCCCTTGGTCACCGGCTGCTGGTCGCTGCCCTTGCGCGACCGAGGGGCGCGCGAGGTCTCCTCACCATTCGGGACGGGGCCACGTGCGCCCACCGGTCACCTCCTGTCAGCGTACGGACTTTCACGTGTACACCGACAGCCAGGCCCCCGGGCTCGGGCCATCGTTCTTCACTTAGAGGTCATCTCACGTGGTGATCGCGTGATGCAGCACGATGCGGTCTCGTGATTGATGATCTTTCGCGTCGGCTGGTGCCCGACGGGTTGTGGGAACTGGTCGCGCCGTTGCTGCCGGGGTTCAAGTCCCGTCCGCAGGGCGGGGGTACGGCGCCGGTGGACGAGCGGGCGGTGTTCACCGCAGTGGTGTATGTGCTGACCAGCGGATGTGCCTGGCAGATGCTGCCGGATTCCTTCGGGGTCTCGCTGGCCACGGCGCACCGGCGGTTCACGGTCTGGGCGGAGGTGGGGCAGTGGCGCCGTTGCACCGGGCGGTGCTGGACGAACTCGGGGCCCGGGGGAGGTCGACTGGAGCAGCGCGATCGTGGATGCGGCGAGTGTGCGCGCGAAATGGGGGCTCTCTGACCGGGCCGATCCCAGTGGACCGGGCAAGAAGGGCAGTAAGCTGCACGTTCTGTCCGACGCCCAGGGCGTCCCGCTAGCCGTCGGCATCTCCGGTGCCAACGTCCACGACACCCACGCGCTGCGGCCGCTGGTCAGGGGGATACCCGCAGTCCGCTCCTGGCGTGGCCCTCGTCGCCGCCGACCCGGCAAGCTCCGGGCCGACAAGGCGTACCACTCCGCCGAACATCGCCGCTGGCTGCGCGAGCGGAACATCGCCCCGCGGATCGCGCGGCCCGGGGTGTCGAGTCCAACGAACGCCTTGGACCCCACCGTTGGAAGAACGAGCGCACCATGGCGTGGCTCTTCGGCTACCGCCGCCTCACCGTCCGCTACGAACGCAAGGGTGAACACTTCCTCGCCTTCCGCGGCCTCGCAGCCGCCCTTACCTGCTACAAGAAGCTGGCGAAACTCGCCACATGAGATGACCTCTAAGACGTATCCGCTGCGCTACCCGAGCCGCAAGGTGCCTACAGGGCATGTGTCACTCAGTTCGCCACCGATGGGCTGGGCGACTGCATACGACAACGTGGCTCGAACCGGTGGGGTGCAGCGAGACACACGCGCACCTGGTCGGTCGACGCAACCGCCATCGTGGCTGACGTTCGTCGGCTGAGGCTCATGTGTCAACGGGTCAGCCCCCCTCTCGCGAAGTGCCTTGAGTGGCAGCGAACCGTGGGACCTGGAGTCACAACTCATCTCCCAACTCGACCTGCCGCTGAACCTTGACCAGAATAGCCACAACGCGTTCCACAGTCGCTTGAAGGAGCTACGGGTCCAAGCTCGTCAGCGAGCGCGGGAGTTGCCCATTAGCTCGTAGGCCGCGCAGGCTCTGCCAGACTCCATTTATGGGGCTTTTGCACGAGCCCACCGTCCTGACCAGCACAAACCCAGCAGTAGCCCACGCCAGTCGGCCCCCGTCCTGCGGTTACTCGGCAGGGTGGGGGCCGGCCGGTGTTGAGGACCGGCGCTCGTGTGATCGGTCGTGTCAGGACGGTGGCCAGGCGTTGGCCATCTCGAAGGAGACCACCGTCCCGCAGAAGGGGCTGGGACCGGAGTGCCAGGAGTCGGCGATTGAGTCGACCAGCAGCAGCCCGCGCCCATGCGCGTCGTTGGCGTCGGGGGACCTCAGTCGCACGCTCTCGGGGAGCCCAGGGTTGTGCACCTCGACCCGGAGGGCGGTGGTCTCCACGCGGAACTACTCGACTCGAACAAGCCAGGGTGCTTCCGCCGTGCCGTGGACGACGGCGTTGGTCACCAGCTCCGAGAGCGGCAGGACGCAGTCGTCGACCGAGCAGATCGGCTGGTAGGGGGTGAGGAACTTCCGGAACCAGCGCCTGGCCCGGGGCACGGACTCGGTGACGGGGTTCAAGGTCATCGCGCCGAGGCGCGGGGACTCCTCACACGGATAGCGGTCGATCGCGTAAGCCACCCGTCCTCACTCCTCGCCGTCGATGTCGCGACGGCGGGGATTCCGCTTGCATCTGTGGAGATCCCGTCTGTCCGTGCTGACGAACTTGTGAGTCGACGCTCTCGCCGTTGACACCGCGGCAGCCGAAGGTTCGAAGCCGTACGACGCCATATAGCACCCCTTTCAAGAAGTCATCGCGACATCTCTAGACAGGTACTGTGGTCGACATCTCTAGAGACGTCAAGTCCGTTGTGTCGAACCGCCCTTGAGGAGTCGGAGTCGCTACTCGCAGCGAGCGAACCCCCGACCTGTGGCCTAAGGTGTCTAGAGAAGAAGAGGAGGCTCACGGGATGGTCAACACGGGAGGCGACCGGCGCCCCAAGTACCAGCGGATCGCCGACACGCTGCGCGAAGGGATCCGGTCGGGCGAGTACGGTCCCGGTGATCGGCTCCCGGGGGAGAACGACCTCATGGTCACGCACGGCGTGGCCCGCATGACGGCCCGACAGGCTTTGAGCGTCCTGCGGGACGAAGGTGTCGCCGAGGCACGCAAGGGTGCCGGCGTGTTCGTCCGGGAGTTCCGTCCGCTCCGGCGTCGGGGCGTCCAGCGTCTTGCCCAGCGGCAGTGGGGCAACGGCCGGTCCATCTGGTCGGCCGACATCGAGAACCGTTCACTCGAGGTGGACCGGATCACGGTGGCCGACGAAGCCGCGCCCGACGGCGTCGCCGCGGTCCTGAGCCTGGCCGACGAGGAGACGGTGTGCGTGCGGCGTCGGCGCTTCGTCCTGGACGGCAAGCCCGTACTGCTCGCGACGAGCTACCTGCCCGCGTCCCTGGTCGCCGGTACCGCGATCACGCAGGAGGACACCGGCAAGGGCGGGACGTACGCCCGGCTCGCCGAACTCGGCTGCGAGCCGGTGCACTTCCGTGAGGAGATCCGCTCGCGCATGCCGTCGAAGGACGAGGCGAGCCAGTTGAGCATGTCGGCGGGCACCCCGGTCATCCTCGTCTGCCGCACCGCGTTCACGGACGAGGGCCGCCCCGTCGAGGTCAACGAAATGACCCTGGACGCCGCCTCGTACATCCTGGAGTACGACTTCGACGCGTGACGTCGGGCGAGTCACGCCCCCCTCGCGGATTCAGAGCCCGCGCACGGCGCGCGCGGGAGCGCGCTGCCTTCGTGGCGGGGACGGCGCGTGCAATACGTCTCGGGCCGCACCTCGGAGGCATGGGGCGTGGGGCATGCGGTGTTCGCGGAGAAGCCCCCTGCCTGCGGTGATTCCGCCGGGAAGGGGACTCTTCGCTTCTTCGCTGCTCTGCTGCTTCGAACGCTCCCCGCGAGGGGCTAGCTCGTGCGGGCGCAGCTTCCGCGGTCGGTGTGCTGGGGGCCGTCGGTGGACGGGCGGATGTCGAAGTCGAAGATGGCGGTGGGCAGGTAGAGCGTGGCGCAGGAGTTGGGGATGTCGACCACGCCGCTGAAGCGGCCTTCGATCGGGGCGGCGCCGAGCAGCAGGTAGGCCTGTTCGGGTGAGTAGCCGAACTTGGTCAGGTACTCGATCGCGTTCAGGCAGGCCCGCCGGTAGGCGACATGGGAGTCGAGGTAGCGCTGGCGGCCGTCCTCGTCGACGGAGATGCCGACGAAGGTGAGGAACTCGCTGTACCGCGGCTCGACGTTGCCGGGGTAGAAGACCGGGTTCGTCGTCACCCCGTAGGTCTGCATGCCGCCCTTGATGAGGTCGACGCCGAGATCGAGGTAGCCGCCCATCTCGATGGCGCCGCAGAAGGTGATCTCGCCGTCGCCCTGGCTGAAGTGCAGGTCCCCGACGGAGAGTTTGCCGCCCTCGACGTACACCGGCAGGAAGATCCGGGCGCCGCGGGTGAGGTTCTTGATGTCCTGGTTGCCGCCGTTCTCGCGGGGCGGCGCGGTGCGTGCAGCCTCCCCCGCGGCGCGCTCGAACGCGTCGCCTTCCAGCGTGCCGAGGAGCGCCCGCCGCGGCTCCGGCGGCAGCGCGAGCGGGGGCACTCGGTTCGGGTCGGTCGCGATGAGCTCGGCCTCCCGGGCGTTCCACCGGCCGAGCAGGTCGTGCGACGGGGCGGTGCCGATGATGCCCGGGTGGGTGATGCCGGTGAAGCGCACGCCGGGCAGGTGGCGGGAGGTCGCGATCTGCCCGTGGAAGTCCCAGACCGCCTTGTACGCGTCGGGGAAGTGCTCGGTGAGGAAGCCGCCGCCGTTGGACTTGTCGAAGATGCCCGTGTAGCCCCAGCCCTGGCCGGCGACCGGCCCGGTCTCCTGCGGGACGGGGCCGATGTCGAGGATGTCGACCACCAGCAGGTCACCGGGTTGCGCGCCCTCGACGGCGATCGGACCGCTCAGCGGATGGACCATCGAGAGGTCGAGGTCGCGGATGTCGTTGGCGGAGTCGTCGTTGTGCACCTCGCCGTCGAACCACTCACGGCATTCGAGGCGGAACTCGGCGCCGGGCCGAACGGTCGCCACCGGCGGGATGTCGGGGTGCCAGCGGTTGTGCGGCGGGACTGCCTGGTCGTAGAACGACCGGGACTGGTCGACGCTGAAGAGCACTTCGGGCATCTGTCGTTCCTTGCCTGTGGGTCACGGTTTCGGGAGGCGGGCGTGCAGTGGGTTCGGCGGACGAGCAGGACGAGCGGGACGAGCAGGACCACGGGGTGGTGCGGGCGTGCCGTGCAGCACCGTCGGCTCGTGCGCGCTGGCGTCGGCGGCGTCGCGCGCCCGTCGCAGTGCGGAGCCGGGGGAGGTGAGGGCGGGCGGGGCGTACACACGCGTCGCCGCTGCACCGCACGTGACGCACGTCGGCTCATGGGCCGGGGCGTCGATCGGGCGGACCACCTCGAACACGCCGCAGTGCCCGCACGCGTAGTCGTACCTCGCCATGGGAGAGCCTCCGCGTCGCATGGGGCGGACGGGGGATGCCATGGCGCCGGCCGGACGTCCCCACTGCCGCTGAATCAATTCGTGGTGATTTGAGCATAATGATCAGCTCGGCGGTGGGGATGAACGACTCGGGGCGGAGTAACCCTGTCGGGTACGGCGGCGCGCAGATGGGGGGTCGCGCCGCGCCGTGTTCGGCGGGCCCCACGGGGGACGGCGGCCTTGCCGGTGGCCGCCAAGCCGTGCTGGTCCCGCGCAGGTGCCGCGCAGGTGCCGCCGCCGCGGCCGAGGGCGCCGGGACGCGTCGTCCCGGGTGTTCGGGAACCGAGTGTCTAGTCCGACGGTTCCACGATCGCGCGCAGTGCCGCGAGGTGGCCCCGGTACGCGGCCCGGCCCCGCTTGGTCAGCCGGAGCCAGACCCGCTGGCGGGTGTCGCGGACGGCCTTGCGCTGTTCGACGTAGCCGGCGTCCATCAGGACGGTGACGTGTTTGCTCAACGCGGAGGCGGAGAGGTCGAGTTTCGTCTGGACCAGGCCGAACTCCGCCTCCCCCGCGGCCTCCAGGAGGGCGCAGGCGCGCAGGCGGTGCGGGGCGTGGATCGTGGTGTCGAAGCCCTCCAGGGGGTCGTGCGGGCCGGCGCTCACGCGGCCCTCCGGTGCAGGCGTACGAAGGTGAGGTGGAAGCCGACGGACGCGGCCGCGCCGATCAGGGAGGCCGCGATCAGCCACGCCGGTTGCCCCGTGGCGCGGAAGGCGAGCGGCGCCCCGACCAGCAGCAGGGGGAGGCCGATCAGGAGGGGCAGGGTCGCCCGCTTCGGCAGTACGTCCAGGCGCAGCGCCACGCCGGTCCTGTCGCGCCAGGTCTTCGTCGCGACGGCCAGGAGCGCCGCGTAGGTCGCGGTGATCGTCACCATCACGGCCATCCAGGCGGGGCGCGGCAGCAGCCAGTACCGGTCGGTCACGACGCCTGCGAGGGTGAACGGGAGGACGGCGACGTAGAGCGTCAGGGTGATGAAGAACCACGTCGGCCACGGGGTGGCCGTCAGGGCGGCTGCCGAGGCCCGGACGCGCTCGGTGTCGGCCAGGGCGGCGCGGGCCTGCTCCGGCGTCAGTCGTACCCCGTGAGTTTCCATGGCGGAAAGAGTAGCGGTCTGTTTCCGATGTGGAAAGCCACGGGTTTCCGGTGGGGCAAGTCAACGGTCCGGGGGCGGGCCGGACGGTGCCAGGGTGCGCGCGAGGCGTTCCGGATCGCGGCAGTCGACGGCCAACTCCGTGAGTCTGCTGGTCATTTCTTCCCCGCGCCGTCCTGGCCGACCGCGTACCCGGGAACGGACGGCCACCGCACCGTCAGGACCACGGACTCCTCCTCCGCGTACCAGGAGTGGTCGACGCCCCTGCCCCACACGACGTAGTCGCCCTGCTCGGCCAGGACGACGCTGCGGCCGGGCAGTTCCACGCGGAAGCGCCCGCTGACGAGGACCTGGAGGGCGGTGCGTTCCTCGCCGGTGACCCAGTGGGCGCGCTGGTCGCCCTTCGGGTGAACGCCCCACTTGATCTCCACGTCCTCGCTGTGCCGAGGGTCGGAGGCGTCCTTGAAGTGCCCCAGCAGCCAGCCCCGGTCCAGTGCGGCGTCCTTGCCCGCGTTGCCCACGTACACGCTGTCCGTCATGGCTCAGGAAGCTAGCAGCCCGAAAACCCTTCGCCCCCGCCCACCTCTCCCGGTACGGTCGCCAGCGCGTTTCGCGCCCGTGCTTCCCAAGATGAGAGCAGGTTCCTCCCATGGCATGTCGGATCAGTGAGCTGGTGCTCGGTTGCCGCGACCCCGAGGCGCTGGCGCGGTTCTGGTGCGAGGTGCTGGACTTCGTCGTGCTCGACCGGGAGGGCAACGAGTACTTCGAGATCGGGCCGCGCGAGGGGTTCGGCGGGGCGCAGCCGACGATCATCCTCAGTCGCCGGGACGAGCCGGAGCCCGGGAAGTCCCGGCTGCACATCGACGTCAACGCCACCGACCGGGATCAGGACGCCGAGCTGGAGCGCCTCCTGAGGCTCGGGGCGCGGCCGGCCGACATCGGACAGACCGGCGAGGAGCAGTGGCACGTCCTCGCCGACCCGGAGGGCAATGAGTTCTGCCTGCTCAAGGCCCGTCTCAATCCCCTCTGAGCAGCAGCCGGACCGTCAGGCCGGCTCCACCGGCAGCCACAGTTCCGTCGTCGCCGTGCCGAAGCCGTCCGCCCGGTCCACGACGGAGACGATCGACGGAGACGATCGACGGGGACGGGGGCCTCCTTCGGCATCCACCGTGGCAGGGCGCACACCGGCGGCACCCGGTCGCCGCGGTCCGGTCCGGTCAGGCGGGCGGCGACACCGGCGCCTGGTCCGGCCACGTGAACGCGTACCCGGGGTCGCCCCCGCGGGCCAGACGCACGTAGCGGAGCAGCTCGCGGACGATGCCCGCGTTGCCCATCGCCCAGCCGAGGCGCGGTTCGAGGCCGCCCGGCGTGGACCGGAAGTCGACGTTGGACCAGCGGGCGCCCTCGGCGTCCCGGGTCGCGCGGGCGGTGAGGTCCGCGACGAGGACGTCGGCGAAGTCGTACGCGTCCCGCTGCTCGGCGATCCGGTCGCAGGCCAGGGCGAGGACGCCCGCGGTGCCGCAGCAGCGGCCGTTGTTGTCCCAGAAGCCGGGGCGCAGGCGGCGGGGCACACCGGAGCGGGTGACCGTGTGCCAGCAGCGGTCGGCCAGGGCGGTCCAGGCGGGATCGGACGTGACGTCGCGCAGGGCACGGAAGAGCTGGGCGTCACCGGTCGGGCCGTGGCACCAGCCGTAGCTGACGGGGTCGATCAGGTCGGGCAGGAACTGCGGGGTCGAGTGCCGGACCAGGAAACCGTCGGGGCCCGCCTCGTCACGGGACACGACGTCCGCCACGGCGGCCAGCGCCAGTTCGACCAGGTCCCCGCGGCCGGTGGCCGCGCCGACCCGGGCGAGCCCGAGGGCGATGCCGAGCGTGCCGTGCGAGATGTGGTGCAGCCGGGAGACGACGCCCGTGCGGTGGGGCCAGTGGACGCCCGCCGGGGTCTGCTCCGCCGTACGCAGGTACGGCTCCACGGCGAGGACCGCCAGGTCGGGGTCGCCGGCCAGGAGGGCGCCCAGGCCGATGCCCGCGTTGCCGCCCATCAGCTCGAAGAGCTCGCCCCAGCGGGTGCCGTCGAAGCGGGAGCGGACCAGGCGCAGGGCGCGGTCCGCCGCCTCGCCCGAGGCCGTGTCGCCCAGTTCCGTGTGGACCGTCCGCAGGACCAGGGCCAGCCCGGTGCGGCCGAAGTACAGGGAGTCGTCCTCCGCGTCGTCGACCCGGGCGGCGAGGCCGCGGGCCGCGCGCAGGGCCGTGTCGGCGTAGGAGTCGTCGCCGAAGTGGCGCCACGCCTCCAGAAGCGCGGGGACGACACCGGCCGCGCCGTCGTACAGCATCGGCTGGAGGACGTCCTCCGAAGGCCGGGCCGGCCAGGCGAGTCCGTCCTCGGGGGTTTCCCGCGCCGCCCCGGTCAGCCACCGCAGGCCGTCCACCGCGACGTCCTCGGCCTCGTCGACCGCCACGACCGTGGCTCCTGGTGCCGTCATGGGATCACTCTCGCACCCGCCGGGCCGAACCCGGTAGCGCCCGCCTGCTCAGCCCGCCGACACCGCCCGCCTGCTCAGCCCGCCGGCGTCAGCCGCCGCCCGCGCGGCCTCCGCAGCGTCTGCCACACCGTCCCCAGGGCCAGCGACTGGACCAGCGCCGAGAGCACGATGCCGCCGACGAGGAACCACGTCGGGGTGTCGCCGCCCCAGCCCGCCTCGCCGAGCCAGACCACGAAGCCGAAGGCCGGGAAGGTGAACAGGGCGGGCCAGACCCAGATGAGCGAGGCGTCGGGGCCGGTCGCGAAGAGGGGCCCCGCGGCGGCGACCGCCATCGCGCCGCCCACCAGGGCCAGGTAGACCGCCGAGACGCGGTTGGTGACGGCCAGGCGGGCGAGGGTGCGTACGCGGCTGGTCAGGGTCATCTTCATCGGGGGTCGCGCTCCCGTCGTTCGGCGTCGTCCGGCTTCCTGTTCTCCAGGGTCGGACGGCAGCGGTTCCGGGACCTGAGTACCCGTACTCAACTCGTACGACGTGACACCCAGGGGTGACCGTCAGGCGCGGCCGTACGGCGGCCGGGGGTTCCGGCCGCCGCCGTGCCGCCGGCGTGTCAGCCGCACTGGCAGGGGCTGCCCGACTGGCAGCCGCAGCCGCAGCCCGACCCGCAGCCGCACGCGGCGACCAGCGGGAGGCTGCGGATCTCGGCGGGCTGCTCGGTGGGACGTTCCTGTGCGGGGTCGGGCCTCGTGCTGGGGGAGTCGGCCATGGATCCTCCTGGAAGCGGGTGCCTGGGCCCAGGGTCCCGGGGCCCAGGGGTCCTGAGCCCATTGCACGCCCCGAACCGCCGTCGCATCAACGGCGCACTGGGGCGCGCGCTCGCCCCGATGCGCCGTCGGCACGCCGTCGGGCTCAGGCCCCCTCCACCTTCGTCGTCGGCTGGAGGTCCGCCTGGAGGTCGTCCGCGTGCTCGCCGGTGACCAGGTAGACGACGCGCTTGGCGACCGCGACGGCGTGGTCGGCGTAGCGCTCGTAGTAGCGGCCCAGGAGGGTGACGTCCACCGCGGTCTCGATGCCGTGCTTCCAGCGGTCGTCCATCAGGTGCTGGAAGAGGGTGCGGTGCAGGAGGTCCATCGCGTCGTCGTCCTGCTCCAGCTGGAGCGCCAGGTCGACGTCCTTGGTGATGATCACCTCGGCGGCCTTCGCCATCAGGCGCTGGGCGAGCTGGCCCATCTCCAGGATGGTCGCGTGCAGGTCGTGCGGCACCGCGCGCTCCGGGTAGCGCAGCCGGGCCAGCTTGGCCACGTGCTGGGCCAGGTCGCCCGAACGCTCCAGATCGGCCGACATCCGCAGCGAGGTGACGACGATGCGCAGGTCCGTCGCCACCGGCTGCTGCCGGGCCAGCAGGGTTATCGCCCGGGCCTCCAGCTCGTGCTGGAGGTCGTCGACCCTCTGGTCGGCCTCGATGACGGTCTCGGCCAGCTTCAGGTCGGAGTCGAGGATCGCGGTCGTGGCGCGTCCGATGGCCGACCCGACCAGCCGGGCCATCTCCACCAGACCGTCACCGATCGAATCAAGTTCCTCGTGGTACGCGTCCCGCATCAGGATTCCCTCTCGTACGTCCGTTTTCGGGGGCCCGGAGGACCGGCTCGTACCGGCGCCGCAGCGGCCCCGGACCGGCCCGCGGCCCCTCGCCGTGCCCCACGCTTACACGTTCCGTCCTGTACGCGTCCGTTTCCGGCACCCCAAATGAACCGTCCCTGGCTCCAAGGTGAACTCTGGGCGACGAGTGTTCGAGGTCGCACCCCGATGGCTGGGGCAGGGCTGTTCGCCGTGCCTAACCTGGAGACATGGACGTGAACGCGGCGGTCGCCGCAGTGGCAGCGATCGCCGGAGTACTCACCGGCGTCATCGCCGTGCTGGCGTTCCGCTGGAGCGAGCGCGAGCAGAAGCGCCCCACGCGCACCTCGCTCCACACGGACCCCGTACTGCCGCCCGGGGTCGACACCGTCCTCTCCGTACTGCGCTCCTCCGCCGTCGTCCTCGACGAGGCGGACGCGGTGGTCAAGGCCAGCTCGGCGGCGTACGCCCTCGGCCTGGTCCGGGGCGGCAAGCTCGCCGTCGAGCCCATGCTGCAGATGGCCCGGGACACGCGCCGGGACGGGGAGATAAGGCAGGTCGAGCTGGACCTGCCCAGGCGGGGGACGGGCCGCGGAGAGGCGCTCGCCGTCTCCGCACGCGTCGCGCCCCTCGGGTCGCGGCTGGTGCTGCTGCTGGTCGAGGACCTCACCGAGGCCCGCCGCATCGAGGCGGTACGCCGCGACTTCGTCGCCAACGTCAGCCACGAGCTGAAGACGCCGGTCGGAGCGCTCTCGCTGCTCTCCGAGGCCGTCATGGACGCGGCCGACGACCCGGAGGCCGTGGAGCGGTTCGCCGGGCGGATGCAGATCGAGGCGACCCGGCTCACCAACCTCGTACAGGAACTCATCGACCTCTCCCGGGTCCAGAACGACGACCCCCTCGACGACGCCGAGCCCGTCCGGGTGGACGAGCTGGTCGCCGAGGCCATCGACCGCTGCCGGCACGCGGCCGGCACCAAGCAGATCACCATGGCCGCCGGAGGAACGGCGGATCTGCACGTCCGCGGCAACCGCGGCCAGCTCGCCGCGGCCCTCGGCAACCTCGTCGAGAACGCCGTCAACTACTCGCCGGCCCGCACCCGCGTCGGCATAGCCGCCCGCCACGTCGCCGCCACCGGCGGCGACCTGATCGAGATCGCCGTGACCGACCAGGGCATCGGCATCTCGGAGAAGGACAAGGAGCGCGTCTTCGAGCGCTTCTACCGCGTCGACCCGGCCCGCTCGCGGGCCACCGGCGGAACCGGTCTGGGTCTCGCGATCGTCAAGCACGTGGTCGCCTCGCACGGCGGGGAGGTCACGGTGTGGAGCGCCGAAGGCCAGGGCTCCACGTTCACCCTGCGACTGCCGGAGGCGGGCCGGGCCCGCGACCGCGCACAGCGGCGTGCCGACCGCGCCGGACTCGACGACGAGGCCGAGCGGTCCCCATCCCCCCATACATCCCCTTACGAATCGCTTCCCGCCCCGGAGGTCCTTCCGTGACCCGTGTGCTCGTCGTCGAGGACGAGGAGTCCTTCTCCGACGCCCTGTCGTACATGCTCCGCAAGGAGGGCTTCGAGGTCGCCATCGCGACCACCGGCCCCGACGGACTCGACGAGTTCGAGCGCAACGGCGCCGACCTCGTGCTCCTCGACCTGATGCTGCCCGGCCTGCCGGGCACCGAGGTCTGCCGCCAGCTGCGCGGCCGCTCCAACGTCCCCGTGATCATGGTGACCGCCAAGGACAGCGAGATCGACAAGGTCGTCGGGCTGGAGATAGGGGCCGACGACTACGTCACCAAGCCCTTCTCCTCCCGCGAGCTGGTCGCCCGCATCCGTGCCGTACTGCGCCGCCGCGGCGAGCCGGAGGAGGTCGCCCCCGCCGCGCTGGAGGCCGGGCCCGTCCGCATGGACGTCGACCGGCACGTGGTGACGGTGGGCGGCACCAAGATCGACCTGCCGCTGAAGGAGTTCGACCTGCTGGAGATGCTGCTGCGCAACGCCGGCCGCGTGCTGACCCGCATGCAGCTGATCGACCGGGTGTGGGGCGCCGACTACGTCGGTGACACCAAGACCCTCGACGTCCACGTCAAGCGGCTGCGCGCCAAGATCGAGCCCGACCCGGGCGCCCCGAGGTACCTGGTGACGGTGCGGGGGCTCGGTTACAAGTTCGAGCCGTAGACCGGCCCACGGCCCACCGGCCCCCCGGTGAGCCGCCGGACACGCACGAAGGGCGGGACCTCTCCGAGAGGTCCCGCCCTTCGTGCGTATGTGCGTACCCGCGTACGTCCCTACGGTGCTCAGTTACCGGCTTCGGTGCCCGCTTCGGTGCCGGTGCCCGTCTCCTCGGAGGTGCCGTCGGTCGGGGTCCCGGCATCGGTCCCGGGGGCGGTCTCGCCGCCCTCCGCGGTGCCGGAGGCCTCGCCGCCGTCGGCCGGCTCGCCGGAAGCCACCCCGGAGGGCTCTCCGGAGGCGTCACCGGAGGGCTCCGCCGACGCGCCCGGGGTCGACGGGACGTCGCTCGGTCCCCACTCGGCGAAGTAGCTCTCGGCGGGGACGACGAAGGCGCGCAGGCTCACCTCGCCGGTCTCGCTGAAGGTGAAGGTGACCTTCTGCGCGTTGCCGTCCTGGACCGCCTCGCGGCTGCTGGGCAGGACGGCGGCGGCGTTGCCCTCGCCGCCGAGGACCAGGGAGCCCCCGGCCGGGACGGTCAGGTCGCCCTTCTCGCCCTTGGCGGGCTTCAGCTCGGCGGTCTTGCCGGTGCCGGGGATGGTGACGGACTCGAGGGTCTGGTCCGTGCGGCCGCCGTTGAACAGGGTGGCGGAGACCACGGCCGGGCCGGTCGACTCCAGGTCGGGCTGCGTGATGACGACCGCGTTCTGGACCTTGATGTCGCCGACGCTCGTCGCGGCGTTGTCCGGCTTGATCTCCAGCGTCTGGGCGTTGTGACCGGCGCCGCACGCGGCGAGCGAGGCGATCGAGAACGCGATGGCGGCGGCGGCGAGGGCACCGCGTCGAAGGCTCCGGCTCACGGCGGCGGCAACTCCTTGGACTCGAGCGAGTGGCGGCAACGGATAAAGCCGCCCTAAGTGGCTGTCAGCGGCCTCAGGCTACCGAGCCGTTCCCGGGCCGCCGCACCCGACCCTCCCCGAAGACGCCCGGCTTCGCCCGCCAGGCGGTAGGGCGGGCGCCGGGGCGGGGCGGGGCGGGGGGCCTTCCCGGAGTCGTTTTGCGGCTCGCAGTCGTCCGCAATCACGTATGAAGTCCGCCGTAGAAGGACGCCGCCATACGGGTCGTGGATCGGTGCGCGAAATTTCCGTGAAGGAATGCGCGGACGGCCGGGGAATTGATCACCGGCGGGCCGGTCGAGACGCCCGGTGATCAATTCCGGAATCGTCCGGAACCCCGCCACGGCCACCGAACGGAGTAGCGTAAGTCGCACGCATGGAACCGGACATATCGGGATCTTCGGGCAGGTGGGGGGCGCTCCGGATGTGTGTGACGTGCGTGTTTCGCCCGCCCTGAAGAGCCGCTCCGACCTGCGAATACTTTCTTCCGCTCGCCCGTCGCAGCACGTTCCTGTTGCTGTTGTCAAGCCCCGAGATATGCCCTGACCTGCGAAAACGCCATTCAGAAGACGCCGTTTCCGTGTTACCCTGGATAGCCACGGAAGGGGTACCTGTCACATGACGTTCAAGGTTGGCGACACCGTGGTCTATCCCCATCACGGGGCCGCGCTGATCGAGGCTATCGAAACTCGCCAGATCAAAGGCGTGGACAAGACCTACTTGGTGCTGAAGGTCGCCCAGGGCGACCTGACGGTACGTGTGCCAGCGGACAATGCGGAGTTCGTCGGCGTGCGTGATGTGGTCGGTCAGGACGGACTGGACCGGGTCTTCGAGGTGCTGCGCGCGCCGTACGCCGAGGAGCCCACGAACTGGTCGCGTCGTTACAAGGCAAACCTGGAGAAGCTCGCCTCCGGCGACGTCATCAAGGTCGCGGAAGTCGTGCGCGACCTGTGGCGCCGGGAGCGCGAGCGCGGACTCTCCGCAGGTGAGAAGCGCATGCTCGCCAAGGCCCGCCAGATCCTGGTGAGCGAGCTGGCTCTCGCGGAGAACACCAACGAGGACAAGGCGGAGGCCCTGCTCGACGAGGTGCTCGCCTCCTGACCTGAGGCGAGGCGCCGACCGTCACCCGCTCGGTTCAGCGCACTGAAATGCCGCGGTGCCCGATGACAACTCTGCTGTCGCCGGGCGCTGCGGCATGTTCGTACCCAAAACTCGGTGCACCGCGTCCGGCACTCCGCACGCCGTTGATCCTCGTACGCTCATCCCGGGAGGCTTTTCCCGGGTCCTGGCGTGCCGGGCCCGGGCTGCTGGCTCGACCAGGGTCACGGAAGGGTCCGGTCAAGGCGTCGCGCCCGGCACGGTGAGGCCATACCCAACTAGGTCGAGCACACAAACCTGACAGGAACCGATGTCTGACGAATCGCGTCCCTCGCCCGCCGAGACGCCCGGTGGGACGTCCGCCGACACGTCCGCCGAGCACCGTACGCACGGCAGGACCGCCGCCGTGATCCCGGCCGCCGGGCGCGGCGTGCGACTCGGCCCCGGCGCACCCAAGGCGCTGCGCGCGCTGGGCGGCACGCCCATGCTCATCCACGCGGTGCGGGCGATGGCCGCCTCCCGCGGGGTCTCCCTCGTCCTGGTCGTCGCTCCGCCCGACGGTGCGGCCGAGGTCAGGAGCCTCCTCGACGCGCACGTGCTGCCCGAGCGCACGGACTTCCTCGTGGTGCCCGGCGGCGAGACCCGGCAGGAGTCCGTACGGCTGGGACTGGACGCGCTGCCGCCCGAGTACGACATCGTCCTCGTGCACGACGCCGCCCGGCCCCTGGTGCCGGTGGACACCGTGGACGCCGTGATCGACGCCGTACGGGAGGGGGCGCCCGCCGTCGTGCCCGCGGTGCCGCTCGCCGACACGGTCAAGCAGGTCGAGCCCGCGACGGCGCCGGGGGGGCCGGAGCGGGTGGTGGCCACGCCCGAGCGGGCGCGGCTGCGTGCGGTGCAGACGCCGCAGGGCTTCGACCGCGGGACGCTGGTGCGGGCCCACGGGACGGTGACCGGCGACGTCACCGACGACGCGAGCATGGTCGAGCAGCTCGGGCTCGCGGTGGTGGTGGTGCCGGGGCACGAGGAGGCGTTCAAGGTGACGCGCCCGCTCGATCTGGTGCTCGCGGAGGCGGTACTGGCGCGCAGGAGGCTCAACGATGGATTCTGAGACGAACGGGCAGCCGCCGCTGCCGCAGGTCGGGATCGGTACGGACATCCACGCCTTCGAGGACGGGCGTGAACTGTGGTGCGCCGGCCTGAAGTGGGAGGGCCAGGGGACCGGGCTCGCCGGGCACTCCGACGCGGACGTCGTCGCGCACGCGGCGTGCAACGCGCTGTTCTCCGCGGCCGGGCTCGGCGACCTGGGGCAGCACTTCGGTACCGGACGGCCCGAGTGGTCCGGCGCGTCCGGTGTGACGCTGCTGACGGAGGCGGCCCGGATCGTGCGGGCGGCCGGGTTCCGGATCGGGAACGTCGCGGTGCAGGTGGTGGGGGACCGGCCCAAGGTCGGCAAGCGGCGGGACGAGGCGCAGCAGGTTCTCTCCGCCGCTGTGGGGGCGCCGGTGTCCGTGTCGGGCGCGACGACGGACGGGCTGGGCTTCCCGGGGCGGGGCGAGGGACTGATGGCGGTGGCCACGGCGCTGGTCGTGCGGGTCGCCCAGGACGGCGGCCGGTAGGAGTGCGGTAGAAGCGCGGCAGGAGGGCGGGGGCGTTCCGCGTCGCCCGCCACGGTCGCGGTCCCGCAACAACGCGGGCCGTGTGCCCTGGGCACTGCCCGGGGCCTACTACCCTGGACTCGTGACTATTCGGCTGTACGACACCAGCGCCCGGCAGATCCGTGACTTCGCCCCCCTCACGCCGGGCTGCGTCTCGATCTACCTGTGTGGCGCCACCGTGCAGGCCGCCCCGCACATCGGGCACATCCGGTCCGGACTGAACTTCGACATCATGCGCCGCTGGTTCGCGTACCGCGGCTACGACGTCACCTTCATCCGCAACGTCACCGACATCGACGACAAGATCATCAGGAAGGCGGAGCAGCAGAACCGCCCCTGGTGGTCCATCGGCTACGAGAACGAACGGGCGTTCAACGACGCCTACGACGCCCTCGGCTGCCTGCCGCCCACCTACGAGCCGCGCGCCACCGGCCACATCACCGAGATGGTCGAGATGATGCGCGGCCTCATCGAGCGCGGGCACGCCTACGAGGCCGAGGGCAACGTCTACTTCGACGTACGGTCCCTGCCCGGGTACCTCTCCCTGTCCAACCAGGACCTCGACGAGCTGCGCCAGCCCGCCGGAGAAGGCGAGACCGGCAAGCGGGACCCGCGGGACTTCGCCATGTGGAAGGCGGCCAAGCCCGGGGAGCCGAGCTGGGAGACGCCGTGGGGGCGGGGACGGCCCGGCTGGCACCTGGAGTGCTCCGCGATGGCGCACAAGTACCTGGGCAGCGAGTTCGACATCCACGGGGGCGGGATCGACCTGATCTTCCCGCACCACGAGAACGAGATCGCCCAGGCCAAGGGCTTCGGCGACGCCTTCGCCCGGTACTGGGTGCACAACGCCTGGGTCACCATGAGCGGCGAGAAGATGTCGAAGTCGCTCGGCAACAGCGTGCTCGTGAGCGAGATGGTCAAGCAGTGGCGCCCGGTCGTGCTGCGGTACTACCTCGGCACCCCGCACTACCGCTCCACCATCGAGTACAGCGAGGAGTCGCTGCGCGAGGCCGAGTCGGCGTACGCGCGGATCGAGGGCTTCGTGCAGCGCGTCACCGAGCTGGCCGGCCGGACCGTCGAGCCGGCCGCCGAGGTACCGCCCGCCTTCGCCGAGGCGATGGACGACGACCTGGGCGTCCCGCAGGCGCTCGCGATCGTGCACACCACCGTCCGGCAGGGCAACAGCGCGCTGGCCGCCGACGACAAGGACGCCGCCGTGGCGCGGCTCGCCGAGGTGCGCGCCATGCTCGGCGTGCTGGGCCTGGACCCGCTGGACGCGCGGTGGGCCGGGGAGCAGGAGCAGGGCGAGGACCTGCGGCACGTCGTCGACGACCTCGTACGGCTCGTGCTCGACCAGCGCGAGTCCGCGCGGGCGCGGAAGGACTGGGCCACGGCCGACGCCATCCGCGACCGGCTCGGGCAGTCCGGACTGGTCATCGAGGACGGCCCGCAGGGGCCCCGCTGGAGCCTCGGCTCCCGCTGATCCGGCGGGGCGGCGAGATCCGAGCCCGTAGATCGATTGTGCCGCCCGGCCCTCCGGGCGGCACACTGCATAAGACGCACGTACGACGCACACTCCCGTAGAGAGCGGAGACAGGTAACTCATGGCCGCGAACAACCGCCGCATGTCCGGCAAGAAGGGCGCGCAGGTCGGCAGCGGCGGCAAGCGACGCCGGGGCCTGGAAGGCAAGGGGCCGACGCCCCCCGCCGAGATGCGCAAGGGGCACGCCAAGCAGCGCGCCGCCAACGCGAAGGCCCGCCGCACCACGGGCGGCCGTCCGCAGCAGCGGCGCGGCGGCGGCCGGTCGACGTCCGAACTGGTCGTCGGCCGCAACCCGGTCTACGAGGCACTGCGCGAGGGCGTGCCCGCCTCCACGCTCTACGTCCAGCAGTTCATCGACAACGACGAGCGGGTGCGCGAGGCCCTCCAGCTCGCCGCCGAGCGCGGCGGGATCAACCTGATGGAGGCGCCGCGTCCCGAGCTGGACCGGATGACCAACGGGCTGAACCACCAGGGTCTCGTCCTCCAGGTGCCGCCGTACGAGTACGCGCACCCCGAGGACCTGGTCGCCGCCGCCCACGACGAGGGCGCCGACCCGCTGATCGTCGCCCTCGACGGCGTGACCGACCCGCGCAACCTCGGCGCCGTCGTCCGCTCCGTCTCCGCCTTCGGCGGCCACGGCGTCGTCGTGCCCGAGCGGCGCGCGGCCGGCATGACGGCGGGCGCCTGGAAGACGTCCGCCGGCACGGCCGCCCGTACGCCGGTGGCCCGCGCCACCAACCTCACGCGGGCGCTGGAGACGTACCAGAAGGCCGGGATCACGGTCGTCGGCCTCGCCGCCGACGGCGAGGCCGAGCTGGGTGACGTGGAGGCCCTGGGCGGCCCCGTGGTCATCGTCGTCGGCAGCGAGGGCAAGGGCCTGTCGCGACTGGTCGGCGAGACGTGCGACGTCCGGGTCCGCATCCCGATGCCCGGCGGCGCCGAGTCGCTGAACGCCGGTGTCGCGGCGGGGATCGTGCTGTACGAGGCGTCGCGCCGACGCTCCTGAACGGACGTTCGCCGCATAGCTCAAACGGGGTGTTCGAGGCTGTCCCGACATGCTTGACGCGGTCCGGACAGATCGGGTCGGTCAAGGCAGTGTCCTAACGACACGTCACTCGGTTAGATGAGTGTGGACACCAGAACACCCCGCACACCCACGGGGGACCGCTCGTCGGGATACGACGACGCTCCCGCGCTGAGCATGGTGAAGGTGCCGAGCGATCCGGCCCAGGTCATCGTCAACCACGCGAGTTTCCGCGTGCAGTTCGGTGCCTCCGCGCGGCGGACCCAGTCCCCGCGGATCGCGCGGCACCTGAGCGCCACCCAGAACACCGCCCGCGTGCCCGCCGCGGGCCGCCGCCGCGCCGTCGTGTGGAGCGGGCGGTCCGACCCGGACGACACCGGAGCGCACCGACTGCTCCAGGCGGTGCGCGCCGGAGCCGGTCACCACACCGACGACCCGGCCGTCGACCTCACCGCCGACGCCGGAGCCACCCAGGTCATCCCGCGGGTCGGCGTCGACGGCGGCCCCCTCGGCTACGACGACGGCGGCCCCGCCACCCAGACGCTGGAGACCCCCCTCGTCGGCGCCCAGCGCGGCCCCCTCCCCGACGGCACCCGGCTGCTGCCCGCCATGCGCACGGTCGGCAGCGCCTACGACGAGCCCGCCTACGGCGGACCGGGCCACGGCGAACCCGGTTACGGCGAACCCGGCTACGGCGCGGAGGACTTCGAGACCGGCTACGACGGCACCGACGGCTACGGCGACGACCCCGAACGGGGTGAGCCCCGCAGCAGGCGCCGCTCCGACGACCCCGCGCGGCACGCCTACTTCCCCGGCCGCCGCATGAACCTCGGCGTCGTCCTGCTCCCCCTGCGCGTCTTCCTCGGCTTCATCTCCATCTACGCCGGCATGGGCAAGCTCTGCGACCCCGTCTACTTCGACGGCGGCGAGCGCGGCTCCATGGTCAAGTGGCTCAACACCCTGCACCCCTGGGACGTCGCCGAGCCGCTGCGCCAGTTCGCCCTCGCCCACCCGGTGGGCGCCGGGCTGGTCATCGCCTTCCTCCAGGTGCTGGTGGGCGTCCTCACCGTCCTCGGCTGCTGGCAGCGCGTCGCCGCCGTCGTCGGCGCGACGCTGTCCGCCGCGCTCCTCGTCACCGTCAGCTGGAAGAGCGTCCCCGTCTACGACGCGCCCGACATCATCTACCTCGCCGCCTGGTCGCCGCTGATCATCGCCGGGGCGCCCGTCTACTCCGTGGACGGCAGGCTCGCGGGCAGCGCCTGGCGCCGGCTCGGCCCCCGCTCCGACATCTGGGACCTGCGCCGCTACGTCCTGCGCCGCGGCGCCCTCATCACGTTCCTCGTCGCCGGAGTGACCCTCCTCGCCGGCTCCGTCCTGGGCGGCGCCGTCCGGGACGCCGACCGCGTGGTCGTCCCCGGGCCCGGCGAGGCCCCGCGCAACGAACTGCCCGGCTCCCCGCTCCCGCAGGAGCCCGGCACCCGCAAGCCGAAGACCCCGGAGGCCTCCGCCTCACCCACCCGGGGCGCCACCGGCGAGGCGGGCTCCACCCCCTCCAAGGACGCGGCGACCACTCCGGGAGCCACCCGCGACAGCGGCACGGCCACCACCGGCGGCGGCATGCCCAGCCAGACCCAGGGCACCACCGGCCAGGCCCCGCCCCGGCAGTCCACCCCGGCCGACCGGGCACCGAGCACCACGGCGGGCCCGACGTCCGGCGGCGCCTCGACGGGCGGCACCGGAGGCTCGACCGGCAGCACCGGCAACGACGACGGCGGCGGTTCCTCCTCCACCGGAGAGCCGGGCGGCCGCCTGGTCGGCGGCCTCCTGGGCTAGCCGGCCCAACCCGTGCCCCGTCCCCGGCGACGACCGGGGGCGGGGCACGCGCGGTTGTCGCGTCAGTGGTCCGACGCGTAGGTCACGAAGCTCGTCCAGGCGTCCGGCACGAGGGCGAGCCGGGGTCCTGTCACGTTCTTGGAGTCGCGGACGTGGATAAGGCCGGGGGCTATCGCGATCTCCACGCAGGAGTCGCCATCGGGGCCGTCGCTGTAGCTGCTCTTGAACCAGGCCAGTTCAGAAACGTCCTCGGTAGAAGCCTTGCAGATCATGTCTCTCCCAGAACTGCTCGATGAAGGCCAGCGACTCCCGAGGAGTGAGAGCCTGCGCCCGGATCGTCCCATACCGCAGCTCAAGGATCCGCAGCTGTTTGGGGTCAAACGTCGGCCGACCGCTGAACGCACCGGCGCGTGACCCGTCGCGCGCCGGTAGAGGCGCTACCCGAGGGCCTCCCGGTCAGTGGTGTGGCCTGCCGGTATGCGACGAGTAGGCTGATCGCTCATCATCGGACCGGGGAGGTCGGCGTGGACTATGGCGACAAGCTCTTCTGGCTCTCGGTCGTGATCCAACGCAAGTACGCGCAGGTCTGCGCCGGGTTCGACCTGACCCCCTCGCAGGCCACGCTGCTCTGCGCCGTCAGGAACGAGCCGCGGCGGATGGCTGACCTCGCCGCGTCGTTGGGTATGACCAAGAACGCCCTGAGCCAGCTGGTCGATCGCACCGCGCGGCGCGAGCTGGTCGGCCGGGCAGGCTCGGCGCAGGACCGGCGGGTCGTCATGCTCAGTGTGACGCCCGCGGGGAAGGTGCTCGCCGAGGCCGTTTACGCCGAGGTCGCCAAGCGCCTGCCCGAGATCGCGAAGAACCTCGACGCCGACGATCAGCGCGACTTCGAGCGCGTGGCCACCGCCATCGTGGACACCTCGGACCTCTCTTCGCCCGCATCGAACCAATCCATCACGCCGTAAGAGCCCGCTACACCCGCTACACCCGCTACACCCGCACCTTGACGATGTTCATGCCGTGAACTAATTTCGTTCATGCCATGAACTAGTGAAGGGTGGCAGCGATGAGCACACAGACGACCGGCACGATCGCAGTCTTCGGTGCGACGGGCCAACAGGGCGGGGCGGTGGTCGACGCGCTTCTGGACCACAAGGCGCGGGTGCGGGCCTTGGTCCGCGACCCGCAGTCCGACCGGGCTCAGGCACTGGCCGCCCGCGGCGTCGAGCTGGCGGCCGTCCGGGCCGACGACCCGGCGTCGCTGATCGCCGCGCTGGCGACGGTCGAGGGGTTCTACTTCATGACCCCGGAGGCGAACAGCCTCGAAGAGGTCGAGGCGGAGATCCGCATCGGTACCGCGCTCGTCGACGCGGCGGTCGAGGCGGGCGTTCCGCACGTCGTGTTCAACTCGGTCTTCGGAGCGGACCGTGAGTCGGGTGTGCCGCACCACGACTCGAAGCACTCGATCGAGGAGCACCTGAGGAAGTCCGGCCTCAGGGCCTCGATGGTTCGCGCGACCGCCTTCATGGAGAACTTCGCGAGCGTGATGGCACCGAGCCTGGAGCATGGGGAGATCGTGCTGAGGCTGCCGCTGCCGGAGGACGTCGCCCTGAAGATGATCTCGGTCAGGGACATCGGCCGGGTCGCCGCCGCACTCCTGCTCGACACCGCGGAGGCGCCCGGCGGAGCCGTCGAGCTCGTCGGCGACGAGCTGACGGGCCCCCAGATCGCGGCGGCGTTCGGCGCGCACGCCGGGCTCCCGGCACGGTACGAGGCGGTCCCGCTGAGCGTGCTTCCCACCGACCTCGACAAGGTGATGTTCCGCGAGTTCGCGAAGGCGGCGGAACACCCTTCGGACCCCGCGGCGGTGCGCTCGATCGAGCCGGCCACCCTGGACCTGGCCGGGTGGATCCGAGCCACCGGCTGGACCGTGCCCACAAACGTGGCGGGTTCCTGAGCCTCCGGCCGCGACGAACGCCCCGCGACCGTCCCCACGGTCTCGGGGCTCTGGGCACGGCAACGCATCCGCCAGCGGGTAAGGACGCGAACTGCCCTTGCGCACGGGCGACTTATTGCCGTCCTGCGGCGAGACGAAGTTGTTAAGGTGCCTTGGGATGTGTCAAGTGGGCCGCGAGGCAGCGGCACTTCTGATCACAAACGGGGGAAGCGATGGGCGGCGCAGGCGAACAGCCACGACTTCGGGTGCATGCCGACCGGTTGACGGACCTGGCCGATGACCTCGACGGTATGCAGGAGCACCTGGACAAGCAGGTCCGACGCATGGACGCGATCGTCGACCGGATCGAGGCGGGATGGCAGGGGCCGGCCGCCCGCGCCTACCGCGACCTGCACCGGGGCGCGGCCGAGGACGCCGTACGCATCCGCATGGTCATCCAGGCCGTCGAACAGGCCGTGCGGTTGAGCCGGGACGGGTTTTCGCAGCGCGACCTGGACGTCATGGCGGAGCTACGGAAGATCCAGGTCGCCACCGACGTGGGGCGCGAAGCGGACGCGCTGTCCACGCCGAACACCGAGGTACCCGCCACACCGCGCAGCAGCCTCTCCGACTTCTGACAGCTCGTACGCCGACCGACGACTTCAGCTTCGGAACGGAGAAGCATGACGGACGACGACCACATCACCGTCGATTTCGCGACGCTGCAGGGCCTCTCCGGGGATCTGGAGGACATTCTCAAAGGTCTCAACGAGCAGTTGGACCTGCTCTACCGGCGAGCGGAGAAGGTCGTCCTGACCTGGGAGGGCGAAGCCCGCGAGACGTTCATCGACAAGTTGGACGAGTGGGACCGGTCCGCGGCGGATCTCCAGGCGGCCCAGGCGTGGCTGCACGACGTCGTAGTCAATGGAGAGATCAACTACGCGGCCGCGCACAGGGCGGTACTACGGGGCTGGGGCGCGGCCTGATGGCGGACCTGCCTTCCGACAAGCAGCGGCAGCGGGAACGGGACCAGGCCAGGACCGCGCCGCCCAACCGGGGCGTGGGCCGCTTCGATGTGCAGCCTCAACACCTCTACTTCACCTCGCTCGTCGTGCGGGACGGTCAGTTCGACTACGACAAGCAGGCGAAAACGCTGATGGAGACCCTGGACAAGTACAGCCAGTCCGCGGGAACGGGCTGGGGCGCGGACTCCTTCGCGGATCGGTACGGCATCGTCGCCGGGAAGTTCCTGGAACTCTGGGCGAAGAGCGTGGTGTCGGTGGGCGGTGTGGCGGTGGGCCTCACCCAGACCGCGAACAACTACACGCAGGCGGACTGGGCGGCCGGCAAGGGCAAGGGCGAGCCACCGGAGGAGAAGCAGCCGCCGGCGGTCATCACCTCCGCGCCCAAGTACGGTCCGCCGAACGACCTGACCTGGCGGGGGGAGGGCGAGTACCACGACTCGTGGGCGATCTCCGGGATTCTCGGAGAAGTCCCTGACTTCCTCATGTTCATCATGAAACCCGCGGTCGACGAAGGGCTGAGACTCGGCCGCGTCCACGAGATCACGCCTGGTGTCGAGGAAGAGGAGTTCCGCGACATCGCCGGGGCCTGGCGCGAAGTCTCCAAGGGCGCGAAGAAGGCGGCGGACGACTTCACGGACGCGATCTCCTACATCACCGACCCCACGGGCAACGGTGAATGGCAGGCCGCGATGAACGCCTTCTGCCAGACGATCTGGGGGACCACGGCCTGGGGCAAGGCCCGTGACCAGCGGGCCGAGGTGACGGCCAAGAAGGGCACCCGGAACTGGAAGACCCAGGGGAAGGTGGCCCCCTCCACCAGGCGCCCCATCATCGAAGTCCTCGACAAGAGCGCGAACACCATACAGAAGCTGTTCGACGACCTCGCCGACGTCGGGCAGAAGACCACGGAGACCACCATGCGCCTCGGCAAGGAGGCCGCGGAGAAGACGGTGAAGGACCTGACCACGGGCCTCGATCCCTTCGAGGCCACCAAGCTCGCGGTCGGGCTCGTGGTCGCGGAGGTCGTCCTGACCTTCCGGTCCCACATGGACAAGGCGGGCATGGACGCGGCGGTGGGGGCCTATCACGAGGCATTCGGTGACGCCGCGGGCAAGCTGGCCATGCTCGAGTTCGAACTCGACGAGGCGCTCCTGAGCGTGCCCACGTTCCAGGCGGAACGGGCTCGGGCGCAGGGGTTCGGGGCGCGCTCCCTGAACGAGTTCAAGAAGGAACACAGCTGGCAGCTGCCGGAGAGCCGGTTCCCGTACACGTACTCGATGGACCTCGCGGCGGCGGAGGGGCTGGGCGGAGCGCACGCTCTCGACAAGCACGTGGGGAAGACCGATGAGCAGTTGTTGCAGCGGCTTCGGGATGAGCAGAAGCAGAGCGGCAAGTACGGCATTCCCGGCGCATCCACCTATGCCGACATCGAGTCCGCTCAGCGGTACACGCAGTACTGCCTCCGTGACAATACCGCTGAGATCGATGAGTGGCTGAACGGGAACCCACCGAGCGCGACGAAGGAGATCGAGACGAAGTCCGTCCCCGTCCAGGGGCCCCTCGTCGGCGATGCGGTCACCGGTAGGGGCTCGTCCGTGGGCGACGACGGCAAGCTCTCGGAGGTACGCGACACCAACGGAATTGCGATACGCCTCCTGTACAAACCAGACTTGAACCCGCCCTACATCGTCTTCAGTTCGATGCCCAAGTGAGAGGCCCCGGATGCACAGCGAATCCCACCGTGATCCGACGTGTGGACTGCCGGTGTCTCTGAATGCCGGCACATGGTCGGAGGCGGTCGAGATGTATCGCCATCGGTACTCGTTCGTCGCTGTGGGGCCGCGGACCGGGGAGGACTGGCTGCCCGACGTGGCCGCGATCATGCGCAGGGAGGTGGCGGATCCCCGGGGGTGGCGAGGCGACGACCCGGAAGTGGGAGAACCGGAGTTGCTGGAGGACCCCGCCTTCCCGTTCCGCGTTCCGCCGATGGACGAAGAGGGCGCTGCGCAGTGGCGAAAGGGACTGTACGAGGTCCCGCGCCGTTCGGTGGTTCGTCTCCTCGTCATGCTGGCCACCAATGAGATGAACGTGACTCGGCAACGTGGGTTCGCCGAGCGCAGAGCCGGCATGGAACGCCACGCGGAGGTGATCCTTTCGCGCTTTCCCGGCGGATCGGCATTCTTCACCAACACCAGTCATGGCGGTGAGGATCCGGACTTCTACGAGCGGGTCTCCGGCTGTTGGCCGATGTCCCAGTACGCCTGGGACTTCGGGCTCCTCGCGGTGTCTGATGACGAAATCGGCCTCATCTGGTCGTTCGACGCAAGCTGAAGTGGACAGACATGACCGTACGGACCCGTTCGGCCACCTACCCCGACCGAGAGACCGCCCACTGGGCCACCCAGCAGGTGGTGACGGCCAACGAGCAGAGGATTCACCGCTGGCTCGCCCAGAGCACCCGCGCCCGCCTCACCATCGAGGCCGCCTGGCCCTCTCGCGCGGAGCCCGTCGGCCGGGTACTGCTGCAGGCGATGATGCTTGCCGGGCGCGAGCCCGTTGACGTGCGTGCGGCGCGTGTCGTCCTCAGGCGGGAGCAGAGCAGCCCGCACGGCTTCGTCGTGCTCACCACCGTCCCGATCTACCTGTAGGGGTCCAGCGCCGTGTCCATGAAGCCGCTCGAGTTCGACCGTCGCTACGGCGAGTTGGACCAGGTGATCAGCGCGTACACCGGCATGCCGGCCGACGACGAGCCGGACAGGCCGAGTGACGCCCTGAGGGCCTACCTGCGCCACACCTGGCACACCCGCCCCTGGGCTCTGGCCACGGCCGAACGGCAGATCCGCGAGTACGCCCGCAACCCGCCGTGCCGACTGCGCCTGAGCCTCGGCGAGTTCTACCCCGTGCCGGACGTCGGACTGCCCCAGTCGGAGATCCAGGACTGGCTCTTCGTGATCGCGGACCACCTGAAGCGGTCGATCGAGGAGGGCGAGGTCCCGGCACCGGACCGGCCTCGCACCCACTGGGAGTGGCATGCCCGCTTCCCCGAGCTGGGCCAGTTCCTCGGCGGCTGGTTCTCGCAGGACATGCCGGACGAGTTCACGGACCACGAGGCGGCCGTACGCGACTACGGCGCCACGACCGACCCGTCTCTGGCCGCCCGCCTCACGGGCGAACTCCACGAACTGCTGGCCCTCGCTCTCGAGGAGTCCGACTACGCCCTCGCCCTGGCCGAGCTGGGCATGGAGGTCGACCCGCCATCGCCCTACTCCCCGAGCGGCTGGCTCGTCCACCTCGCGGACGGACTTGGCGGCTTCAAGGCGGATTACGGACCCGGGCCGACCGGTCCCTGACAGGGCGCGGCCGAGCTACCGGGGGAGGCGTGGGGCGGCAGTGCGGTGGCCGCTTCCGTAGCCCGCCGGGCCGCTCAGCGGCCGGACAGGGCCGCCAGTTCGCGGGCCGCCTCCGTGAGGTCCTTCGCGGTGTCGATCGCGCGCCAGTAGGAGCCCTGGGGGATCGGGAAGCCGGCCAGGCGGCGTTCCCGGGCCAGGCGGGGGAACGTGGTGCGTTCGTGGTCGCCGCGTTCCGGGAGCATCGCGGCGAACTCCGGGGAGAAGACGTACACGCCGGCGTTGATCTCGAAGGTCGACGGCGGAGCCTCGATGAAGTCGGTGATGTGACCGAAGCCGTCCGTCTGCACGGCGCCCCACGGCAGCCGCGGGCGGGCCAGGGCGAGGGTCGCGACGGCGTCCCGTTCGGCGTGGAAGTCGGCCAGGTCGCGCAGCGAGAAACGGGTCCAGATGTCGCCGTTCGTGGCGTACCAGGGCCGGTCGGGGTGGGGCAGACGCGCGGCGGCGTACCTGAGGCCGCCGCCGCGGCCCAGCGGCTCGGTCTCCACGACCGTGGTGACGGAGAGCGGCAGGTCGGCGCTCTCCAGCCACTTCTGCAGCACCTCGGCCAGATGCCCGCAGGAGACGACGACGTCCGTCACGCCCTCCTCGGCGAGCCAGGCGAGCTGGTGCCCGATGATCGGGGTCCCGGTGCCCGGGATCTCGACCATCGGCTTGGGCCGGTCGTCGGTGTAGGGGCGCAGCCGGGAACCCTGCCCGCCGGCCAGGACGACGGCTTGAACGGGGCGGCGGGACGCGGCGTTCGGATCGGTCATGCCCGAACTGTACGCGGCGCCCCACCCAACGCCCCAAGGCCATGGCGCCCTGTCGCCGCGAGGGGCGGCCTCAGCCGTGCGCGGCCAGGACGCCGGAGGCGAAGGCCGTGTCGCAGACGGGGCGGGCGTACGACTGGGCGCGCGTCGGGCCGTAGACCTTCACCGCGGCGCGGCCCAGCGCGCGGGCGATGGTCGCGCAGTGGTCGGCCAGCGAAGGACGCTCGTTCACCGCCTGCTGGAGGTGGGTGAGGGCGACGCCCGGGTCCTCCTCCTGCAACTCGGTCAGCAGCCGGTCGCGCAGCACCTCGTGCGGGGCGCGGGCGGCGGCCCGGGAGGTGGAGGCCTTGGACGAGGACGCCTCCGACGCGGCGAGCACCGAGTCGGCGGGATCCCCGGACCAGTTGACCCGGGTGACCGCGAGAGTCCCGGAGAGCACCAGGACGACGGGCAGGACGAAGGCGAGAGAGCGGCCGATCCGGCGGGCGGGGCCCCGGCCGCGTCGCGTCTGTCGGGTGGTGGAGTGCTTCACGGAGTGCTTCACGCGAGTGAGGGTAGCGCCCGGTAATGATTTGGCGACATTTAGTCACCCTTACGGGGGATGAAGAGTGGTTGCGAACGGGGTAGAGGGTTGACGAACGTGGGTCGAAACGTCCGTTGTGCCGGGGAAATTGTCGACAACGAAAAGAGCCCCGCAGCAGGCCGCGGGGCTTTTCTCGTCAACGCGGGTGAAATCACCCGGTCGCGTGGTTTCTCAGTCGGTGAGGCGCTCGCCCGTGGAGGACGAGAACACGTGCGCCTCGCCCGGACGCGGCACGACGTGGACGGTCGCGCCCTTCTCCGGCACCGCGCGGCTGCTCACGCGGACCACGAGGTCCTTCGACTCGCCGCCGACCTCGACCGTGCCGTAGATGTAGCCGTCGGCGCCGGTCTCCTCCACGACGTTCACCGAGACCGCGAGACCGGCCGGGGCGTCCGCCGAGTCCTTCGAGAGGGTCTTGGCGGCGCCGCCGTTCAGCTCCACCACGTCGAAGTGCTCCGGGCGGACACCGACGGTGACCGTGCGGTCGCCCTTGTCGGCGGCGGCCTTCAGGGCGTCGCGGTTGACCGGGACGACGCTGTTGCCGAACTTCACGCCGCCGTCGGTGATCGGGACCTCGACCAGGTTCATGGCCGGGGAGCCGATGAAGCCGGCGACGAAGAGGTTCGCGGGCTTGTCGTACATGTTCCGCGGGGAGTCGACCTGCTGGAGCAGACCGTCCTTGAGGACCGCCACGCGGTCGCCCATCGTCATGGCCTCGACCTGGTCGTGGGTGACGTAGACGGTGGTGATGCCCAGGCGGCGCTGGAGCGAGGCGATCTGCGTACGGGTGGAGACGCGGAGCTTGGCGTCCAGGTTGGACAGCGGCTCGTCCATGAGGAACACCTGCGGCTCACGCACGATCGCGCGGCCCATCGCCACACGCTGGCGCTGACCGCCGGAGAGCGCCTTCGGCTTGCGGTCCAGGTACTCGGTGAGGTCGAGGATCTTGGCGGCCTCCTCGACCTTCTTGCGGATCTCCGCCTTGTTGACGCCGGCGATCTTGAGCGCGAAGCCCATGTTGTCGGCGACCGACATGTGCGGGTACAGCGCGTAGTTCTGGAACACCATGGCGATGTCCCGGTCCTTCGGCGGCAGGTGCGTGACGTCGCGGTCGCCGATGCGGATGGCGCCGCCGTTCACGTCCTCGAGCCCCGCCAGCATGCGGAGCGAGGTGGACTTGCCACAACCGGACGGGCCGACCAGGACGAGGAACTCGCCGTCCGCGATGTCGATGTCGAGACCGTCGACGGCGGGCTTGGTGGAACCCGGGTAGACGCGGGTCGCCTTGTCGAACGTAACAGTGGCCATGGTGAATGGGCCCCCTTCTACCGGCAGGAACGTGCCGGACGATCCGTTGTAGGAAGGTGGTGGTGTAGTCCACACGAGTGAAGCTGGGCAGGACGGTACCTGGCGTTCACCTGGTCTGTCAGTACCTGGGGGCCTGTGAACTTCGCCGAAATTTTCGAATCACATCGTTCACCTGCTCTGTGTACAGTGGTGCAGCCTGCGCGCGCCCGCCGCGCGCGTGCCTCCTTAGCTCAGATGGCCAGAGCAACGCACTTGTAATGCGTAGGTCGTCGGTTCGAATCCGACAGGGGGCTCCAGTCCGGGCATGCCCAGCGCCCCCGCGGTCCCGGACCGCGGGGGCGCTGGTGTGTCCGTCGGCTACTTGCCCTCGGGCAGTGGTTCCGCCTCGCAGACCGTGCCGGGGCCGGGGAGCCTGCCGGTCAGCAGGTACGCGTCGACCGCGTCCTGGACGCACGTGTTGCCGCTGTCGTAGGCGCCGTGGCCCTCGCCCCTGTAGGTCAGCTCCACGCCCACCTTCTCGCCCAGGCGCTCCGCCATGCGGGCCGCGCCCGCGTACGGGGTGGCGGGGTCGCCGGTGTTGCCGACCAGGAGGACCGGGGCGGCGCCCGGGGCGCGGACCTCGGGGTGTTCGGCGGCTCCGGGGACCGGCCAGCCGGCGCAGGTCAGGGCGGTCCAGGCCAGGCCGGGGCCGAAGAGGGGGGAGGCCTCGACGAACTCGGGCAGACGGGCGCGCACGTCCGCGACGGTGTAGCGGTTGCTGGAGTCGTCGCAGGTGATGGCCCTGAAGGCGTCGTCCTCGTTGCTCCGGGTGCTCCGGTCTCCCGCGTCGCCGGGGCTGTCGCCGCCCGAGGGGCGCTGGCCGAGTTCCTCGGCGAGGTCCTGGAGGACCTCGGCGTTGTCGTCGGCCGCCGCTTCGAGGCCCACGCGGAGTGCGGGCCAGTAGTCCTGCCGGTAGAGGGCGCCGCTGATGGCGGCGACGAGTTCGTCGCCGTCGAGTGCGCCGCCGTCCGAGGTGGGCAGCGGGGTGTCGTCGAGGCGGGCCTCGAGGTCCACGGCGAGGTCGACGACGTCCTGGACGGCGGTGCCGAGCGCGCAGCCCTGCCGGGCGCACCAGGCGGCGAAGTGCTCGAAGGCGAGCTGGAAGCCGCCGGCCTGGGCGAGGGCCTCCTCCATCAGGGTGCGGGTGGGGTCGACGACGCCGTCCAGTACGGCGCGGCCGACGTTCTCCGGGAACAGGTGGGCGTACACGCCGCCCAGTTCGGTGCCGTACGAGATGCCGAAGTAGTGGAGTGCGTCGTCGCCGAGGACCTGTCGGATCAGGTCCATGTCCCGGGCGGTCTCGGTGGTGGTGACGTGGGGCAGGACGTCGCCGGAGTTCTTCTCGCAGGCGGCGGCCGTGCGCCGGTTGAAGGCGAGCAGCGCGTCGGTCTCGTCGGTGCCGTCGTCGGGGGTGTCGTCCACCTCGTCGTCGGCGGGGAGGCCCGCGTCGGGGCAGTGCACGCCCCGGCTGTCGCCGACGCCGCGGGGGTCGAAGCTGACGAGGTCGTAGCGGGCGCGGAGCTTCTCGTAGTCGGGGGCGAGGCCGGGCAGGGTGGCGACGCCGGAGCCGCCGGGGCCGCCGAAGTTGAAGAGGAGGGAGCCGATCCGGTCGTCCGGGGTGCCGCTGGAGCGGGCCCGGACGAGGGCGAGGTCCATGGACTCGCCGGAGGGGTTCTTCCAGTCCAACGGCGTGCGCAGGGTGGCGCATTGCCACCGGGTGCCGTCGGGGAGGGCCGCGGGGGCCTCGCCGCCGCCCTGGGCGGCGGAGGGGGCGGTGCAGGGCTTCCAGTGCGGGGACTGGTCGCGGAGCTTGGTGAGGGCCTGTGCGTCGGTGGTGGTGCCGCCGGTGCCGCGTCGCCGGTCGCGTTCCTGGTCCGCCGGCGCGCAGGCCGTCAGGGAGGAGGCGAGCAGGGTGGCCGTGGACAGCAGGACAGCGGTGGATATCGCTCGTGCTGTGGGCATGGCCTCAGCCTCCGGTGGCCCGGAGGCGGGCGCATGGTGTGGCGTCCGTTCGGGTGGGCGGCCCGGCAGGCCGCCCACCCGTGGGTCCCGGAGCGGGTCAGGAGTTGCTGTTGGCGCTGGAAGGGCCGAAGAACTCGATCTCGGCGATGGCGACCTGCTTCTCGGCGGAGGCCGCGTGGGCCGACTCGATGGTGAAGCGGACCTTGGTGACCTCGCCGACGCGGAACGCGCGCCGCTGGCCGCCGGCGCCCTGGTCCAGGACGATGTCGCGGGTCTTGGTCTTCCCGTCGGCGGTGGTGATCGTCGCCAGGATGCGGTGCGGCAGCGCCGACTCCTGCAGCTTGTTGGCGCGGGAGGAGACACCGGGGGTGATGATGACGTCCAGCAGGCGCGTCGGCTCGGTGAAGGTGGCCTCGACCCACTGGCCCTGGCCGGCCTCCGAGACGCCCGGCCCCCACCAGGTGTTGCTGAGCTTGTCGATGAGGAGCTTGGGATCGTGGCCGGGGAAGGAGCGCGAGGCCTTGATGCCGTCGGGGGAGACGGGGGCGCGCTTGGCGAAGTGGTCGCGGGTGTTCTGGACGCCGTCGGGGATGTAGACGAAGCCGAGGACGGCCAGGGTGACGACGACGACGGCGGTGATCCAGGTGCCGATGCGGTCGAAGACGCGGCGCAGACGGGGGCGGTCGCCGGCCCACGGAGTCTCCTGGCGCCGGCCGCCGAAGAGGCGGCGCCACCAGGGGGCGGGGGCGGTGGACTGCTCGCCGGTGCCGGCCAGCGGCATCGCGCAGCGGGCGCAGTAGTGGCGGTCGGGCCGGTTGGGAGTGGAACACCACGGGCACGGCGGCCCGTTGGCGATGTCCGGCTGGTGGCCGGGGGCGCGCACCTGCGGCCGGTCCGCGTCGGGGCGCCCGGGCAGCACGGGGGCGACGGTGGGGGCCTGAGCCGGGGCGTGGGCGGCCGGGTCGGCGACGGGGACGAGGAGGGAGCGGGCGCGGTCGGACATGGTGTCCGTGAGCGCGTGGGGAGCGGACGCGACCGGCACCGGCTCGGTGGGGGCGGTCTCGTCCGTGTCGGGAGTACGGGCGGGGTGCCGGCCGCCGCGGCGGCTGCTCCGGGGTGCCCGTGACCGGCCGCCGCGGCCGCAGCGGCCGCGCCGGTGGCGCCCGCGGCGGCCGGTGCGTGGCCGGTGCCGGGCGTGTCCCGGGTGCCGTCCGCGTCGGCGCTGCCCGCGCCGTCGGCGGGGTGGCGAGGGTGCGGCGGCGCGGGGCTCTCCCCGGGGCGGCGGCCGGTTCGGCGGTGCCGCCCCCGGTGGGCGACGTGCCCGGGCGGTCGGTGCGGGCGGGCGGCACGCCGGCCCCGCCGAAGGCGTCGAAGCCGGGCTTCTGGTCGGACGACGCGGCGGCCGCGGGCTGCGCGGTGCGGGCGCCGGCCTGTTCCCAGCGGAGTACGGCGCCGCACGCGTCGCAGAAGGACTGGCCCGGTTCCGCGCGGGTTCCGCACTCGGCGCAGTTCTGCGTGGTCATCTCTCCGGGGTCCTTTCGGAGGCGGTCACTTCGACCGTGTAGGGCATGTGGGCGGGACGGGCGGCGGCGACGAGGGCGTCCAGACGATGGGTGTCGGCCGGATTCGGGTCGGGCAGCCGGAGGGTGACGTGCAGGTGGGGCCGGGGCCTGCCGGGGAACGGGCCGAGGGGACGGGCGTTCCATTCGGCGCCGCCGCTCTCGGTGATCTCCGGTGCGACGCCGAACGCGAGCAGCACGGCCTCCGACAGGCCCTGCCGGGTGCCGCGTACGCGGTGCAGCCGGGAGGCGGCCGCGACGGCGGCCCGCAGCCGGGCCTCGGGTTCGGTGCCGTCGGTCTCGGCGCCGACCCAGGTGCCGAGCCACTGGGCGAAGTCGGCCGGGGTGAGGGCGGGGTCGAAGTAGGTGTCCAGGCAGTCCAGGACGCTGAGGATGGGTGCCAGGACGTCGTCGAGTCCGCCGACGAAGCGCAGGGCGAGTTCGTCGTCGGCGAAGACGGCCGGGAGCATCGAGCCGATCGGCAGCGAGGAGCCGAGCCCGTCGACGGAACCCCGGTACGTGGGGGCGGTCACGCGCCGTCCCCGATCACGCGGACCCGGTGGTCGAAGGAGAAGACCAGCGCGGGCGCCTCGAGGTCGATGCGGTCGGTGGGGTCGCCGCGCTTGCCGGTGAGCGGGTCGGCGGGGTGCAGGACGACCTCGTCGACGAGTTCGACGCCGGGGACGCGCTGGAGTACGGCGAAGAGTTCACCGGTCTGCACCGGCCGTCCGAAGGGCCAGCCCTTGCCGTCGGCGCCGCCGGTGAGCGGGTCGAGGTGGCGGTAGAGGGCGTCGTGGGTCTGGCGGCGTACGCGGTCGGCGTCGACGCCGCGGAAGGCGTGGACGGTGGCGACGACGGTGACGCCCTGGTAGTAGGGCGGCCCGACGGACAGGCGGGTGCCGATGAGGCGGCGCTCGTCGAGGTGGCGGGTGATGCGGCTCAGCAGGGCGTCGCCGGGGACGAGTTGCTCGAAGCGCAGGCGCCCGCCGGGGTCGGGGACGGCCTGCGGGACGACGAGGACGCGGACGGCGTGGGCGCCGTACTCGTTCTCCTCGCCCTCCAGGCAGGTGATGCGGGCGGTCTCGGGGGCGGCGCGGCGGGCGAGTTCCTCGTAGTCGCGCAGGGTGACGGCGCGTTCCTGGGCGCGCAGCGTGATCGGGGCGCGCAGCTTCGCCTCCTCCACGGTCTCGCCGTCCACGCCGCCGCGGGCGGCCTCGCGGTTGACGACCTCGGAGACGTACGGGATGGAGGTGCGCAGCACCTGCACGGCGCCGCGGGCCACGTTGCCGGCCCGGCCCCCGCCGGTGCGGTAGCGGCGGGCGCGGATGACGGCGCCCTTGGGGGCGACGGTGCCGTACTGGCGCAGGGTGCCGTCGGCCTCGCGGACGGCGGGGCCGAAGGCGATCTCGCCGGTGGCGGCGTCGAGGGTGATGTGGTGGTCGCCGGGGCGGGAGCCCGCGAAGTGCGGGACGACCTGCCAGTCCTGCCAGCCGTCGTCGTCGGCGGTCTGCAGGAGGACGGGCGGGTCGTCGGCGACGACGGGGGCGTGTTCGAGCCTGAGGCGCTGGCCGGGCAGGCCGGTGGACTCGCCGAGGGCCTCGTCGTGGACGGTTTCGGCGTGGACGGTGCCGGTGGTGCCGCCGATGGTGTACGCCTCGGCGGAGCGGATGGTCGGCGAGGTGGTGTAGAAGGGCTGGCCGGGCAGCGGGTCGGTGACGCGGCAGCGGATCCAGCCGGCCTCGTGGCCGCCGTTGCGGGACAGGACGTGGCCGCCGGGCACGTGGAGGACGATGTCGCCGGGGCGGTTGAGGCCGCCGGTGCCGTCCCGGTCGACCTCGCAGGGCTGCCAGCCGTCCTCGGTCCACGCCTCCCAGACCAGGGGCGGCTGACGGGGGTCGACGCCGACGCCGTCGACGCGGCTGTCGAGTTCCAGGGCGAGCGCGCAGTGCGGGGTGGCGGAGGTGAGGCCGATGAGCATGCAGTCGCCGGGGGCCGGGGCCTCGGCGAAGCACATCACGTCCTTGCTCTCGGCGAGGTCCGTGGTGCGGTCGGCGACGGCCTCGCCGCGGGTCTGCGTCACCAGGCGGCCCAGCGTGCACGGTATGACGCTCAGGTCGCGTTCGGTGGCGAAGACGACGGCCTCGTCGCGGTCGGTGCGCAGCGTGGCGACCTCGGTGCCGACCGGGACCAGGATCGTGTCCTCCTGCGGCGCGGACAGCCAGAAGGTGACGTCCGTGCGGGCGGCCGACGGGGGGAAGAGGGTGATGCCGACCAGGTCGAGGAAGGCGAGGTGGTTCTTCTCCGGGACCCGGTTGAGGCGGTAGACGATCTGGTCGGCCATGTGCGCGAGCGTCTCGACGAGGGTGATGCCGGGGTCGGAGACGTTGTGGTCGGTCCACTCCGGGGCGCGCTGCTGGATGTAGCGCTTGGCGTCGTCGACGAACTGCTGGAAGCGGCGGTCGTCGAGGTTGGGGGAGGGCAGGGACATCAGCGATCGCTTTCGGGAGAGCCCGGGAGGCCCGCGGGGCCGGCCGAACCGTCGGGGAGGTCCGGCTCGTCGTGGGAGGGGATGACGTAGAACGGGAAGACGAGGCTGCGCGGGTTGTTGGTGCCGCGGATGGAGTAGCGCACGTCGATGTAGAGGGTGCTGCGGTCGTCGCCGGCGGTGACGTCGACCTCGTGGACCTCGATGCGCGGCTCCCAGCGGTCCAGGCTGGTGTACACCTCGTGCTGGATGCGTCCGGCGGTCTGCTCGTTGACCGGGGCGAAGACCATGTCGTGGATGGCGCAGCCGAACTCGGGCCGCATCGGCCGCTCGCCGGGGGCGGTGGCGAGGACGAGCCGCATGGCCTCCTCCACCTCCTGCTCGCCGCTGACGAGGGCTATCCCGCCGGTCGGTCCGATACGCAGGGGAAACGACCAGCCGGAGCCGACGAACTGTTCGGCCATCAGGGGGCCACCTGCCTTTTCCGTTTCCTTCCGCCGGCCACCCCGGGGCGCCGGTGCGGTCGTGCGGTCATCCGAAGGGGTACTTGATCTCGTTGACGAAGAAGCCGCCGTACAGGTCGAGTTTGGCGCCGGTGATCTTCGTGTTGGCCGCGGTGATCGTCGCCAGGCCCGTGGCGGTGAGGGTCGCGGCGCCGGCCGAGGTCATGGTCAGGGCGCCGCCCAGCGCGTTCACCGCGACCACGCCGCCGAGCGACTTGAGGTTGACGATGCCCTTGCCCTGCAGGGTGAGCGGCCCGGCGCTGTCGATCAGGATCGACTTGCCGCGCAGGGTGAGCCGCTGGCCCGCCTCCACGTCCACCGACCGGCTGCCGGTGATCTTGACCGAGCCCTTGCTGTCGACGGTGATCTCGGTCTTGGTGCGGTCGAGGTTGATGGTCAGCTTGTCGTTGCCGCTGGCGATCCGGACGCCCTGCTTGCGCCCGCCGGTCCGCTGGCTGAGCAGGTCGACGCGGTTGCCCGTGCGGTCGGACAGGGTGTGCCGGGCGGCCTTCTTCTTCAGGCTGTCGTGCAGCGGCACGTCGCTCTTGGTCGGCACGTCCCGGCCGTTGTAGAGCCCGCCGATGACGAACGGGTGGTCGAGGGCGCCCCGGTCGAAGGCGACCAGCACCTCGTCGCCGACGTCCATGGGGAAGATCCCACCGCCCGCCACGCCGCCCAGCTGCACACTGCGCGCCCAGTCGCTGACGTACTTGTCGTCCAGCCACGGGAACTGCAGCTTGACCCGGCCCTGCTTGAGGGGGTCCTGCACGTCGGTGACGATGGCGTTGGCGACGCTGGGCAGCCGGGTGGCGCTGGCCGGGTCCGTGCCGCCGCTGCCGCCCGAGGCGAGCCCGTACAGGGAGCGCCACTGGCGGCCGCTGACCGTGATCCAGGACTCGTAGGGCACGCCGTCGCCGAAGTGGTGGCGGACCGAGGTCACGGTGTACTTGCCCTCGAAGGGCTCGCCGACCTTGGCGAGTGCCACGGGGACGCCGGGCCGCAGGTCGGGGTGGCCGTAGACGGCGACTTCCAGCTCGGCGAAGGACGAGGTGACGTCGGCGGCGAGGGCCTTCGCGGCGTACTGGACCTCGTCCTGCTTGTCGTACGGGTTGGCGGTCTCGACGAGCTTGCCGGGCTTGAACTTGCCCGCGGCCGTGCCGGGCGTCGAGCCGATGCTGATGCCGGGGTCGGTGGTGGCCGGAGCGATCTCGGTGATCTTCTTCTTGGTGGTGACGTTCCAGCCGCGCGACTCGACCTTGCCGATCTGGTCGGCGGCGGTCACGGCGGCCCGCAGCCGCAGGATGTCGTGGCCGGCCACGAGGACGAAGGTGCTCTTGTCGCCGTCCGTGCTGGGGGAGGGTGCGCCGGCCGACGGTTTCGGCGTGACGAACCGGAACTTCCCCTTGGCGTCCAGGTACATGACCATCTTGTTCTCGTCGGCGAGCCGGGACAGGAAGTCCCAGTCGGTGACGTTGGACTGGCTGATGAACCCGTACGTGCCCTTCGTCGGCTGGATGCGGCCGACGGGGACCCCGTCCCCGCTCACGAGCGTCTTGGCGATGTCGGAGGCCTTCTGATTGCGGTAGGCGGCCACCCGCCGCTGGCGCATCAGGCGGTGCCCGTAGTCGTAGCCGCGGATGACGGTGAAGCTGCCGGTGCCGTCGTAGTCGGCCTCCAGGCCGGTGACCTCACCGGTCAGCAGGGGGTTGCCCTTGCCCTGTCCGTCGGCGATCGGGGTGATGACGACCGGGGTGCCGAACTTCACGCCCAGTTTGCCGAGGACCAGGTGGTCGGGGTCGCGGAAGGTGAGCCGGAACGCCGCGGGCACGCCCACGCCCTGGTCGACCCAGCCGTCGGTGAGCATCGGGGCGATGTCGTCGGGCAGCTTCGCGCCACCGATCTTGACGTCGACGATGCTGGAGAATGAGGGCCGCACCATCAGTGAGGCACCTCCTCGGCGGCGGGGAGCATCAGCTCGGTGCCGGTCGGCAGGTGGGAGGGGTCGTCGATGCCGTTGGCCCGGGCGATCACACGCCACGCGTTGGCGTTGCCGTACTCGCTCCACGCCAGTGACTGGAGCGAGTCCCCCGCGACGACCCGGTGCACGCGCTGGGCGGTGAGGGCGCCGGAGGTCGGGTTCTGGCCCAGGGTGGGGCCGGGGATCTCCACCAGTGCCACCTGGCAGGTGGCACGGATGGGGACACCGGTGGTGCCGAAGAGCGTGTACTGCGTCTCGATGGACGAGACGTACGCGGTGAACCGCGCCGTGGAGAACGAACCCCACTCGAAGACCACCCAGGGCGGCGACGGCTGGTCGTCGGCCAGGCTCTTGGCGGTCACCTCGCAGCACAGCAGCAGCGACTCGACCTTCTTCATCACGGTGGTGCCGTCGGGCTTCATCGAGGAGTCCAGGAAGATCTCCAGGGTCATCTCCCGCGGCTCGGCGCCCATGAACTGCGGCTTGGCGGCCTTGCGCACCGCCGCCGTCGGCGTCGCCACCCAGTTGGTCCGCTGACTGATGGACAACTGGGCGGGGTTGAACTCGAAGTTGAACGTCCGGATCAGCGCACCCGGTGTGGTGGACGTGCCGGTGGGCGGCTGGTGGATGGCGAGGTTGGCGCGCACGAGGCTCTTGCCGGCGCCCTTGCTGGTGGCCATGGGTCTTCCTCTCTGCTTTCGGGGACGCCGTCAGTCCGTGAATCCGTGGTGGGCGATCTCCAGGACCTCGTTGGCCACGGCCGGGCTGTTGGGGTCGAGCGAGGGACCCTGCCAGCTCACGGGCAGTACGTCGATCAGCCCCCAGCGGGCCACGATCGACCCGTCGGCGCGCAGGGCCGAGATCTGCGCGGTGGGCCGCTTGATGCCGGTCTGCACGGAGGAGATCCACTTGGCGACCTTCGCCGTGTCCGGAGTCAGGGGCCGGGTCAGCCGGATGTTGGAGAAGGTGACGCGGGTGGGCAGCTGCCAGACGAAGCCGTTGTTGCCGCCCTCCTGGCGCTGTTCCACCTCCACCTGGGTCGACAGGCCTTCGCACCCGTTGAAGTAACCGAGGCTCTCGCCGTCGATGGCGAGGCTGAACCATATGGAGGAGCCCGGGTCCTTGCGGGTCATCGGGGGTCGACCTTTCTGTCGGGGGAACGGTGGCGGGCGGGCGCGGCTGTCCGGTCAGCGGGGGTCGCGCAGTCTGCCGATCCGTTCGCGGTCCATACGCAAGTCGGCCCGGACGAGACGGGTGACGCGGCCGATGATCCGGTGCACCAGTTCGTCGAGCTGGAAGTCGGTGAGCTGTCGCGGGTCGAACCCGCCGGGCGGGACCGCCGTGTAGGCGGGCGGCTCGTCGCCCCCCGCCCCCGGCTGCGCGGCGGAGGCCGCCGAGTACGGGGGCGGCGGGTCCTGCGGCGGGTCCGCGCTGTAGGCGGGCGGCGGGTCGTGGGGCGGGTGGTGCTGGGACGAGGAGGTCCGCAGGCGCGAGAAGGTCTCGGCCACGGCGGCCGCCGCCGACGCGGCCAGCGCGCCCGTGGTACGGCCGCTGAAGCCGCCGAAGCCGAGCACGCGCTGCACCGGGGGCATCTCGGAGGACGCGGAGGCCGACACCGCCGGACCGGCCTCCGGGGCCGACGGCGCCGGCGCGGCCTGCGTACCGACGGGGAGGGCGGGCCGGGACGCCGACGGCGCGGGCGGCGTGAGCGGCGCCACCGGGAGCGGGGCCCGGGCAGTGGCGCCCGGGGACGCGGGCCGACGCAGGGGCACGGCCTTGGCGGGGGCGCGCTGCACGGTGGGGCGCACCGGTCCACCGCCCGGCGCGAACCCCGTGGCCGGGGCGCGCTGGACGGCCGGGCCCGGGATCGTGGCGCCGGGGGCCGGCAGGGGCGGCGGCGTGAAGGCCGGTGCGACGGCTGCCTCGGAGGCGGCCGCGAACGGGGGCACGGCGGAGGACACGGGCAGCGGCGCCGGGGTGGCGACCGAGGGGGCGCCGTCAGGAAGGGCGGTGCGGCGAGCGGGGTCGTGAGCGGTGCCGCCGGCGGGAGCGCCGAGGAGACGGCCCGCTGGACGGCCGGAGACGTACGGCCCTCGGTCGCGGCACGGCCGGGTGCCGAGGCCGACGACGGGGCCGGTGCCGGGGACCGCTGGGCGATCGGGGTGGCCCCGGCCGGGGGCGCGGTGAGGGGGCGCCGAGCGAGGAGCGGCGCGCGGGGCGCTCGGTCGGGACGACCGGAGCGGGAGGGGTGAGTGCCCGCGGGCCGGCGGAGGGCCCCGCGGGCCCTGTCGCGGAGGGGCCGGGCGCGGCGGGCGTCGCCGCGGAGCGCTGGACGGGCGCCGGGACCGCGGGCGTCGCGGTGGGGCGTACGGCGGGTGTCGCGGTGGGGCGTACGGCGTCGACCGGCTTGGAGGACGTCGGGGCGCCCAGACCGGCGCGGCGCGGTGCGGCACTGCGCTGCACGGGCTGGGCGGGCTGCGCGGACTGCTGTCGCGCGGGGCGCGGCTGTACGGGGGCACCGCGGCCGACGGTGTGCCGGGCGCGGGCGGGGAGAGCGGTACGGCGGCGACCGGGGCGGCCGAGTCGGTCGATGCGGACGGGGTCGACGGGGCCGACGGGGCCGACTGGGCTGCCGGGGCGGTCGGTTCGGGTCCGGGGCCGGTGGCGGGCGCGGTCGGGGGCTGGGCCGAGCGCTGGACCGGAGGCCGGCCCGCGGGCTGCGGTGCGGGTGCGTCGGGGCGCGGCGCGGGCGCCGGGTCGGCGGAGGGCGTCCCGGGCACACCGGCCGCCGGGGTCGCGGCCCGCTGAACCGGGGGTCGGGGCGCGGGTGCGCCGGGGAGGGCGGGGTCTGGACCGGGGGCGCGGTGCGCGTGGCCCGCGTGGGGTGGGTCGGCTGCGTCGGGCCGGAGGGCGCCGCCTTGCGCTGGACGGGGGCTGCCCGCCGGTCGGGGCGCCGGGACGGCCGGGGGCGGTGGCCGGGCGGTTCGCCGACGCGGGAGGCGTCGAGGGGGCTGGGCCACGGAGGCGGTGTTGCCGCCGGTGGGGCGCGTCGGGCGGGCGGCGGACGCTTCCGGTCCGCCGGCTTCGGGGCCCGGCGCCGGGGTGATCCGGGCCACGGCCCGCTGGACCGGCGGGGTCGCGGTGCCGGGAGCGGCGTCCGTCCCAGGGCGGCCGGAGTCGGTGTCGCGGGCCTCGGGGGCGGCGTGACCGAACGGTCGGACCGGTCGACGGCTCGCTGGACCGGGGCCTCGGCCGCCGCGCCGGGTGCGGGTGCGGCCGAAGGACGGTCGGCGGTGGACCCGTTGGCGCTGTCGGCGCCGGGACTGTCGGGCGGGGCCACGGCGCGCTGGACCGGCGGTCCGACCTGGGCGGCTCCGGCCGAGGGCGTGGCGGAGGACGAGGGTGCGGCAGAAGATGAGGACGAGGGCGTCGCGGAGGACGAGGGCGTCCCGGAGGACGAAGAGGGGCGCGAGGGCGACGGCGCGGGCCGCGGTGTCGCCGCGCGGGCGGTGGGTCGGCTGCCCGTGCCGCTTCCGGCGTCGGAAGCGGGGGTGGCCGGGCGGGGCGTCGCCCGCTGCACCGGCAGGTCGGCCGTACCGCCCCCGTCCGTGCGGGGCGTGGACGCGGACCCGGGGGCGGGCCGGGGCACGGCTCGCTGCACGGGCGTACCGGACCCCGCGGCGCCCCCGGACACGGGCGTCGCCGTACCGCCGGACCGGGAAGAGGACGGCGCGGGGGAAGGGCCGGCCTGCGAACCGGTCGTCCTCGCGTCCCGTGCGGGCCCGTTGCCCGGCGAGGGAGTCGCGGTGCCGCCGTCGCCGTGGGCGGATCGCTGCACCGGCGCGGCGGATGACGTACCGCCGCCGGAGGCGGGCGCCGGGCCACTGCCCGGGCGGGCGGCGGCTCGCTGCGCGGGGGTGTGGGACGTGTCGCTCGGTGCGGGGGCGGGTGCGGACGGTCGTACGGCGGCGCGCTGCACCGGCGCGGCGGGGCCGTCACCTGGGGTGGCTGGCGTGGCGCCGTCGGGGCGGGTGGCGGTTGGCTGCGCGGGGGTGTGGGACGTGTCGCTCGGTGCGGGGGCGGGGGCGGACGGTCGTACGGCGGCGCGCTGCACCGGCGCGGCGGGGCCGTCGCCCGGGGTGGCTGGCGTGGCGCCGTCGGGGCGGGTGGCGGTTGGCTGCGCGGGGGTGTGGGACGTGTCGCTCGGTGCGGGGGCGGGGGCGGGGGCGGGTGCGGACGGTCGTACGGCGGCGCGCTGTACCGGCGGGGGCGCGGCGGGGCCGTCACCCTGTGCGGCGGCTCGGCGCACCGGGGCGCTGGATGCCGTGCCGCCGCCGGAAGTGCCGGGGGTGGTGGGCCGGGACGCGGTGGTCGGCGTGGTCCCGGTTCCGGGGATCACGGGCGGGGCCGGAGTGGCGGTCGGTGTCTCGGTGGCGGTCGGCGGGAGCACGGCCCGCTGCACCGCGGGGGTGTCGGGGCGCCGCCGGCCGGTGCCGAGCCGGGGTCCGCCCGGTCGCCGTCCGCCGACGGGGGCGCCGCCGCGGAGCCGGTGGTGCGGCGGCTCGCGGGCAGGGCCCGGCGCTGCACGGCCGAGGCCCCGGACGGAGCCCTGGTCAGGGCCTGCCGCGGACGCGGGTCGGTGGGCGGCACCGGGGTCACCCGGACCCCGCGGGGGCCTGGGCCGGCGGGCTCGCGGGCGCGGCGGACGAAGCCGACCCGGCGGAACGCGCCCGCTGCACCGGGGCGGCCGCGGGCGCGGAGGCCGAGGGCGCCGACGACGGACCACCCGACACGCCACTGCGCGTACCGGATGTGCCGGGCATGCCGGAAGAACCGCTCCGTGTGCCCGGCGTGGAAGACGGTGCCGAGGTCCGAGCCCCCGGTGAGGCGGCCGGACCGCCCCGCCTCCCGGGAACGGGACCCGTGGGAGCGGTCTGGACGGAGGCGTCAGCCGGGATCGCCCGCAGCGGGGCGACCGGCATCCGCTGCACCGGCGGTGTCCCGGGCGGTGACGCCAGGGGGGTGGAGGACGTCTGGCGGGCCGACGCGTCGAACGCCCCGGACAGCAGGCTGTCGCCCGCCGCCGGGTTCAGCACCGCGGGGGACGGCGCCCCCGTGAACGACGGGTTCTGCCACGTCGGGAGGCGGCCACCGAACCCGGCGTCCGCGACTCCCGTACGGGCCGCGCCCGTGGCCCGCTGGATCGGCGGCAGGCCCGTCCAGGCGGCGACGGCGACGGGCGCCGAGCCGGCCGTACCCGCCGTGCCCCCGTCCACGCCCGAGCCCGAAGCCGGACCCGAGTCCGAAGCCGGAGCAGAGCCCGAGCCCGGAGCCGGACCCGAGCCCGGGGCCGGACCGGCGGACGGGGTCCTTGCCCCGTCTCCGTCCCCGCCTTCGCTCCCGAGTCCGTCCGTGCCGTCCCGACGGCCCCGCAGCCGGTCCAGGAATCCCACCGATCAGCCCTCCGCCGTGCCACGCGTCACGAGGGACGCGATCTGGTCCGTGTACCGGCGGCGGTCCTGGTGTTCCAGGTCCAGGATCGCCTCCAGGCTCCAGTGGAAGTGGTAGGCGACGTACGCGATCTCCTCGTGCAGCCGGTCGGTCGCGTACGTCACGATTCCCCCAGGCGGCTCCCGCCCAGTTCCACCTCGAAGGCCTCCGAGCAGTGCGGGCACGCGACGGCCGCGCGGGTGTGCCCCTCCGCGTTGATCTGGCGGTAGAAGTCCTGGAGAAACGCCAGGTCGGAGGCGAACATGTTCTCCACGATGCCGTCGTGCACCATCGGCAGCGTGCCCAGCCGGGTGATGACCCGGCCGAGCAGCACCACCGACAGGTAGGCCGGGTTCTCCTGCACCCGCACGTCGCGCAGCGGGATCAGCTCGTCCCGTGCGGTCGACAGGCGCATCACACCGTCCTTGTGGACGGTGCCCGAGTCGTCGACGTACCCGCGCGGCAACTCGAAGGGGAACTCGGTCCGCAGCTCCTGCCGCGGCGCCATGTCGACGGAGGGCCCGGCGGGGGCGGCGGCCGGAGAACCGGCCACCGCCTCCGCCGCCTCCGACGGCGCGGCGGCGGGAGAAGAACGGGGGAAGTCCGCTCCCGCCGCCGCGGTCTGTGCCGCGGCAGGTGCCTTGGCAGTCGTACGGCGCATTACTCGACGACCATTTCTTCGAACACGATGGTGATGGTCTCGGTCAGGGCGTTGGTGTCACCCGCCTTCAGGGCGCCCGCCACGACCTTGCTGCACCAGGCGTTGCGCAGGTTCCAGCGCTTGACCGGGTTGTCCTCGTAGTCCATCACGATGATCGTGGCGTTCTTGCGGGCGGTGGCCATCCGGCCGGCCATGGAGTCGTTGATCCACTGGGTGAACACCGACGACTGGCTCATACCGCGTTCGACCTGGACGGAGCCGTCCTTGGCCACGCCCGGCATCAGGGTGACGTTGTTGCGTCCGGTCGTGCCCTGGTTCTGCTGGTACTTGATGACGTCCTGCTCGATCTGCAGGTTGGTCACCGAGTTGAGGTACTCGACCATCACACCGTCGATCTGGATGCCGAAGTTCGGTGCGACGAGTACGTCTTCTGGTTTGGGGAGAGACATGGGTTCGTTGTCCTTCTAGAGGGAGTGGGAGGAGGGCCGGAGGCGCGCGCCGCGCCTACTCGTCCAGCTCGCCGCCGCCGCTGGAGAACTGGGCCAGCCGGAAGATGACGAACTCGGCGGGCTTGACCGGCGCGATGCCGATCTCGCAGACGACCCGGCCGAGGTCGACGGACTCCGGCGGGTTGGTCTCCTCGTCGCACTTGACGTAGTAGGCCTGGTCGGGGCTCTGGCCGAAGAGGGCGCCGTTGCGCCACTCGTTGACCAGGAACGCCGAGACGTTGCGCCGGATGCGGGCCCAGAGGTTGTGGTCGTTCGGCTCGAACACCACCCACTGGGTGCCGATCAGGATCGACTCCTCCAGGTAGTTGAAGTACCGGCGGACGTTCAGGTAGCGCCAGGCCGGGTCCGAGGAGAGGGTGCGGGCACCCCAGACGCGGATGCCGCGGCCGGGGAAGGAGCGGATGCAGTTGACGCCGATCGGGTTGAGCAGGTCCTGCTCACCGCGGGTGATCTGCAGCTCCAGGTCCACGGCGCCGCGGACGACCTCGTTGGCGGGGGCCTTGTGCACACCGCGCTCGGAGTCGTTGCGGGCCCAGATGCCGGCGACGTGGCCGCTCGGCGGGACCAGGCGGGACTGGCCGGTCTTCGGGTCGAAGGACTTGATCCAGGGGTAGTACAGGGCCGCGTACTTGGAGTCGTAGCCGGCCGTCTCCTGGCGCCAGACGCGGATCTGACGGGCGTTCTGGCTGGGCGGCGGGTCGATGATGGCGACGCGGTCGCCCATCAGCTCGCAGTGGGCGATGAGACCGAGCTGGACGGCCTTGACGGCCTCCAGGTCGATCGCGCCGCGCTGGTAGGCGGCCATCAGGTCGGGCACCGCGACCATGGAGATCTCGTCGATCGCCTCCAGGCCGCCGAAGCCGGTGCGGTCCGAGGAGTCGCCGAGGTACTCGGCAGGTCCCGGCTGCACGCTCTCGGCCGGCGCGGCCGGAACGGCGGGGGCGGCGGTCGGCGGCGCGGGCAGCGCCACGGTCTGGTTCTCCGGCCGGACCAGCTGCGCGGACGGCGCGGCCTCGGTCACGGTGATGAGCTTGGAGCGCTCCTTGACCTGGGTGACGACGTAGGAGCGGTTGCCCTTCTTGGCGCTCACGTCGAAGGTCTCGACCGGCTTGTCGCCGTCCTTGACGATCAGCTTGAAGCGCTCGGCGGGGCCCTCGCCCTCGGGGTCGGCGACCTCGACGGTCAGCGGGCCGCTCTGGCCGGCGGCCGTGGCCGTCACGGAGAACGTGCCGAGCTGCTTGGGCTCGGCGGCGGTCAGCGCCTTGGTGGTGCTGGCCGTGACGGCGGCGGGGGCGGAGGTGCCGTTCACGGCGTCGTCCGTGGCGGCGTCCTCGGCGGAGCCGCCGACGCGCACGACGTAGGCGGCGGAGCCGCCGTTGTTGAAGAACCCGTAGACGGAGTGCGCGAGGTAGTACCCGCCGGTGAAGTCACCGAAGGCCGCGACGTACTGCGTCCAGTTGGTCACCAGCGTGGGCTCGTTCAGCGGGCCGGTCGGGGCGAGACCGACGAAGGCCGCCACCGAGGTGCCCACTCCCTCGATCGGGCGCGAGCCGCTGGCCACCTCCTCGACGTAGACGCCGGGCGACAGGTAGGACGGCATGCTCTGCTCTCCTCGGGGTACGAGACAGGACGCCCCTCAGCCTCACGCGCGCGTTGCCTCCGCCGAAACGTCCTTCGGTGCCGGTGTGGGGGCACGGTCGTTGCCCCTGGTCGTGCCCGTTGGGGCAGTCTCCCCGCGTTTCTCCTCGTTTCCCCGGTGGACCTCTGGCGGTTGCCCGGCGTTTCTGCTTCAACATCATGTATTGAGTGTCAGTTCGCCAGGATGTCATCTTGCGATCACGCCCGGTCAGGGAACGCGCCGTCCCGTCTTGCCGGTGGTCGCGGCCTTGCGGGGCGGGGGTGGTGACGGGACGTCAGAAAGGGTTGTCCGTGTCGGACCGCTTGCACGAATCGCAGACCCGTCGCACGAATGCCACCGCTCCCGCCCGACACCACCCGCGGGTGCAGCAGCCCCCCTTGGCCTCCTTGCAGGCCAAGGCGGGAAACCGGGCCGTCACCCTGGCCATTCAGCGTGCGGCGAGCACTTCGGCGGCGGCGGTGGACGACATGGCGATCACGCCGGTGCGGGAGCCCGTGCCCGAGCAGCAGACCGGGGGGAAGGCTCAAGGGGAGGACGCGAAGTCGCCCAAGGAGCTGGCCGTGAAGGCGGTGGCGGACCGGAAGAAGGAGGTCGCGGACGCGTCGCTGGGTCGGTCCAGGGCCGCGGACGTGGTGTGGCAGCAGTCCGGGAAGGCGCTGGAGGCCCGCGAGAAGGCGGCCGGTGCCCGGGCCGAGCAGCAGAAGCACACGGAGGACGCCGAGGCGGCGGAGCAGGAACAGAGAACGGCCGAGGCCTACCAGCAGGGGCACACGGAGACCGCCAACAAGGCGGACAGGGACCGGAAGCAGGCCGAGCAGGCTGGGCGGGAGCGCCGCGAGGCCGTGGAAGCGGCGCGCGGCAAGGCGGCCGAGGCTCAAGAGAGGGAGAAGGAGTTCACTCGCCAGGCCACGGCGGCTGAGCAGGAGCAGAAGAAGGCCGAAGCCGACGTGGTCAAGTACACGCAGGAGGCCGAGGAAGCGGAGAAGCGGCAGAAGAAGGCCGAAGCCGACGTGGTCAAGTACACGCAGGAGGCCGGGAAGGCGGAGGAGGAGAAGAAGGCGGCCGAGGCGGCGGAGAAGCAGAAGGCGGCGGCCGGTGAGACGGCGCTGCAGCAGGCCGCGAAGGCCGAAGCCGAGGCGGAGGAGCTGGCCGGGGCCGAAACCGAGGTGGCGAAGTGGACCAGGATCGCGACTGACGCGCTGGGCAAGGCGGAGAAGGCCGACACCGTCGCGCGGGAGCAGAAGGGGGCGGTCGGCACCGCGAAGGAGTCCGGGACGGCGGCCGGGCTTGACGCGAAGAAGTGGGAGGAGACCAAGGAAACGGCGCAGCAGGAGGCGAGGAAGGCCCGAGGCGAGGCGGAGCGACTGCTGAAGGACGCCACTGCGGCGGCGAAGGGGTATGCCCAGGCTCAGGCCGACGTAGCCAACCATGGCAGGGCCGCGGAGCAGGCGCGGACGGCCGCGAGGGAGGCCGGCGCAGAGGCGGAGGCGCACCGGACGACGGCGACACAGGCGCGGACGGCCGCGAGTGAAGCCGGCGCAGAGGCGGAGAAGCAGGAGGGGGAGGCGACCGAGGCGCAGCAGCAGGCTGCGATCGCGGCGCGACAGCAGGTGGAGGCGGGGACGACCGAGACCGCGGCGAAGACGGCTCACACCGCGGCGAAGACGGTCCAGGCCGATGCGGAAAAGGCCGAGGCCGACGCGGCGAAGGCGAAGGCCGAGGCCGACGCCGAGGCGAAGATGACGCCCGCGGCCAAGGCGAAGAGGGCGGCCAAGGCGGCCAAGGCGGAGAAGGCGGCCAAGGCGAAGAAGACCCCGGAATCCGCGGAGCAGACGGAAGAGCCGGGTCCGTCGGATGCCGGGAAAACGAGCAGGACGACCATGGAGCAGATCAAGCGCCCCTTCAGCTCCACCAAGATCAGGAAGTGGCTCGACCCGGCGGACACGGTGGTCCTGCGCGGAACCGCCCCGATCGGAGCGCCGCTTCAGTCGCATGGCGCGCAGACCTCGGACACCGGGCTGGTGAGCGCCACCGCGAAGCAGGCGCAGGTCGAGTCCGGGATCAATGTGGTGAACGACGCACTGGGGGCGTTCAACGACGGACGTGACTTGTGGGCCGGGCACAAGGGGAGCAAGGAAACGGGACCGAAGTCCCATCAGGACAGGAAAAAGGAGAAGTCGAAGGCCGTCGGCTTGACAACGAACGGTCTCATGACCCTCAATGATGGCCCGAAAATCGCCAATACTGCCATAAAGAATGCCGGTGACCTGGGAGGAATGGCTGCTCTCGGGGATGTCAGCGGCGCCCTCGTCATGACGTTCTCCGGAATATTCGTTGTTCGTGACACCTATGTCGCGCTGACGACTCATAAAAAGAAGAATGAGCTCAAAGAGCATTTCAAGGGTGTGGCCGCAGTGCGTCAGGCCGACCTTCGGGGCGTACTCAACAGCCTGGGGGAGGCGACCGGGAATCTGGCCCAGGCATGCTCCGCACTGTCGGACTCACCGGCCGGGCCGTCCGAGGAAACCCTGCAGAGCATCAAGGACGAGCGGGGCCGTATCGAAGGGCACAGGCAGGAACTGCTGGCGCACATGGCCAGTCTCAGGGATTACGCGGTGGGCAAGCAGACGGGGAAGGAGATCAAGCGAGCCCTCAACGCGGGGGGCAACGTGGCGCGCACCGCGGCTGGTGCCGTGATGGTCGCGTCCGCGGTCGGCGCGGTCGGCGGCCCGATCGGAGTCGCTGTCACAGGCGGCGCAACGGCGGGGGCCCTGGGCGGTATCGCTGCCTACAAGGGAGGGAAGAAGTTCGCCAAACGCTATGAGTCGGTGCGGCATCCCGAGAAGTGGGCACGTACAACGGATGCGCAGGAAGGGACCGAGCCCAAGACGACCGAGAAGACCGAGCCACCCAAGCAGTCCAAGGACGGCAAGGGCGGCAGGAAGCGCGATGCGACGAAGGCAGGCCTCAACGTACTGAAGCCCCTCGAGCAGGGTGAGCGGCAGCTGAACGCACAGGAAATCTATGCGCTCGCGGCCGGGCCGGCCGTCCCCGCGGGCAAGAACGTTCCCGACGACGTTCGCCAGAAGATGCGTGACTTCCTCAGGACTCTCAACTGTGGACCGGAGAAGCACAATCCGGGAAAGCATGACCCGGAGAAGCACGAGCAGTCGGCTGAAGAGTGGGAGAAATCGCGCGAAGAACAGTGGGCGAACTCACTCAACGACCCCGAGCGGCAGAAGGAGTGGGAGGACGAGATAGCGGCGCAACTCTCCTCGGCCTGAGCGTCAGGATGCTCAAGGACGGGCCGTACGAGCGGTGTTCGCCCGTACGGCCGTGCCCTCAAGGCCTGCCCCCGCGGCCGTTGCGTCCGACGGCCCGTGAGGGTAGACCTGCGAGAAGCGTCGTCATCATGTACCGACCCAAGTACCCGCGTATCCGCCGAGGGAGCGTTGTGCGCACACACGGAACACAGGCTGCCCAACAGGCCGACAAGCAGGCCCCGGTCCGCCACTCCGCCGCGCCGGGCACCACGGCGGGCCGGATGCTGGCACTGCAGAGCCAGGCCGGGAACGCGGCGGTGTCCCGTGCCGTCCAGCGGGCCCGGCACGAACACGGCCCCGGCTGCGGCCACGGCCAGGAGGCGGCCGACACCGCCGACGTGCAGCGCAGGGTTTCGGCGGACAGCGGCTTCTTCGAGGAGCCGCGGGTCTCGGTGGACGACGCGATCAAGACGCCCGGCAAGCCGCTGCCGGACCGCATCCGCGAACCGGCCGAGCGTGCGTACGGGATGAGTTTCGGGCACGTCACGATGCACGACGACGCGGTGGCCCAGCGGTCGGCCATGGACCTCAACGCGATCGCCTACACCAGCGGCTCCCACATCGTCGCCCAACGGTCCCTGGACGACGCGACGCTCTTCCACGAGACCCATCACGTCTTCCAGCAGTCCCGGGGCAAGGTGGCCGGCACCAACAACGGGCACGGGGAGTCCGTCTCCGACCCGGGCCACTCCGAAGAGATCGAGGCCGGGCAGGCAGGCGAGCGGATGGCCCGGGGCGAATCCCCGATGTGACCGGTCCCGCCACCCGCCGGGCGTGCCCCTTGGGGCAATCGACTCTGCCCCGACTCCTGAGACAGGACCCGGGGCCCTCTCTAAGGTCGGCTCGTGAGCCTGTGGACTTCGCTGGAGCCCGCGTCCGCGACTGTGGACCCCGGCAGTAGTACGCGTGTGCGCCTGAGGGTGCGCAATACCGGTGACGTGGTGGACGAGTACCGGTTCGATCCGGTCGGGGACACGGCGCCCTGGACGACGGTCGAGCCGCCGACCCTGCGGCTGTATCCGGGGACGACGGGGACGGTGGAGCTGACGTTCGCCCCGCCGAGGACGCCCGACGCGGTGGCCGGCCCCAACCCGTACGCGGTGCGGATCACGCCGACGGAGCATCCGGACGCCGTGACGGTGCCGGAGGGCAACCTCACCATCACGCCGTTCACCGAGGTGCGGGCCGAGCTGGTCCCGCCGACGGTGAAGGGGCGGTTCCGGGGGCGTCCGAAGCTGGCGGTGGACAACCTCGGCAACACGAAGGTGACGGCGTCGGTCGCGGGCAGCGACAACGGCGACCACCTGTCGTACGAGCTGCGGCCGGGGAACGTGCAGATCGAGCCGGGGCGTGCGGCGTTCGTGGAGACGACGCTGAAGCCGAAGCGGGTCATCTGGTTCGGGTCGAAGGAGGAGCGGCCGTACACGCTGGCCGTGCGGCGTTCGGGGGTCGATCCCACCGAGGTCGAGGGGACGTACGTCCAGCGGGGGTTCCTGCCCCGGTGGCTCGCCACGTTCTTCGGGATCTTCGTCGCCCTGGCGATCGCGTTCGTGATGATCTGGATCGCCTACAAGCCCCAGGTCCGCACCAGCGCCACCGAGCAGACGCAGCAGGCCGGTGCCGCGCTCGCACCCAGCCCGAGCGCCACCCCCGAAACCCTGCCCAGCACGGCCGAGTCCGCGCCCGCCGACCAGCCCCAGGCGGAGCAGCCCGCGGTCACCCAGGAGCCGAAGGACGACGGCGACGGCGGGGGAGGCGACAAGGGCGACGGGGACAAGGGCGGCGGCGAGTCCAAGAAGCCCAAGCCTCCGGTACGCACCGCGGCCACGGCGGTGAAGGAGATCGCCGCCCGCAGTGAGGGCCGGCACATCTGCTACCGCGCCTACGTGGCGGACCAGGGCTGGCAGGCCCCGGTGTGCGACGGCGCCGAGGCGGGCACGGTCGGCAAGAACCTCCCGATCAAGGCGCTGAACATCGCCGTGTCCGGGACCAAGGGCGTGTCCGGCAACGGCGCTCACGTCGTCGAGGGATGGCTGACGGGCGGCGAGTGGGAGAGCGCCCCCGACAGCACCGACATGTACCTGGGCAGCACCAAGGAGGCGGTCTCGCCGATGGAGGGGTTCACCCTCAAGACCGTCGAAGGCGCCGTCTGCCCGAACACCCACGTCAAGGACAAGGGCTGGCAGAAGCAGGGCTGCACCGAGCCCGGTGACTGGCGGTACTTCGGCAGCAACATGGAGAACGACAGGCTTCAGCTGGAGGCCGTACGGATCACGGTGTGACGGCTCGTGCGAGGGCAACGCGGTTTGCCCTTGCGACTCCTGACGGGCCCTCCGGACGCGGGTAGCGTCGACGTGTGAGCCTTTGGACTTCCCTGGAGCCCGCGTCCGCCACCGTCGACCCCGGCAGCAGCACGCATGTGCGATTGCGGGTGCGCAACACCGGTGATGTCGTCGACGAGTACCGGTTCGAGCCGTTCGGGGAGGTGGCGCCCTGGATGACGATCGAGCCGCCGACCCTGCGGCTGTATCCGGGGACGACGGGCACGGTGGAGCTGACGTTCGCTCCGCCGAGGACGCCGGACGCGGTGGCGGGTCCGAATCCGTATGCGGTGCGGATCACGCCGACGGAGCATCCGGACGCGGTGACGGTGCCGGAGGGCAACCTCACGATCACGCCGTTCACCGAGGTGCGGGCCGAGTTGGTGCCGCCGACGGTGAAGGGCAGGTTCCGGGGGCGTCCGAAGCTGGCGGTGGACAACCTCGGCAACACGAAGGTGACGGCGTCGGTCGCGGGCAGCGACAACGGCGACCACCTGTCGTACGAGCTGCGGCCCGGCAACGTGCAGATCGAGCCCGGGCGTGCGGCGTTCGTGGAGACGACGCTGAAGCCGAAGCGGGTCATCTGGTTCGGGGCGAAGGAGGAGCGGCCGTACACGCTGGCCGTGCGCCGCTCCGGCGTCGACCCGACCGACGTGGAGGGGACGTACGTCCAGCGGGGGTTCCTGCCGCGCTGGCTCGCCACGTTCTTCGGGATCTTCGTCGCCCTGGCGATCGCGTTCGTGATGATCTGGATCGCCTACAAGCCGCAGGTCCGCACCAGCGCCACCGAGCAGACGCAGGAGGCGGGCGTCGCGCTGGCACCCAGCCCGAGCGCCACTCCCGAAACCCTGCCCAGCGCGGCCGACTCGCCCCCGGCCCCACCCGAGCAGCCGGCCGCCGAGGAGTCCAAGGACGAGGGCGGCGACGGTGACGGCGGCGGGGACGGGGACGGAAACGGCGGTGGAGGAGGCGGGGGCGGCAAGTCCGACAAGGAAGCGGACGTGGTCCCCGCCAGGAACATCATGCTGCGCAACGCCACCACCCACATGTGCGCCGACATCCCCGGCCGCGGCAAGGGCCAGGTCAAGGGAGTCGTGCAGCAGGCCAACTGCCACGAAGAGGGCGACAACGAGTACTGGCACCTCGAGGTGAGGTACGAGAAGGGCGGCCCGAACGGGGCCAAGCTCTTCCAGATCCGGAACGCCACGGACGACCTCTGCATGGACCTGGGGGAGTACGGGGCCCGTCCCGTCGGAACGCCGATCGCCGAGTTCCACTGCGACGGCACCAAGGCGGACAACCAGCTCTGGTGGGCCGACAAGCAGGAGAGCGGCCACTACTGGATCCGCAACTACGCCAGCAAGAACAAGTGCCTGAACGTGAAGGGCCAGAACGGCGGCACCGAGACCCCGCTGAACATCTCCGACTGCACCCTCACCGACGACCAGGAATGGGACATCGTCCGCCCCAAGAAGGGATGACGCCAAGGTCCGAAAAGTCGTGCGATCAGGCACCTCGGGGCAGCCGGAATGCCCCGAGTACCGCTGACGCGCGCGGAGTTGGCCCGTAGCGTCGGCGTGTGAGCCTGTGGACTTCCCTGGAGCCCGCGTCCGCGACTGTGGACCCCGGCAGTAGTACGCGTGTGCGCCTGAGGGTGCGCAATACCGGTGATGTCGTCGACGAGTACCGGTTCGATCCGGTCGGGGACGTGTCACCCTGGACGACGATCGAGCCGCCGACCCTGCGCCTGTATCCGGGGACGACGGGGACGGTGGAGCTGACCTTCGCCCCGCCGAGGACCCCCGACGCGGTGGCCGGCCCCAACCCGTACGCGGTGCGGATCACGCCGACGGAGCATCCGGACGCGGTGACGGTGCCGGAGGGCAACCTCACCATCACGCCGTTCACCGAGGTGCGGGCCGAGTTGGTGCCGCCGACGGTGAAGGGCAGGTTCCGGGGGCGTCCGAAGCTGGCGGTGGACAACCTCGGCAACACGAAGGTGACGGCGTCGGTCGCGGGCAGCGACAACGGCGACCACCTGTCGTACGAACTGCGGCCCGGCAACGTGCAGATCGAGCCCGGCCGTGCCGCGTTCGTGGAGACGACGCTCAAGCCCCGGCAGATCATCTGGTTCGGGTCCAAGGAGGAGCGGCCCTACACGCTGGCCGTGCGCCGCTCCGGCGTCGACCCGACCGAGGTCGAGGGGACATACGTCCAGCGCGGGTTCCTGCCCCGTTGGCTCGCCACGTTCTTCGGGATCTTCGTCGCCCTGGCGATCGCGTTCGTGATGATCTGGATCGCCTACAAGCCGCAGGTCCGCACCAGCGCCACCGAGCAGACGCAGCAGGCCGGGGTCGCCCTGGCGCCCAGTCCCAGCGCGTCCCCGGAACTCCTGCCCAGCACGGCCGAGTCCGCGCCCGCCGACCAGCCCCAGGCGGAGCAGCCCGCGGTCACCCAGGAGCCGAAGGACGACGGCGACGGCGGGGGTGGCGACAAGGGCGACGGCGGCAAGGGTGGCGGCGGCGGAGACAAGCCCGACCCGGAGCCCAGCCTGATCCCCGCCCAGAACATCCTGCTGCGGAACACCACCAGCCACATGTGCGCCGAACTCCCCGGCCGGGAGAAGGGCGAGATCAACGGCCCCGTCCAGCAGGCCGTCTGCGACGACACCGACGGGGACAACCAGATCTGGAACCTGGAGATGAAGTACGAGAAGGGCGGCCCCGGCGGGGCGCCGCTCTTCCAGATCCGGAACATCAAGGACCAGTTCTGCATGGACCTCCCCGACCACGGTGCCGCCGCCGTGGGGACGCCCGTCACCGAGTTCCACTGCGACAGCGACACCCCGACCGACAACCAGCTCTGGTGGGCCGAGAAGCAGGAGAGCGGGGCCTACTGGATCCGCAACTTCGCCAGCAACCAGAAGTGCCTCGGAGTGGAGGGCGCGAACGGCGGCGCCCTCTTCTCCAAGATGGTGCTCGACGACTGCAGCAGCGTCGACGACCAGGAGTGGGAGATCATCCACCCGAAGAAGGACTGACGGCTCAGGCGGTCCCGGCGGTCACCAGCCGCCTTCCCCCGGGACCAGCCGGCCGGCCTTGCGGTACTCACGGCGGGCGCCCTCCAGGAGGTCGTCCGCCGTCACCGTGTCGTCGCGCCCGGCGGCGAGGTAGGCGGCGGTGACCACGGCGCTGCGGATCGAACCGCCGGCCAGCTCGAACTCCCGGGCCAGCGGCTCCGGGTCGATGCCCTCGGCGGACGGGACCCGCGACAGGCCGTGCCGCCACAGCGCCAGACGCTGGTCGACGTCCGGGAACGGGAAGTCGACCACCAGGTCGAGACGCCGGGTGAACGCCTCGTCGATGTTGGCGCGCAGGTTCGTGGTGAGCAGGGCGATGCCGTCGAAGGACTCCAGCCGCTGGAGCAGGTAGGCGCTCTCCATGTTGGCGTACTTGTCGTGCGCGTCCTTGACCTCGGAACGCTTGCCGAAGACCGCGTCGGCCTCGTCGAAGAGGAGCACGGCGTCGGTGCGGTCGGCCTCCGTGAAGATCCGCTCCAGGTTCTTCTCGGTCTCGCCGACGTACTTGTCCACGACCGACGACAACTGCACCACGTACAGGTCGAGGCCCAGGTCGGCCGCGACCACCTCCGCCGACAGGGTCTTGCCGGTGCCGGACTCGCCCGCGAACAGGCCGAGGACGCCCCGGCCGCGTCCGCCGCCCGCGCTCAGCCGCCAGTCGCCCAGCACCCGGTCGCGGTGGCGGGCGCGCAGCGCCAGTTCGCGGAGCTGGACGAGCGGCTTGTCGGGCAGCACCAGGTCCTGCCAGTCCACCGCGGGCCGGATCCGCCGGGCGTGGCGTTCCAGGCCCGAGGCGGACTGCCGGCGGGCGGCGAGCCGGACGTGTTCGGCGGTGACCGGGGTGCCGTCGAAGACGGCGAGGGCGCGGGCGGTGAGCGCGGCCCGCTGGATGCGGTCCCCGCCCAGCCGGTACGGGGCGACGGCCGAGGCCAGGTCGAACCCGTCGGCGTCGGCGCCCAGCGCGGCCCGCCAGGCGGGGGCACCGCCGGCCCGGCGGGCCGGTGCGTCCAGGACCAGCGGGTCGGTCGGGGACCAGTGCGGGTCGTAGGGGCGGGGGTCGGTCATCAGCACGGTCACGTCGGTCGCCGCGGTCAGCGCCCGCACCAGCGGCCCCGGCTTCTCGGGCAGGCCCGACACCACGACCGCCCGGCCGCCGAGGCGGGCCTCGCGCAGCAGCTCCGGGACGTGGTCCTCGGGCCCGGTGCAGCGCAGCGCGTCGACGCCCGCGGCGGCCAGGACGTGGGAGAGGGCGGCCAGGCCGTCACCCTCGCGTGTCTCGCGCAGGTAGGCGGTGAGGGGGCCGTCGTGCAGCCGGGCGGCCAGTCGGCGGACGAAGTCCTCGGCGTCGCCGGTGACGGGCAGCGGCTCCGGCATCGGGAGCAGCAGGTCGAGGAGCGCGGCGTCCGGGGTGTCGTCGCCCAGCAGATGGCCGATCAGCCGGTCCGGGACGCGCAGCGAACGGGTCAGGAAGGGACGTTCGGGCTCCTCCACCTCCAGCAGGCCCAGGGCGCGCAGCGGCGCGGAGGCGTGGAAGCGGGCGCGGGCCCCCTGGAAGTGCGCCGGGACCCCGCACAGTTCGAGGGCGAGACTCACCGTGGCGCGGCGGCGGCTCACGTCGTTGTTGAGGTAGCCGTACAGCGGCTCGAAGGTGCGGTCGATGTCCGGGGCGAGGGCGACGAGCAGGACGGTGGAGTCCAGCTCGGTCAGCCGGGCGCGTCCGGCCAGCGGAGCCAGCCGGTCCCCGGGGCGGGCCGGACCGGAGCCGGGCTCGGCGGCTCCCGCGGCCCCGGCGTCGTCGCCGGACGGCCAGGTGCGCAGCAGGTGGTGGACGGCCTCGTCGGACAGGTACAGGCCGCGCAGCGGATCGTCGGCCGTGGGGTCGTCGCCGCTGCGGTCCTCGACCAGCGCGGTCACCCGGGCCCGCAGGCCGTCGAGGCGGGCGAGCAGCGCCCGGGCGGGGTCGCCGGACGCGTCGGGCGCCGTGGCGTCGGGGGCGGCGGCCGGGCTCTGGGCGTAGGGGGCGTTCACCGTCGTCCCGTGCGGCGGTCCGTCGCGTCCTTGCGGGCGGCACGGGCCGCCGCCACCTGGTGCGGCCGGTGCGAGCGTCCCTCGGACATCGGCGGGTCGCCCTCGATGCCGCCGATCATCACCGTCGCGCCCTCGGTGACCGCGGGCCCGGCCTCGTAATCCGGGAAGGCCGGGAAGGGCACGGTCACGACCAGGTCGAGCGAGGGCTTCAGCTCGCCGCCCAGGGCGGACCAGATCTCGGCGAAGGACCGGGCCTCCGTCTGGGTGCCGGCCACCGTCACCGTCACCGAGAGGCCCAGCGCGCCGATCGCGGCGGGGAGTTCGGAGGGGGGTAGGGTCTCGCGGGGCAGCAGGGTCGCCAGCGCGGCCGACAGCAGCCGGTGTTCGTCCTGCGGCGTCTTCGTCCAGGCGGTCACCAGGTACGACAACCGGAACCAGCGAGGCGGCCTGCGCCGCTTGACGACGATGTCGTCCTGGTCGCGCACGGACATCTGACCGCGCTGCCGACGGCCCACGTCCTCACGGATGTCGTACAAGTACGTGTTGATCACGGGGGCGTTGCGCCGGGCCGCCCAGTCGCGGGTCGGCGCCTCGAAGGCCACGTCGATGCCCGAGCCCGTCAACGCCCCTCCCTTGAGGAGGGCCTTGAGGACCTCGTCCACCTCGTGGATCACGCTCGTGCTCCCGCTCTGCCCGTACTCGTGGCCGTACGCGCGCCCGTGCGCCCGTCACCGCCGCCACCTGTCACCGATCGTGCCCCGGGTGCTTCCCGGCCCGCACGCGTGCCGGGGACGACGCTCGGGCACGACGCCCTGCCCGAGCGGCCCAGGGGGACCGCTCTCGATTGCCCCTTCGGTCAGATGTAGCCTTCCCGCAGGGCATAGGCCACGGCGTGCGCGCGGTTGCGCAGATGCAGCCGCGTGGTGAGTCCGTGCATCACGTTCTTCACAGTGCGTTCGGAGTAGGACAACTTGCCGGCGATCTCTCCGGTGTCGAGACCCTCGGCGACCAGCCGCAGGACGTCCACCTCTCGGGGTGCGAGGCCCAGCGAAGGGGCGCCGGGGCGTCCCGCCGCGCCCCGGTGCAGGGTGCCGACCTGGCTGATGAGCCGCCCCAACAGGTCCGCGGGCAGGTCGCCGTCGCCGCGCGAGGCGGCCAGTACGGCCTGCACCAGCCGGTGCGCGGTGGCCTCGTGCCGCCAGACGATGGCGCCGACCCCGCACTCGACGACGTCGAGCAGTTCGCTCTCCCGGATCGCGCCGACCACGAGCACGGCGCGCGCGCCCTCGCTGCGCACGATCCGGCGCAGCCGGGTGAGCGCCGCGTCGTCGAGCGCGTCCTCGATGAGCAGGGCCACCGTGCCGGGGCCCGACTCGTCGCGCAGGTCGATCTCCGGATGCCGGCGCAACTGGCTGACCGCGCCCTCGCGGCTGATCGGGTCCGGAGCGGACACCGCCACCGGGACGCGCCGGTCGGGGACGCCGACGGCCCCGTCGGAGCCGCGGGTGGATGTGGTGGTGTTCCGGGGTGAGTTGAGCAACCGTTTCCCCCCTGTTCACGTGCCCGCCGCCCGGCACAGGCCGGTAGCGGATGTGCGTGTTCCACACTTATGCGACTGCTGGGACTTCGCAATCGTGGAGCACCACGAGGCACACCACGAGACCAGTGCGCGGACCGCCACGAGCGGCCACCGAGCCAATGTTCCAGCAGGTCAGGGCGGCTCCCGAAGGGGTGAGGAGGTCCGTGGAGGCGGCCGCGCGCCACCGTGACGCGCGCCACTCCACACCACCCTTCGGAGCGGCCGTACGTCTCACACACCGGGCTCACACACCGGGCTCACGCACCGGGCTCACCGGACGGGGGAGCACCATCCACCACAGGAGGCACCGATGACCGGACCGCTCCGTGAACGCGACGACGCGCACGCGCTCCTCGTCGCCGAGACCGAGCGCGCACGGGCCGGCACCGGCCGCCTCGTCCTGCTGCGCGGCGCCGGCGGCACCGGACGCACCGCCGTCCTGGAGACGGCGGCCCGGCACGCCGCGGACCGCGGCCTGCGGGTGCTGCACGTGCGCTGCTCCCCCGAGGACACCGCGGTGCCCCTCTCCATGGTCCGCCACATCCTCGGCCCGGTACCGGAGTTCACCGACACGGCACCCGACGGCGACGACCGGGTCAGCGCGGCCCGGCTGTGGCGGCTGCTGCGCTCGTACGCCGCCGACGGCCCGGTCCTGGTGGCCGTCGACGACGTCCACCTCGCCGACGACTCCTCGCGCCGCTGGCTGGTGGAGGCGGCCCGGCACGTCGACCGATTACCGGTACTGCTGGTCGCCACCGAGCGCAGCCAGTACGACATCGACCCGCGGCCCGCCGGACTCACCCAGGCGCTGTCGCCGTCCCTCGTGCGCACCCACACCCTCGCCCCGCTCAGCGACGCGGCCGCGGCCGGGCTGGTCCGCGCCGCCTTCCCGCACGCCGGCGAGCGGTGGACGGCGCAGTGCGTACGGGCCGGCGCGGGCAGTCCGCTGCTGCTGCACGCCCTGCTGGACGACCTGGGCGGCACCCCCCACCCCGACGGCCTCCCGCCGGTACCGGACACCAGCGCCGAGCTGTACCCCGGGTCCTATCCGGCCGCCGTCTCCTGGTGGTTGAGGAGCGCCGGCCCCGACACCGCCGACGTGGCCCGGTGCCTGGCGGCCCTGGAACAGGCCTGGCCCGCGGGCCCGCCCGAGGCCGCGGCGACCGCGCCGGACCGCCGGGTCGAGCTCCGGCATGCCCTGCCGCACCCGGAGACGCCCCCGCCGGGCACGGCGCACCGGTACGCCCACCCGACCGGTGCCGCGCGCACCCGCCGCCCCGGGGACACCGCGCCCGGCTGCCGGGACACGGGGTACGCGGACGTCGGCCACGAGACGCGGACCGGATCGCCGTACGGGGCCCCGTACGCGCGGTGGCCGGCGCACCCCGCGATCGGGAGCCCCGACCCCTGGGCCGAGCCCCTGCAGTACGGCGGCCCCTACCCGCACCCCGCCGAACCGGCCGCCGGAGAGGCACGGGAGCGGTCGTACCCGGCCCCCGCCCTCCCGTACGACGGCCGGCCCGCCCCCGCGCACGGCGCCGCCTACGGCCGCACCGATCCGCCGCCGCACGCACCGGACCCGGCGACGCGCCGGCTCACCCCCTCGTCCCCGCCCGGGCAGGGAGCGGGGACCCGGTCGACGTGCTGGCCGACGCCGCCGGGGCCGATCCCGCACGGGTCGCCGGGTGGCTCGCCGCCATGACCCGGCTCGGTCTGCTGCGCCCCGACGCCGGCGGACGCCCCCGCTACGCCCACCCGCTGCTGCGCGACGCCGTGCTCAGCGGCTGGCCCCGGCCGCGCCGGGAGGCCGTGCACCGGGCGGCGGCGGAGGCGATGCTGCGCCGCGGCGACCGGGTCGAGGCCGTCGCCCGGCACCTGCTGCGCACCCCGGCCGTCGGCCTGACGTGGGCACTGCGCGTCCTGCGGGACTCCGTGACGGTCGCCGTGCACGACGCCCGGCCCGCCGACGCCGTCCGCTACCTGCGCCGCGCGCTGGACGAGCCGCTCCCCGACGACCTGCGCCAGCGTCTGCTGACCGAACTGGGCTCCCTGGAGTACGCGTCGGCCGACACCCCGGCCGCCATCGCGCGGCTCGCCGAGGCCCAGCACCTGCCCGCCGAGCCCCGCAACCGGGTGCGTACGGCCGTCGCCCTCGGCACCGCCCTGGCCGGACGCGGCGAGATCCGCACGGCGATGGAGGTGCTGCGCCGCACCGAGGGCAGGCTGTCCGGCCACCCGGGCCTGGCCCGCACCGTGCAGACCGCCGGCGCCCTGCTGTCCGACGACGACCTGGCGACCCGTCAGGAGGTGTACCGGTGGCTGTCCGAGACCGGCCGGGTCTCCCCGGAACTGGTCGGCACCGCCGGACAGGCCCTGCTGGTGCGGTACGCGGCGACCGCCGCGCTGATCTCCGCCGACGAGGCGATGGCCCGGGTGCGCGACCTGCTCGCCCAGCCCACCGACCCGCTCGCCGAACCCTTCCTCCTCGGCACGGCCGCCGCGGTCGCCCAGTGGGCCGACGCACTCGACGAGGCGGAACGGCTCGTGGAACGGGGCCTCGCCGGACAGCACCCCTCCCTGCTGCACCCGATGCAGCACGCGCTGCTCAACACCCGCGCCGACATCGTTGCCTCGCGCGGCGACCACACCCGGCTGCTCGCCCTCGCCGCCGACCCCGGACCCGGGCCCGGCCCCACCAACCGGGACGCCCACGCCCTGATGGCGCTCGTCCACACCGGCCGCACCGACGAGGCGCAGCGCTACGCCGACCGGTTCGACCTGCGCGAGGTGCCGGAGAACTGGGAGCTGAACCGCTACCTGTACGCGCGGGGCGTGCTGCGCGCCGCCACCGGCGACCCGGCGGGCGCGCTCCACGACTTCCTGGAGTGCGGGCGGCGCCAGTCGGCCCGCGAGGTGGTCAGCCCCGTCGTCACCCCGTGGCGGACCGCCGTCGCGGAGTGCCGGCTCGCGCTCGGCGGCGGCCCCGAGGCGCTGGCCCTGGCGACGGAGGAACTGCGGCTGGCCAGGGTATGGGGCACCCCGCGCACCGTCGGCCGGGCCCTGCGCGTGCTGGGCACCGCGACCGGCGGGCGACGCGGCCTCGAACTGGCCGAGGAGGCCGTACGGACCCTGCGGGACGCGCCCGTCGACACGGACATGGAGCTGATCCCCGCGCTGCTCGCCCAGGGCCGCCAGCTCCTCGCCGCGGGCGAACGCCAACGCGCCCGCGGCCGGCTGCGGGAGGCCGCCGACCTCGCCGAACGCAAGGGCGCCCTGCGGTGGCTCACCCTGGCCGGGCAGGCCCTGCGCGAGGGCGGCGCCCGGGGCGCCGTGGCGTCCCGCACCGGCGCCGAAGCGCTGACCGGCAGCGAGCGCCGGATCGCCGAACTCGCCGCGGACGGCCGCACCAACACCGAGATCGCCGCACTGCTGCACCTCGCCCGGCGCACCGTGGAGACCCACCTGACCAGCACCTACCGCAAGCTGCGGATACGGCGGCGGACGGAACTGCCGGGCGCGCTGGAGCGCGGCGGACGCCGGGAACGGGAACCGCACCCCGGCCACCGGGGCTGACGACCGCCGGGAGCGGCCGCACCCGGCGGTCACAGAGCGCGCAGCAGCCGCCCGATCTCCAACTGCGGGGTCTCCAGCGGATCGCCGTCCTCGACGTTCCACAGGCTGTTCTGCAGCACCCGGCCCAGGGACCAGGCGCGGGCCCGCTCCCGGTCGAGGCTGAGGACGTCGGTCATGGCGTCGAAGCGCCACCGGGTCTCGGCCGGGTTGTAGCGGTTGTCCAGGGCGGGCAGCAGGTCGAAGGCGGGATCGCCGGCCAGCGGCTTGGGGTCGATGGCGAGCCAGGGGGCGCGGTCTGCGGCCAGCACGTTCTCGTAGTGCAGGTCCCAGTGCAGCAGCCGGTCGCCCGGCTCGTCGGCGACCTCGCGCACCGCGGCGGCGCAGTCGGCGACCAGCCGCCGGTCCGCCGGGTCCGCGATGCGCTCCAGCGTCCCCGGCGTCCGCTCCAGCATGCGCCGCGCGATGTCCCCGAGCCGGCGCAGGCCGGACGGTGCGGGGGTCGCGGTGAGGTGGGCGAGCAGCCGGGCGAGGACGAGGACGGCTTCCCGGGAGTCCTCGACGTGGCTGAGCATGCGGCCGGAGTCCAGCCGCTCCAACAGCATGGTGCCGGTGGCGGCGTCGTGGTCGAGCAGCCGTACCGCGCCGTCCCCGTCCCACACGCGCAGCGCGACGGGCTCGCCCTCGCTCTCCTCGTCGAGGATCTGCAGCTTCAGTACCGCCTCGGTGCCGTCGCGGCACACGACCGGCAGCACCAGCGCCGCCCACCCGTGCATCGACGGCCCGTCGAGCCGCAGCTCCCACCGCTCGAGGAACCCCGCCGCCAGCACGGGCAGCCCCTCGACGAAGGCACGCCCCGCCTCCCCGTTGTACTTCGCCTGCGCGGCCGCGAGCCCCTCCGGTACGTCGATCACCCGCCCGACGCTACCGGCGCGGCACGGCCCCGGTCACGCGGATATCGCCGCCCCGGGCACCTTCCTGCCGGTGCGTCAGCGCGTTCCGGCCCACCCCGGCGCGATCAGCGCGCCGGTTCCGGCACCTGCCGCTCGGCCGGAGTGCCGTGCTTGGGCGCCTTCGCCGTCACCATCACCCCCGCGACGACGCCCGCCAGCAGCATCACGCCGGCCGCGACCCAGATGGCGACCGTGTAGCCGTGGACGACGCCCTCCCGGACGATCAGCTCCCGCTGGGAGGGATCGGTGAGGTGGGCGGTGATCCAGGACGCGCTGGTGCTCGTCGCGATGGTGTTGAGGAGCGCCGTGCCGATCGAGCCGCCCACCTGCTGCGAGGTGTTCACCGTCGCGGAGGTCACGCCGGAGTCCTTCGGGGCGACCCCGGCGGTGGCCGTGGAGAAGACCGGCATGAACGTCAGACCCATGCCGAGGCCCATCAGGAGCAGCGCGGGCAGGATCTCGGTGACGTACTCCGAGCGCACCGTCATCCGGGTGAGGATCACCATGCCGCCGGAGGCGAGGAGCATGCCGGGCACCATCAGCATGCGCGGGCTCACGTGCGGCAGCAGCCGGGCCGAGATCTGGGTGGAGCCCACGATGATCGCCGCGGTCAGCGGCAGGAACGCCAGGCCGGTGCGGACGGGGGAGTAACCCAGGATCTCCTGGAGGTAGTAGGTCATGAACAGGAACAGCCCGAACATGCCGATGACCGCCAGCATCATCGTCAGGAAGCAGCCGGCGCGGTTGCGCTCCCGGATGACGTGCAGCGGCAGCAGCGGTGTCCGCGCGCGGTTCTGCCACCACACGAAGCCCGCCAGGAGGACGACGGACAGCGCGAACAGGGCCAGCACCAGCGCGTCGGTCCAGCCGCGCGGCTGGGCCTCGCTGAAGCCGTAGACGAGGGCGACCAGACCGCCGCAGCCGAGGATCACGCCGGGCACGTCGAGACGGGCGTCGGCGTGACCGGGCCGGTCGTGCAGCAGGGCGAACGCGCCGATCACCGCGATGATCGCGATGGGGATGTTGACGTACAGGCACCAGCGCCAGTCCAGGTACTCGGTGAGCACGCCGCCGACGATGAAGCCGATCGCGGAGCCGCTGCCGGCCAGCGCGCCGTAGATGCCGAAGGCCTTCCCGCGTTCCCTCGGGTCGGTGAAGGTGGTCGTCAGCAGGGACAGCGCGGACGGCGCGAGCACGGCGGCGAAGACGCCCTGGAGCGCGCGGGCCCCGAACAGCATCACCGACGTGGTGGCGGCGCCACCGATCGCGGAGGCGGCGGCGAAGCCGATCAGCCCGATGACGAAGGTGCGTTTGCGCCCCACCAGGTCCGCGATCCGCCCGCCGAGCAGCAGCAGCCCGCCGAACGCCAGGGTGTACGCGGTGATCACCCACTGGCGGTTGGCGTCGGACATGTGCAGGTCGCGCTGTGCCGAGGGCAGCGCGATGTTCACGATCGTCGCGTCGAGGACGACCATCAGCTGGGCCAGGGCGATCACGACCAGCCCCCACCAGCGGTGGGGATCGGCCGTCGCGGGCGCGGCCGGCCCGCCTGTCCGACCTGTCCGGGAGCCACTCATTTCGCCAGAAGACCATGATTCCGGACGGGTCGCATCCCGTTGTCCGAGCCGCCGCGCGGATCGGTTCGCCGGCCGCCGGTCATGGTTCGAGGACCACCTTCCCGGTCGTCCCCCGGTTCTCCAGGGCGCGGTGCGCGGCGGCGGCGTCGGCGAGCGGGAAGCGCCGCACGGCCGGGACCAGCCGGCCCGCGGCGGCCTCGCCGAGGGCCCGCAGTTCGAGGGTGCGCACGGGGTCGGCGCCGCCGGCCCGCTCCATCATGACCGGGCCGAGGACCTGCTGGGAGACGCCGTCGACGAGGTACGGGGTGCCGTCGTGCAGGCCCGTGCCCGACCAGCCGAACACCAGGTGCCGGCCGCCGGGGCCGAGCAGGGCGACCGCCTCGCGGGCGACGTCCCCGCCGACGCCGTCGAAGACGACGGTGGCCGCCCTGCCGCCCAGGTGGGCGCGGACCCTCGCCGGCCACCGGGGGTCCTGGTAGTCGACGGCGAGGTCGGCGCCGTTCGCGGCGACGAGCGCGGTCTTGTCCGGACCGCCCGCGAGGCCGACCACCGTGGCGCCGGCGTTCTTCGCGTACTGCACCAGCAGCGTGCCGACGCCGCCCGCGGCAGCCGGGACCACGGCCACCGAGCCGGGTCCGAGGTCGGCGAACTGCAGGATCCCCATCGCCGTACGCCCCGTGCCGACCATGGCGACGGCCTGGGCGAAGTCCAGGTTCGCGGGGATCTCGTGGACGCGGGCGAGGTCCGTCACGGCGAGTGCGGCGTAGCCTCCCGGGGCGAAGCCGAGGTGGGCGACGACGCGCCTGCCCAGCCAGCTCTCCGGCGTGCCCTCCCCGAGCGCGTCGACGAGGCCGGCGACCTCGCGGCCGGGGATCGTGGGCAGCTCCGCAAGCGCGGGCGCGGGCCCCTGGACGCCCTCGCGCAGGGCGGTGTCCAGGAGGTGGACGCCCGCCGCACGGACGGCGACCCGGACCTGGCCGGGGCCCGGCGCCGGGTCCTCGACCACGTCCAGGACGAGGTTCTCGGCGGGGCCGAAGGAGTGCAGTCGGACGGCGTACATGGCGGAACCCCCAGGGTGAGGAACGGAGCGGTCGCGGACCCCACCCAACGACCTCGAGCGGGCTTGAGGTCAAGCCCGCGCCATCCGGGCGAGCCCAGGCCGAGCACGCGGCGGGGTTGTCAGTGGTCGGGTGCAGCATGGACCCATGGCGAGGAGAACGACGCGAACGGCGGGCACGGCGGGCGGGCGCGGCACGACGACGGTACGAGGGGCGAGACGCCCGGAGCTGCGCCTGCCGCCCCTCACGCCCTACGAGGACGACGGCGGCCTGGAGCCGGACGGGGACTACGACGCGCTGGACTTCCGGGAGACGGACCTCACCGGCCGGGACGGCGCGGGCGCGCGCTTCATGGACTGCGCGCTGACGGGGTGCGTGCTGGACGAGGCGTCACTGCGCGCCGCCCGGCTGCTCGACACCCGCCTCACCGGCGTCCGGGGCGTCGGCACGAACCTCGCGGAGGCGACCCTGCGCGACGTGGAGCTGCTCGACGCCCGCCTCGGCGGCACCCAGCTGCACGGTGCGGTGCTGGAGCGGGTCCTGATCCGCGGCGGCAAGATCGACTACCTCAATCTGCGCCGGGCCCGCCTCAAGGACGTCGTCTTCGAGAGCTGCGTCCTGGTCGAGCCGGACTTCGGGGGCGCCCGCCTGGAGCGGGTCGAGTTCGTGGACTGCGCCCTGAAGGACGCGGATCTCAGCGCCGCCACCCTCACGGACGTCGACCTGCGCGGGGCCGCGCCGCTGGAGCTGGCCCGGGGCGTGGACCGGCTGTCGGGGGCGGTGATCAGCCCGGCCCAGCTCCTCGACCTGGCACCGGTGCTGGCGGCGGAGCTGGGGGTGCGGGTGGTGGGGGAGGAGTAGAAGACCCGCCCCCGGTCCCCGCCAGCACTTTGGCGAGGACCGGTTACTCAAGGGTGATCGTGGGCGCAGGTCACCCGTGGAGCTTGGCGAACTCCACGAGACCGGCGAACCCATCACGACTCCTCCGGCTCGCTCCGGGGAGTCCGGCCCTCGCGGGGACCTCCGCTCACGCACCGCTCACGCAACCCCTTGGAGTACCGCGCGGGTTGACCTGCGCAGATTCCATTGCCCCGCACTCCCCCGCTCACCACAAGGGGTAGACGTGAAGCGGCCCCGGACCGACGACGGGGGACGTCGATCCGGGGCCGCGATGAGCGGTCAGGGCTTGGGCGGGGACACGAATCCCCGGACAGGCCGCTGCTCCTTCGGGTCACGCGTGGCGGGCTGCTGCGAGCGTCTCCACGCTGCCACCAGTTCCGCGTAGCGCGGGTTGATCCATTCGGACACGGTGCCTCCCTTCACGGGCAGGCTACGCCGCCCCGGGCTTCGGCTTCGGCGTGATGATGATGGTGCACTCGGGCGCGTGCTGGCACTTCGCCGCCACGGAGACGAGGGTCTCGTCGGAGGGCGGCCCCCACAGCTCCGGGTCTGCCTCCCAGCCGAGTGCCGCGATGGTCTCGCGGGTCCGGTCCAGGATCGGCGGGTCGTAGCTGGTGGGGTCGTAGCCCGGGGAGTGGTGCACGAAGGTGCCTTCGCCGCCGAGCCGCTCGCACAGGCCGGCGTACATGTGGGTGTGCAGGATCAGTGCGTGCCAGCCCTCGTCGACGATCCGCGACGGGGCCAGGCCCACGCCCGGGTTGGTCGCGCAGACGGCCACGAACTTGAGGCCCTCGTCGACGATGCGGCCGGCCATGTCCTCGGCCATGTCCGGGTTGGCGTCCATGACGGTGCCGCGGACGCTGGCGAACTGCTGGTCGGTGATGAGCATGCGCACGAGGGCGGGCAGCGCCAGGGCGGGCGGTGGGGTCGGGCCCGGAGGTATGGTCACGGGATCTCCTTCGCTCGTTGCGGATGGGGATGGCCCGCCCGGGTCGGGGCACCTTGCCGGGTCTGCCCGGCCTGGGCGGGAGTCTGTGGGTGGCCTACGACGCGCGACCCAGGGCCTGGTGGTGGTCGGCGAGGGCGTTCGCGGTGCGGGCCATACGGACGGCGACGGACAGGCGCACCCGGTCGGTGTCGCCGTCGCCGAGGCGGAGCCGCATGCGGGCCTCTCCGATGCACGCCAGTGCGCACGCCCGGGGAACGTCGTCCTTGGGCAGTGCTCGGGTGAGGGCCTCCACCGCGGGGATCAGCCCGGCGATGTCCTCGCGCAGCCGAGCGGTCATCTCTGCGACCTCCGCGGCCTCGAATGACTCGGCGTCAGCCGCGAGCAGCCGGCGTGCCGTGGCGCGGACCGTGGCGATGTCCGGCGGGGCCGAGGTTGTCCCCGCTTCGTTGGCGGCCGGGGTTGTAGCGTTTGCCATGTCGGCGCTCCTTGCAGCGTTGGCCACGCCCCGGGGCCGTTCGCGCGGTCGCCGGGGTCTTCCAGCCCATCGTGATGCCCCATCAGGCCCTAATCGGCGCGGGCGGGCAGACAGTTGGGGCGTAAGGGCGCTAGCTTCGAAAGCGTCCAAACGTCCGCAGGGGGAGCCTTGAATACGGCCTTACGATCAGCTATGGATTCCGCCGGGCTCTCGCCGAGGCAGCTCGCGCTTCGCGTCGGTGTCTCGGGGAAGACGGTGGAGCGCTGGATCGCCGACGACGAGCTGATCCCGCACGCACGGAACAGGGAAGACGCATCGCAGGCGTTGGGAGTTGAGTCAGACATGCTGTGGCCCAAGGCCGTCAGGGACCGGCTGAAGACGGGCGGGGACCGCGAAGTCGTCCAGACGTACCCGTACCGATCTGCCTGCCCGTCGACAGTCTGGGCAGGGCTGATCGCTGACGCGTCCGAGGAGCTGCTCTTCGCCGGGTACACCAACTACTTCCTGTGGACCCAGGTACCGGCGATCGCGGCGGCGCTGCGGCAGAAGGCGGCGGCCGGGTGCCGGGTGCGGTTCCTGCTCGGCGACCCCGACGGCGACGTCACCAGGCAGCGAGAAGCCATCGAGGGTGTGGCGCTCACGGTGTCCACCCGCATCCACATGTCCTTGGAAGAGCTGGCCAAGCTAGCTGACGTTCCGCAGATCGAGGTGCGCTACTCGGCGGCCGAGGATGCAGTGAACCACGTGAGCCTGTCCGTCTTCCGCTTCGACGACCAGGCGCTGATCACCCCGCATCTGGCGCGCGTCGTCGGCCACGACTCCCCGCTGATGCACGTGCGGCGCCGAGCGCAGGGCGGACTGTTCGACCGGTTCTCCGAGCACGCCGAAGAGCTGTGGGGCCGAGGTATGCCGGTTCCCGGCGTCGTCGTCCCCGATCAGGCGTAGGGGTCCCGCTCTCACCGAAACCCCTGGACGCACGAAAGCGGCCCCGCCCTCGCCGAGGACGGCACGGCGAGCGGTGCCGTCCTCGGCGGACAGGTCTCGTTCATGCTCGCCCGCCCCCACCTTCCGCCCCCGCTCGGCATCCTTCCGAACCTCGGCGAGGGCGATGCGGTGCCCGCCGAACTCGGCGCGGACGTACTCGACGACTGGACCGCCCGGTTCGTCGCGCAGTTCGCCGCACCGCGCGCAGCGGCTCACACTGGAACGGAACGGCAGGACAGGACACGTCGTGATCGACGTGGCCGCCGCGACTTGGGCGGTCCTCTTCCGGGACGGTGCACGGTGGGTGGTGCGACAGGGCGGCCCGGCGCGGCTGTGGGACGAGATCACCGAGCGCCCTGCGCGGTGGCGGGCCGACGGGCGCCCGTCGGCCGACCGCATGCGGCTGCACGGCGGCCCCGGTGGACAGAATCTCACCTGGGTGTGACCGCTGTCAGACGTCGCCCTCGTTACCGGTCGAGGCCGAGATGTTCCGTGTGGGCACCTTCGCTTCGGTGAGGGCACGCTGCCTGAGGTCGCCGAACAACACCATCGTGGTGGCGGCCAGGACGTCGTCCCTGCCGACGGTCCGCCGGTCTCCCGTGCGGGTGGACAGGGCCCCGAGGACATCCTTGGGGAACGGGAGCGCGGCCGCTTCGTCCGGCGTCCCCAGGATGACGGTGCCGAAGCGTTTGACCCCGCCCTCGCGGACGACCACGGCCGCGCCCCGGGCGAGGTCCGTCAGGAATACGCTCGCGATGCCGTCCAGGTCGCGGACCATCGCCGGGACGGCCGTCGCACCCCGGCTCCGCAGCAGCTTCCTGACCCCCGCCTCGAACCGGTGGGCTCCGGCCACGGCACTTGGGGTGCGCGTCCCCCTGCGCTGACGAAGGGGGACGAGGACACCGTCGGCGTCGTACAGGTCACCGGTCCGGCATCGGAACGTCGGGCTGTGTTCGTACCACGTGCCCCCCACTTCCAGCTCGACGTCGCGGTCGGTCGCCGAGATCAGGTCCCCGGGTATCAGCTTCCTCCGGGACTGCTCCGCCGCCGCTCTCCTCGCGCCGTCGACGATCTCCGTCAGCACCGTCCGCGTCACCGACGCGGCGGCCCACGCGGCCGACCGGGAGACGTGCAGCGGGGTCACGTCCCGGAACACCGCTTTGACGAGGGAAGGCTTGAACGGCGCGGGCTGTGCGGTCATCGGAAGTGACGCTCCTTGTTGTCTAGTCGGAGGGCATCCGCGGGAAGCGGGCCTGCAGGGACCAGACGGCCGGGTTGTCCGCGAGGTCCTCGTGGAGGTCGGTGAGGTCGGCGAGCAGGTCGTGCAGGAAGTCCCGGGCCTCGCGGCGCAGTTCGGTGTGGGGGAAGGAGAGCGGGGGTTCGTCCGCCGACAGCCACTCCGCCTCGATGTCGACCCAGCCGAAGCGGCGCTCGAAGAGCAGGCGGTCGGTGGACTCGGTGAAGTCCAGCTCCGCCCGCTGCGGCCGGGCGGCCCGGGAGCCCGCCGGGTCCCGGTCGACGTGCTCGACGATGTCGCACAGCGCCCAGGCGAAGTCGAGCACCGGCACCCATCCCCAGGCTGTGGACAGCTCCCGGTCCGCCTTGGTGTCGGCGAGGTACACGTCCCCGCAGAACAGGTCGTGGCGCAGCGCGTGGACGTCCGCGCGGCGGTAGTCCGTCTGCGGCGGGTCCGGGAAGCGGGTGGAGAGGGCGTAGCCGATGTCGAGCACGCAGGTGATGGTGTCACGAACCAGGGCGCCGAGACGGACGGGTCCGCGGCCGCGGTCGTGGCCGCGGGTCCGGATGGGGTCAACCGCGCCGGGAGCACCGGCTTTTCCACCCGTCATTCCTTGTCTCTATCCTCGTCCCAATCCCGGTGCGCACGGTGTCGTCGGGGGAGAGGGAGCAGGCATGGACGGGTTGATTCCGGATGATCCCGAACGGATCGGCAGGTACCGGTTGCTCGGCAGGCTCGGTGAGGGCGGCATGGGCCGGGTGTACCTGGCGCGCTCCGACCGGGGCCGGACGGTGGCCGTCAAGACCGTCCGGGAGGAACTGGCCCGCATGCCGGACTTCCGACGGCGTTTCGCGCAGGAGGTGCGGGCGGCGCAGCGCGTCGGCGGTGAGTGGACCGCGCCGGTGCTGGACGCCGACACCGACGCACCCACCCCCTGGGTCGCCACCGGGTATGTCGCCGGGCCCTCGCTCGCCGAGGTCGTCGACCGGCAGTACGGGCCGCTGCCCTCCCCCACCCTGCGGGTGCTGGCGGCGGGCCTGACGCGGGCGTTGCAGGCCATCCACGGCGCAGGCCTGGTCCACCGCGACCTCAAGCCCTCCAACGTCCTGGTGACCATCGACGGCCCCCGCGTCATCGACTTCGGCATCGCCCGCGCCCTGGACGCCTCCACGCAGTCCGCGGAGGGGCTCACCAAGGCTGGCGCCGTCGTGGGGTCGCCCGGCTTCATGTCCCCCGAGCAGGTGCGCGGCGAGAAGGTGTCGTACGCGAGTGACGTCTTCTGCCTCGGCGCGGTGCTGGCCTACGCGGCGACCGGCCGGATGCCCTTCGGCACCGACGAGGGCGGGCTGCACTCGCTGCTCTTCCGCATCGCGACCGAGGAGGCGGACCTGACCGGGGTTCCGGAACACTGGCAGGGTGTCGTCTCGGCCTGTCTGGTGAAGGAGCCCGAGAAGCGCCCCACCCCCGAGGAGCTGCTGACGTCGATCGAGGACGTGGCGGGCGCGGACGCCGCACCGGGCGGCGCCTGGCTGCCCGGCGAGGTGCTGGCGGAGCTGGGCCGGCACGCCGTGCAACTCCTGGACAGCGAGGACCCGGAAGACCGTGTCCCGGTCGGGGCGCCCGTCGCGGGCTTCGGCCCGCCGCCCTCCCCGTACGGTCCGGCGACGCCCCCGTGGCAGCGCCCCTCGCCGTTCGCGGCGGGGCCGGGCCCCGCCCAGCCCTCGCCGTACTCCACCCCGGCGCCCGGGGCGGGCCCCGTCGCCCCTTCGCCGTACGCCCCGGCGCCCGCGCGCCCGGTGAAGGGTCTGGCCACGGCGCTGAACGTGCTGCTCATCCTGTTCACCGTGCCCGTGCTGTTCAACTTCAACATCCTCATGGAGGCCTACAGCCGGCTCGACGGGCGGCCGGGTTCGTCGCCCACCCACGCCATCGACGGCTTCGACACCCTGCAGTTCACGAGCTTCGCGGCCGACGCCCTGTCCCTGCTGGTGCTCCTGGCGACGGCGGTCGTCTGGGCGTGCTGGTTCAGCCGCGCGCGGCAGAACGCCGACACCTTCGCGCCGGGCCGCGTCCGCTACGGTCCCGGCCTGGCGGGCGGCTCCTGGTTCATCCCGGTCGTCAACTTCTTCATGCCCAAGCAGATCGCCAACGACATCTGGACGGCGACGACCGGCCGTCCGGCCGGCGCCGGCCGGTGGCTGATGCACACCTGGTGGTGGCTCTGGGTCGCCCACCTCACGATGGACCTGAGCCAGTTCAACAGCTGGGACGAGGAGCGGACCGCCACGGCCGCCAAGGACACCATCGTCACCGCCCTGAGCGGTGACGTCGTGGCCGTCGTGAGCGCCGTGTTCGCCGTGCTCTTCGTCTCCCGGCTCACCTCGCTCCAGCGGAACCGGGCCGCCGGGAACGCCTGAACGCCGCGCGGACGCGCTCCGCCGGGTACCGCGGCCCGGCGGACCGCGTCCGCACGGCAGCGCGCGACGGCGCGACCGGGCCCTCGACCCGCTGGTCGGCCGCGAGAAGCCCGACTCCACGGGCAGCGGCGGCGAAACGGCGACCACCGAGATGCCCGCCCTCCGCGCCGAGCACGGCGACCCGGACCGGACCCGGGCACCACGGCCATGACGGCCGGGTAGGTTGCCCCGGTGATCCTCACCCCGCTCCCCCTCACTCCCGACCGCGACATCCCGGGCCCCGTCCTCACCGAACTCACCGCCCTCTACGCCTCCCACCACGCCTTCCACGCGTTCAGCGGCGACTTCCCCGACCCGCGGGACATCCGTCCGGAGCAGGTCGCGGCCGCGCTCGCCGACGAACTGGCGCGGCCCGGCGCCGAGGTGCTGCTGGCCAGGGACGCGGGCCGGCTGGTCGGGATCGCGGTGACGCTCGCCCGGCACCCCGACCCGGCCGACCCGGACCCGTGGATCGGGCTGCTGATGGTGGACGCGGGGCTGACCCGGCGGGGACACGGCAGCCGGCTCGCCGCCCTCGTCGAGGACCGGTTCCGCGCCGCGGGCCGCACCGCCGTACGGCTCGCCGTCCTCGACGGCGACACCGACGCCCTCGCCTTCTGGACCGCCCTCGGCTACACGGCCGTCGACCACCGCCGCGACCTCCGGGCCGGCCGCCCCTGCGCCGTGCTGCGCGGGGAGTTGGAGAGCGACAGGCCGCGCACCCCGCGCCGCGCCGCCCGCGTCGCCGTGCTCGATCCCGACGGCGCGGTCTTCCTCCTGCGCTACGACAACGTCGAGGTCGGCGTGCACTGGGCGATGCCCGGCGGCGGCCTGGAGGCGGACGAGAACCCCCGCGAGGGCGCCCTGCGCGAGGTGCGTGAGGAGACCGGCTGGACCGACCTGGAACCGGGCCCGCTGCTCTGCACCTGGGAACACGACTTCACCCACCTGAGCGTCGGCCCCGTCCGCCAGTACGAACACGTCTACGTCGCCCGGGGCCCCCGCCGCGAGCCCACCGGCCCCCACCTGGCCGCCGCGTACGCCGCGGACGGCATCCTCACCTGGCGCTGGTGGAGCCGGGCCGAACTCGCCGCGGCGTCCGAGCCGCTCTGGCCCCCGGACCTGGCGCTGCTGCTCGACACCTTCGAAGGCCGCCAGCGGTGAGGCGGCGGCGGACGAGCGGGCGGCTCAGGGTGCGTCCGGCCGGCCGTCCCCGCGCAGCCAGTCGGCCCAGATCTCCGAGAAGTCCTCCTCCGGCGCCGACTTCTCCACGTACGCCGTGAAGTCCTCGGTGTCCGCGTTGCCGTGCCGGTGGGCGGCGGCCCAGCCGCGCAGCAGCTTCCAGAAGGCGTCGTCGCCGACCCTCTCGCGGATCTTGTGCAGGACCATCGCGCCCCGCTGGTAGACGGGGCTGTCGGAGATGTGCGCCGCGTCGGGCGGGTCCGCGGGCGGGAACGCCCAGATCGAGTCGTTGGCGTCCTCGTCGTCGTAGTACGTGCCGTCGTAGAGCGCCTCGAAGGTCTTCTGCGCCGTGTCGCCGCCGTGGTCCTCCTCCCACAGCCACTCCGCGTAGGTGGCGAAGCCCTCGTTGAGCCACATGTCCCGCCAGGTCTTCGGGCTGACGGAGTTCCCGTACCACTGGTGGGTGAGTTCGTGGACGAGCAGGACGGTGTCGGGGGCGCCGGGGAAGTAGGGGCGGTTCTGGGTCTCCAGGGCGTACCCGGCGTCCTCGTCGCGGTCGACGATCGCGCCGGCGGAGGAGAAGGGGTAGGGGCCGAAGTTCTCCCGCGCCCAGTCCATGATCTCGGGGATCCGCTTCAGGACCTTCCGGCTCGCGTCGGCCTGCGTCGGGTCGACGGCCGTGTACACCGGCAGACCGTCGTCCGTGGTGGAGCGGGCGGTCTCCCACTCGCCGACGGCGACGGTGACGACATGGCTCGCCATCGGCTCGGCCGTGTGCCAGGTGAACGTCGTACGGCCGTCCCGGGTCCGCTCGTCCCGCAACTCGCCGTTGGAGACCACGCCGAGGCCCTCCGGCACGGTCATCGCGAGGTCGTACGTCGCCTTGTCGGAGGGGTGGTGGCTGCCGGGGAACCAGGCCATCGAGCCCGTCGGCTCGCCCAGCCCGACCGCGCCGTCGGCGGTGGGCAGCCAGCCCTCCTCGGAGTCGTCGGCGTCGGTGATCGTCTCCGGCTCGCCGGAGTACCGGACGGTCACCCGGAACGTCTCCCCGTCGTTCAGCTCCTGGGCCGGGCGGACCGTCAGTTCCTGTCCGGCCCGGTTGAACCGGGCGTCCCGGCCCTCGACCGTGACCTTCTCGACGTCCAGACCCTTCAGGTCGAGATCGAAGGCCGACAGGTCGCGGGTCGCACGGGCGGTGATCGTCGCGGTGCCGGTGAGGTGCCCGGCGCCGGCATCGGCGTCGGATTCGGCGTCGGGGTCGTAGTCCAGCCTCAGGTCGTAGTGGCCGATGTCGTAGCCCCCGTTGCCCGCCTTGGGGAAGTACGGGTCGCGCACCCCCGGGCCGCCGGGAGCGCCCTCGACCGCGCCGCCGCCACTGCATGCCGTGAGGGCGACGACGGTGGCGGCGGCTACGAGCAGACGAGGGGTGCGCACCTCGTGATCCTATGGGGTGTTTCACGTGAAACGCCCGCTGGGAGCGGCTGTTGGGAGGCCGAGGGTCCGGTGGGCGCCGACTGCCGGGAGACCGCGGCAGAGACGCCGAAGGCCCCCCGGCCGGACGTCCGGGGGGCCTTCGTACGGAACGAACGAGCGGTGAACGTCAGACGTTCACGCCGAAGTCCTGGGCGATGCCCACCAGGCCCGAGGCGTAGCCCTGGCCGACGGCGCGGAACTTCCACTCGGCGCCGTTGCGGTACAGCTCGCCGAAGACCATCGCGGTCTCGGTGGCCGCGTCCTCGGACAGGTCGTAGCGGGCGATCTCGGCGCCACCGGCCTGGTTGAGGATGCGGATGTAGGCGTTGCGCACCTGGCCGAAGTTCTGCGAGCGGTTCTCCGCGTCGTAGATCGAGACCGGGAAGACGATCTTCTCGATGTCGGCCGGGAGACCGGCCAGGTTGACGTTGATCGCCTCGTCGTCGCCCGCGCCCTCACCGGTGCGGTTGTCACCGGTGTGGACGATCGTGTTGTCCGGCGTCTGCTTGTTGTTGAAGAAGACGAAGTGGGCGTCGGAGTAGACCTTGCCCTCGGTGTTGACCGCGATCGCGGAGGCGTCGAGGTCGAAGTCGGTGCCGGTGGTGGTACGGACGTCCCAGCCGAGGCCCACGGTGACTTCGGTCAGGCCCGGAGCCTCCTTGGTGAGCGAGACGTTGCCACCCTTGGACAGGCTTACAGCCATTGTTTGGGAGTCCCTTCCCTCGTGTACGTACGGCAAGAAAGCTACAGCTACCACCATGAACGTCGAGAGGGGTCCACAAGGTTCCGCGCCTCTTTACTTTCTTTACCGAGAGCGGGGCCGGAAGTGTGACCGGGATCCGGATATTCGGGTGACGCGGACGGCTCGCGGGCGGGAACATGGAGGGCATGTCCGGTCCCCATGTCATCCGCGGCTCCGTCTCCCTGCCCGAGGCCGAGCTCGTCTGGCGTTTCTCGCGCTCCTCGGGACCCGGCGGACAGCACGTCAACACCACGGACACCGCGGTGGAGCTGCGCTTCGACCTGGCGCGCACCGAGGCCCTGCCCGAGGTGTGGAAGCAGCGGGCGCTCGAGCGGCTCGCCGGGCGGCTGTCCGGCGGGGTCGTCACCGTCCGCGCCTCCGAGCACCGCTCCCAGTGGCGCAACCGCGAGACCGCCGCCGTGCGCCTCGCCGCCCTCCTCGCCGAGGCCACCGCGCCCCCGCCCCGGCCCCGCAGGCCGACCCGCATCCCGCGCGGCATCAACGAACGTCGGCTGCGGCAGAAGAAGGAGCGCTCCCAGACCAAGCGGGGACGCTCCCCGAAGAACTGGGACTGAGACCCGGTCGGTCCAGCTCCAGCACGCCGACCGTCTCCTCCTCGGCCTTCTCCCCGTTGGGACGGAAGCCGAGGCCCAGGTAGAAGTTCTCGGGGCCGTGCTCGCCGGGGTGCCAGGTGACGAAGCACTCCGTGCCGCCGCGGCGCCGGACCTCGGCGGCCACCGACTCCACGGCGAAGCGGCCGTATCCCCGGCCCTGTTCCCCCGCGGCGATGTTCAGACGCCACAGGCCGGAGCGCAGTGCGCTGCCGTCGTCGTACCAGTCGATGCCGAAGAAACCCATGAGGAACCCGACCGGGCGGTCGCCGTCGAGGATCAGGCGCGGCCAGGCCTTCCCGCCGTGGACGTACGCCTCGGCGAGGGACTTCACGACCGGGGAGACGGCGAACTCCTGGTCGGGCCGCACCCGTATCGCGAGGGCGGCCTCGATGTTCGCCGGGGTGATCTCCTCCAGGCGGAGCGTGGTGCCGGTCGTCATGCGCGCACCCTAGGCGGGGCCCGGGGGCACGGGCGAGCGAATTCCCCGCTCAGCCCAGCTGCCGGTACCGCCCCCGGAAATACGCCAGCGGGCCCCCGTCCGCGCTCGGCAGCGCGGCGGTCAGGACCCGGCCGATCACCAGGGTGTGGTCGCCGGCCGGCACCCGCTGCTCGGTGCGGCACTCCAGGGTCGCCAGGGCGCCGCCCGCCAGGGGCGCCCCGGTGGCCTCGCCCCGCACGTACGGGATGTCCGCGAACAGGAGGCGGTCGCTGACCCGGCCCTTCATCGCGAAGCGGCCCGCGATGTGCCGCTGGCTCTCGGACAGGACGGAGACCGCCCACAGGGGCTGCTCGTCGAGCAGGTCGTCCATGCGGGAGCCCTCGCGCAGGCTGACCAGGACCAGCGGCGGGTCCAGGGACACCGACATGAAGGCGGTGGCCGTCATCCCGACGTCCTCGCCGCGCGGCGCCAGCGGGTCGTCGGGGTCCAGCGGCGGCTCCTGCGCGGTCACCAGGACCACACCCGAGGCCAGCCGGGACATGGCGGCACGGAACTCCTCGTTGCTCACCCCCTCAGCATGCCCGGAGGCGGGCGACGGCAACGGGGACGCGGGGGACGCGGGAGACGTGAGAGACGGAGTGTTCGACACCCCGTCACGCTAATCTCCGGTGCGTGGGCCGGGCATCGGGCCCCGGTCCCAACCGGGACCTAGGACCATGGGAGGAGGCGTGCGCATACCCACAAACTTTGCGTTCGGTAAACACACGGGGAAACCGCGGAATCCCCTCTCAATTGTTCATCTTTCCCTGTGACTTGAGTCACAAGGGGCGGTAATTGTTGACCCTGTGTACCGAGTGGGGAGCGCGCTGTGATTCAGTGACGGGGAACCTGCAAGAGCACGATCCGAGGCACCCTCAGTAAAGGCGCCGAAGAGAACCCTTGATTCACTGCGAGGTCTCGGGGGGAGGGCGAGCATGGAGACCGACTCGGAGCCCTACGTCCGCCTTGCGTCCCTGCGGCAACTGCACCAGGCCATGGCCGACATGAACAAGGCCCGCAGCCTGGCCGACACGCTTCAGGCCGTCGCGGACGGCGTCGTCCAGGCCCTCGGGTACGAGCTGGCGTGCGTCAACCTGGTCGGCCCCGACGGCGACCTGGTCGTCGCCGCCTTCGCCGGCAACACGGCCGCCGAGGCGCTCATCACCGGCCGCTCCGGCTCCCGCGAGTCCTGGGACCGGCGCCTGGGCATGGGCGAGCAGTGGGGCGACCTGATCTTCATACCCCACACCGAGGGCTGGGTCCTCGACGACGACGACGTCCCGCAGTGGTACACCGACGGGCCCGCGCCCCGCTTCGAGGACGAGTGGCACCCCTCGGACCGGCTCTTCGCCCCGATGTACGCGCCGGGCCCGCAGGGCGCCGGCAACAGCGGCGAGCTGATCGGCGTCCTGTCCGTGGACCGGCCCCGCAACGGCCGCCGCCCCGGCGCCTGGGGCCGCGAGGCTTTGCAGATGTACGCGTTCCAGGCCGCCATCGCGATCAGCAACGCCCGGCTCCGCTCCAACATGCAGCGCGCCCTGGTCCGCCTGGAGCGCGACCAGCAGGCCCTGCGGGCCAGCGAGGAAAGCTTCCGGCAGGCCTTCGAGTACGCCCCCTCCGGGATGGCCATCGCCGAGATGGGCGGCGACCAGCACGGCCGCATCCTGCGCACCAACGACGCCCTGTGCCGCCTGCTGGGCCGCCGCGCCTCCTCGATGCGCCGCTACGCCTTCTCCGACCTCGTCCACCCCGAGGACATCGGCACCCTGCTGCGCACCTCCGCCGAGGGCGGCCGGGCCGAGCTGCGCCTGGGCCGCCGCGACGGCACGTACGTCTGGGTCTCGCTGCGCAACAGCGTCGTCGCCGACGCCGCCGACGGGCCGCGCTTCCTGCTCACCCACGTCGAGGACATAGAGGAACGCAAGCGCCGCGAGCTGCAGCTCGCCCACCGCGCCTCCCACGACTCCCTCACCGGCCTGCCCAACAGCGCCGAGCTGCGCTCCCGGCTCGCCGCCCGGCTGTGCCGGCGCCCGCAGTCCTCGCACGCGGCCGTGGCCGACGCCATGGACGCCGCCTACGGGCACCCCGCCGTCCTCGACTCCGGCGGCCACACCTTCGACTTCGCCGCGGTCGCCGAGCCGTACGGCGCCTTCGACCACCACGTGCACGCCGTCGCCCCCGAGGAGGGCGGCCGCGACGACGGCACCAAGGGACTCGCGGTCCTCTTCTGCGACCTGGACGGCTTCAAGTCGATCAACGACCGCTTCGGGCACAACGCGGGCGACGCGGTCCTCATCGAGGTCGCCCGGCGGCTCAGCGCAGGCGTCCGCGACGGCGACACCGTGGCCCGCCTCGGCGGCGACGAGTTCGTGATCCTCGCCAACGGGCTCGGCCGGGCCGACGCCGAGGACCTCGCGGTACGGCTGCGGGGCGAGATCATCCAGCCGATCCGGGCCGAGGGCCGGGCCGTCCGCGTGGGCGCCAGCTTCGGCATCGGCTGGGCCCACTGCGGCATGACGGCGGACGAAGTGCTGAAGTCCGCCGACGAACGGATGTACGTCGAGAAACGATCTCGTCCCAAACAGCATCGCCGAGCCGGATGATCACCAGGTCAGCGCGCTGATGCGGTCTGAGTCACCCTTTCGGGTCAGTGGGGGAGGGTAGGCTCGCCCTCTCACACCCGTACCGCACCACGCACCGCATCTGGTTAGGAGACCAAGGGATGACGCCCGGCAACAACGGCGCGAGCACGCCCGAGGACGACGACCCCTTCGGCTACCTCTACGCCGACGGGCAGGCCAACGGGGCCCAGCCGCCGTCCGGTGGCTACGGCTACCCGAACTCCGTCAACCGGGTGCGTCCCGTCGGCACACGGCAGTACGGCGCACCGCAGGGCCCCGGCGCGCAGACCGCCGCCCACGGCCAGGCCGCCCCGCCCCAGCAGGGCGCCTACGGCCAGCCGCAGGGGGCGTACGGGCAGCCGAACGCGCACTACGCCGCGCCCGAGACCTTCCCCGGCGGCGGCGGTCCCGGTGGGCCGCAGCAGCCCTCCGGGCACGGCGGGGGCGGCGGGCGCCGCGGCCCCAACACCAAGGGCCTGCTGATCGGCGCGGTCGCGGTCGTCGCCGCCGTGGTCGTCGGCATCGTCGTGGTCATGACGAGCAGCGGCTCCGACGACGACAAGGGCGGCAACGAGGCGGGCGGCGACACCGCCCCCACCCAGTCCCAGTCGACCGAGCCCAGCCCGTCGGCGAGCGACGACGCCCAGGAGGAGGTCGAGCTGCCGGCCGCCGACGCGAAGGCGCTGAGCCTGTCGCCCGGCGTGACCACCGCGTCGGACGTCGAGGGCGCCGAGTCGGACGGCGGCACCTACGTCACCAGCCTCAACCAGCCGGGCGCCTCGGTCACCTGGACCATCGACGGCATCCCCGAGGACGGCGTCTACACCCTCTTCACCAAGTACAGCGCGGCCGGCGAGGACCAGTCGATGACCCTGATGGTCAACGGCAAGGAGTTCGGCAGCAAGCTCAACCTCGGCAACTTCGCGCACGCCGAGGACGGCGACTTCGCCAAGGGCTGGACCAAGACCTACGCCTGGCCCACCCTCAACAAGGGCACCAACACGGTCACGCTGTCCTGCGCCGACGGCGACAAGTGCAACGTCCTGCTGGACCAGTTCTCCCTGAAGAAGGGCCAGGTCAAGGAGTAGGGCCCGCGGGCCCGGCGCCGTCAGGCGGCGCCCGCCTCCGCCGTCACCGCGACGCCGCGCCCGAGCAGCTCCTCGTACGCCGCCCGGTCGAACTCGCCCGCCACCGGCGCCAGCACCGTCGCCGCCGACAGTGCCACCGCGCGGGCCAGCCGGTCCGGCCAGGGCAGCTGCTCGACCAGGCCGGAGAGCAGACCCGCGACCGCGGAGTCGCCCGCACCGGTCGGGTTGCCGCGGACATGAGCGGGCGGCGCGGCCCGCCAGCGGCCCTCGGGCGTCACCGCGAGCAGCCCCTCGGCGCCCAGCGAGGCCACCACCGAGCGGGCACCGCGGCGCCGGGCCGCCTGCGTGGCCCGCAGCGGCTCGTGCGAGCCGGTCAGCTCGGCCAGCTCGTCGGCGTTCGGCTTGATCAGGTCCGGACGGGCGGCGAGGCCCCGCCGCAGCGGCTCCCCGCTCGTGTCCAGCAGCACCGGCACACCCGCGGTACGCGCGGCGCGCACCAGCCCGGCGTACGCGCCCACCGGGACGCCCGGCGGCAGGCTGCCGCACAGGGCCACCGCGGCGGCGCCGGCCAGCAGGTCCTCGTACGCCTCCTGGAAGGCGTTCCACTCGGCGGGGGTCACGGTCGGGCCGGGCTCGTTGAGCTGGGTGGTGTCGCCGGTGCGCTCGTCGACGACGGCGATGGTGCGCCGCGTCGGCCCGGCGACCGGCACGAGCGCGTCGCTCACCCCGTGGACGCCGGTCAGCCCCTCGCTCACGAGGCGGCCGGTGGTGCCGCCCGTGAAGCCGGTGACCGTCACCTCGTGCCCGAGGGCCGCCAGCACGCGGGCCACGTTCAGCCCCTTGCCGCCGGGCCGCTCCGTCACCCCGGTGACCCGGTGGGAGGCATGCGGCCTCAGGCCGGCGACCCGATAGGTGATGTCGAGAGCGGTGTTGAGCGTGACGGTGAGGATCACCTGGGTCGACCTCCCCCGATCGCCTGCGGCTGCCGTGTGGACACGATCATGCCAAACGGATGGTGGCGGGCCCAGCCCCCGGGTCCCCCGCCGTCCCTCGCTCGGGTGGCGGACCCGGGGACGGATCAGCCCAGTTGGGGATCGACCACCCATTCGCCCCGGCGCATCACGCCCACCACGTCGAAGGCGTCGTCCAGGACGACCAGGTCGGCGTCCCGGCCGGGTTCCAGGGAGCCGATGCGGTCGGACAGGCCCAGCAGCCGCGCCGGATTGGCGGAGATCGCCGCGACGACGTCCCCGACGGGCAGCCTGTCCACCGTCACCGCCCGCTTGAACGCGCGGTCCAGGGTGAGCGTGGAGCCCGCGATCGAGCCGCCCTCCACCAGCCGGGCCACGCCGTCCGAGACCTCGACCTCCAACGGGCCCAGCAGGTAGCGGCCGTCGCCGAAGCCGGCCGCGTCCATCGCGTCGGTGATGAAGGCGACCCGGTCCGCGCCCGCGTGGTGGAAGGCCAGCTGGAGCGCGGCCGGGTGCAGGTGCGTGCCGTCGTTGATCAGCTCGACGGTGATCCGCTCGTCCTCGAGCAGCGCCGTGATCGGACCGGGGGAGCGGTGGCCGAGCGGGGGCATCGCGTTGAAGAGGTGCGTGGCGACGGTGGCGCCCGCGTCGATCGCCTGGACCGTCTGCTCGTAGGTGGCGTCGGTGTGCCCGACCGCGGCGATCACCCCGTGCTCGGCGAGCAGCCGCACGGAGTCCAGGCCGCCCGGCAGCTCCGTGGCCAGCGTCACCATCTTCGCGTGGCCGTGCGCCGCGTCGATCAGCTTGCGCACCTCGGCCGGATCCGGGTCGCGCAGCAACTGCTCGTCGTGCGCGCCCTTGCGGCACGGGGAGATGAACGGCCCCTCGAAGTGGATGCCAACGATGTCACCCTGCTCGGCCAGCTCGGCGAGCACCCCGGCACGCCGGGCGAGGAAGTCCAGTTCACCGGTGACGGCGGAGGCGACCAGTGTGGTCGTGCCGTGCCGGCGATGGGTCTCGACGCCCCGGAGGATCTCCTCGGGGGTGCCGCTGGTGAAGGACGCGCCGCCGCCGCCGTGGTTGTGGATGTCGACGAAGCCGGGGACCACCCAGTGGCCCGACAGGTCGAGGACGTCTGCCTGCGGGGACGCCGTGTCCGCGATCCGCGTGCCGTCGACGATCACGCGGCCGTCGTCCACGGTCCCGGTGGGCAGTACCACCCGGGCACCGGCGAGAACCTTGCTTGGGGCCATCAGGTGGTTACCTCCGGGGGAGTCACGGTCGTAGGAGAGGTGCTGTGCGGGTCGGTGCTGTGCGGATCCGTGCGGTGCGCACCGGTGCGCGGGGGGTCGGAGCGCTGGGGGGCGATGCCCCGCGAACCGGTCCCCTGCGGACCGGCTTCGAGCAGGTCCCAGGCCATCAGCCCGGCACCCAGGCAGCCGGCGGTGTCCCCCAGTGCGGCGGGGACGATCTCCGGCAGCTTCTGGAAGGTGACGCGACGCCGGACGGCGTCCCGCAGCGGTGTGAACAAGGTTTCCCCCGCCTCGGCGAGGCCGCCACCGATGATCAGGACGCGCGGGTCCAGCAGAGTGAGCGCGGTGACCAGCCCGTCGGCGAGCGCGTCCACGGCGTCCTGCCACACGGCGAGGGCGCGGGCGTCGCCCGACTCGACGGCCTTGGCGCAGTCGGCTGCGTCCGCGTCCGGGTCGCCGCAGGCCTCGGCCCACGCCTGGCTGACCGCCGACGCGGACGCGAACCGCTCCAGACAGCCGCGCTGCCCGCACGGACACGGGATGCCGCCGGGACGCACGACCACGTGGCCGATCTCGCCCGCGAAGCCGTGGGCGCCCGACTCGACCCGCCCGTCGATGCCGATGGCGCCCGCGATACCGGTGCCCAGCGGCACGAACAGGAACCGGTCGGCGCCCTTCCCGGCCCCGACCCGGCCCTCGGCGAGCCCTCCGGTGCGCACGTCGTGGCCGAGGGCGACCGGAATGCCGCCCAGCCGGTCGCCGAGCAGCGACCGCAGCGGCACGTCGCGCCAGCCGAGGTTGGCCGCGTACACGGCGACGCCGTGCTCGTCGTCGATGATGCCGGGGACGGCGACGCCCGCGGCGCGGGCCGGCTCGCCGAACCGGTCGGCGCCGTAGGCCCGCAGCTCGGCGGCGAAGTCCAGGATGCCCGCGACGACGGCCTCGGGTCCCCGCTCGCGACCGGTGGCCCGGCGGGCCTGGTGCAGCAGTTCGCCCTCCGGCCCCGCCAGGGCGGCCTTCATCCCGGTGCCGCCCACATCGAGGGCGATGACATGTCTCACGGGGACAGTGTGGCCCGTCTACCCGGGAGAGGTCTAGTCCACTCGCGTGGTGTAGACCTTAATCCGGTAAGCGGACGGGCGCAGGGTTGGGGATTTCGGGTGCGGCGGCGTAGGACAGGAACGATCGCGGCGGTGTCCGCACTGGGCATGACGGCGGTCCTCGGCGGCTGTGGACTCACCGGCGACTCCGACGGAGTGACCCTCCGGCTCGTCGCCGCCGACTACGGCGACGGCAAGGACAACAGCTCCCAGAAGTACTGGGACGATCTGGCCGAGTCCTACGAGGCCAAGAACCCCGACGTGCACGTGGACGTCACCGTCTACTCCTGGAACGACGTCGACCGCAAGGTCCGCGAGCTGGTCGAGGCGGGCAAGGCGCCCGACCTGGCGCAGATCGGCGCCTACTCCGACTACGCCGACAAGGACCTGCTCTACGCGGCCGACGACGTGCTCTCCATCCCGGTCCAGGCCGACTTCGTCTCCCAGCTCGCGGGCGCGGGCCAGGTCAACGGGGTGCAGTACGGACTGCCCTTCGCGGCCTCCACCCGGGTGCTCTTCTACAACAAGACCCTCTTCGACAAGGCCGGTCTCCAGCCGCCCAAGTCCTGGGACGACCTCGCCGACGCCGCCGAGGCGCTCGACGAGAAGGGCGTGAAGTACCCGTACGCCCTGCCGCTGGGCGCCGAGGAGGCCCAGGCCGAGACGATGCAGTGGATGCTCAGCGGCGGGGGCGGCTACACCGACGACGTCGGCACCTACTCCCTCGACTCGCCGCAGAACGTCACCACCTTCACCTGGCTGCGGGACGAACTGGTCGGCAAGGGCCTCACCGGCCCCGTCGCGCCCGGCAGACTCGACCGCGCCGACGCCTTCGCCGCCTTCGCGAACGGCGACGTCGGCATGCTCAACGGCCACCCCTCGCTGATGAAGGCGGCATCCGACAAGGGCGTGAAGTACGGCATGGTGACCACCCCCGGCGCCGACGGCGAGAGCACGAGCACCCTCGGCGTCTCCGACTGGATGACGGCCTTCAGGAAGAACGGCCACCAGGAGGAGATCGGCGACTTCCTCGACTTCGTCTACAGCGAGGAGAACGTCCTCGACTTCTCCCGCGAGTACGACCTGCTGCCGGTGACCACCTCGGCGTCCCGGACCATGAGCACCGCGGCGGAGGACAGGAACCTCAAGCCGTTCCTGGACGAGCTGCTGCTCTCCGAGCTGTACCCGGTCGGCAAGACCTCCTGGGCGTCGGTCAGCGCGGACGTCAAGAAGCGCATCGGCCAGGCGGTCGCCCCGGGCGGCAGCCCCAAGGAGGTCCTGGGACAGCTCCAGGCGACGGCGATGCGGGCGGGCAGCGCCGAGTAGCGGCCGCCGCTGTCGGTGGCGGGCGGTACGGTGCCGTACATGGACCCGGGAGAGCTGGCCGAGCGGGAACGCGGCATCCTCGCGCTGGAACGCCGGGGCTTCTCCGGCCCCGGCGCCAAGGAGCGCGCCGTCCGCGAGGAGCTGGGCCTGGCCCCCGTCCGCTACTACCAGCTCCTCAACGCCCTCCTCGACGACCCCCGCGCCCTGGCCTGCGACCCGGTGACGGTCAACCGCCTGCGCCGGGTGCGGGAATCCCGCCGCGCGGACCGCTGAGGCCGCACGGACCGCTGAGTCCGCGGCGACGCGTGGGACCGGCGGCCGCGGGATAGGTTCGCGGTATGGGCAGCCACCAGGACTCCACCCGAGACGACTCCCCGCACGCCCCGCACTCCTTGCCGACGCCCGCGACGGCCGCCGGACGCGAGGGGCTCGACGCCCTCCTCGCCCGCCCCGGCCGCGCGGTGATCGCGCTGGACTTCGACGGCACGCTCGCCCCGATCGTGCCCGACCCGGACCGGGCCCGCGCCCACCCGGAGGCCGTACCGGCGCTCGCGGCCCTGGCCCCGAAGGTCGCCTCGATCGCGGTGATCACCGGCCGCCCCGCCGAGACTGCCGTCCACCACGGCGGCTTCGCGGACGTCCCCGGCCTCGACCACCTCGTCGTCCTCGGCCACTACGGCGCCGAGCGCTGGGACGCCGCCACCGGCACCCTCACCACACCCGAACCGCACCCCGGCGTCGCCGCCGTCCGCGCCGGGCTGCCGGAGCTGCTGGAGCGGTCCGGGGCGGCGGCACAGGGCACGTGGACCGAGGACAAGGGCCACGCGGTCGCCGTCCACACCCGCCGCGCCCCCGACCCGCAGGCCGCCTTCGACACCCTGCGGGCCCCGCTCACCGACCTGGCCTCCCGGCACGGCCTGATCGTCGAACCGGGGCGCATGGTCCTGGAGCTGCGCCCGCCCGGCATGGACAAGGGCGCGGCCCTGCGGTCGTACGCGCACGCCCTCGACGCCGGGTCCGTCCTCTTCGCCGGTGACGACCTCGGCGACCTCCCGGCCTACGCGGCGGTCGACACCCTCCGGGAGGAGGGCACCCCCGGCCTCCTGGTCTGCAGCGGCAGCGACGAGGTGACGGAACTCAGGGAGCGCGCCGACCTGGAGGTGCCCGGCCCGGCCGGGGTGGTGGCCCTGCTGTCCGCCCTCGCGAGCCGACTCGCCTGAGACAACGTCACGAACGGTTCCCCCGCATGTCACAGGCGTGTCCTGACGGCACCGGCGGGGGAACCCGGACCGGTGCCCCTGCGCTCTTGGATGCCGTAAGGCCTGCTCGGCCAGGCACAGAACCGTGGAGGAATACGTCATGCCCGCTCGGAAGACCCCGATGCTCGCCCTCGCCGCCCTGGCCCTCGGCCTCTCACTGACCGCCTGCGGCAACGGCGGCAACGGCGGTACCGACGACGCCGCCCCCGCCACCACCGCCACGAGCACCGCACAGTCCCCCGCCGCCACCACCGGCACCTCCTCGGACGCCTCGAAGGGCAACGGGGAGAAGTGCACGGACCAGAAGGACTACGCCGGCGACCCGAGGTCGAACGCCGAGATCAACTCCATCGGCGAGGACACCGGCACCTGCCCCGCGCCCCGGTCGGGCGGCGGCGCGGCCCCGGACGCCCCGAAGGACAGCGGGGAGAAGTGCACGGACCAGAAGGACTACGCCGGCGACCCGAGGTCGAACGCCGAGATCAACTCCATCGGCGAGGACACCGGCACCTGCCCCGCGCCGCAGTCCGCCGGCACGCCGTCCGGCACCCCGAAGCAGGACGGCGTGAAGTGCACGGACCAGGTGAACTACGCGGACGACTCCCGGTCGAACGCCGAGATCAACTCCATCGGCGAGGACACCGGCTACTGCCCGCCCGTCCAGGCACGGTGACCGGCGCCCGCCTCTCTCAGCCCCGCAATGCCTCCAGCTGATCCAGGAACCACCGGGCCGGAGGCAACGCGGTGGCGGCGGCGGACAGCCGCTTCGACCGCTCGGCCCGCTCTCCCGCCGACAGGCGCAACGCCTCGTCCAGGGCCCGGGCCGTCCCCGTCACGTCGTACGGGTTGACGACGACGGAGTCCTCGCCCAGCTCCTCGAACGCCCCCGCCTCCCGCGACAGCACCAGCGCGCACCCCGCGTCGGAGACGACCGGGACCTCCTTCGCGACGAGGTTCATCCCGTCCCGCACCGGATTGACGAGGGCCACGTCCGCCAGCCGGTACGCCGCCAGCGACCGCGCGAAGTCGTCCTTCACGTGCAGTACGACCGGCGTCCACCCCGCTGTGCCGAACTCCTCGTTGACCGCGTCCGCGACCCGCCGCACCTCGGCCGTGTAGTCCCGGTACACGGCGAGGTCCTGCCGCGACGGGTAGGCGAACGCGACGTGCACCACCCGCTCCCGCCACTCCGGCCGCTCCGCCAGCAGCTCCCGGTACGCCAGCAGCCCCCGCACGATGTTCTTGGACAGCTCCGTCCGGTCCACCCGCACGACGACCCGGCGCGTCCCGCCGTCCGGTGCGGTGCCGATCTCTTCCCGCAGCGCCGCCATCCGCTCCTCGACGTCGGCCTCGTGCGACCGCCCGCGCAGGAAGTCCGCGTCGGCGCCGAGCCCGTGCACGCCGGTCTCCGTGCCGCCGGTCCCGCCCACCAGGGCGTCGCAGCAGGCGGTGAACGCGTCGGCCCACCGCCGGGTGAGGAACCCGAGCCGGTCGGCGCCCAGCATCCCGCGCAGCACCTGCTCGGCGATGTCGTCCGGCAGCAGCCGGAAGTAGTCGACCGGGGCCCACGGCGTGTGCGAGAAGTGGCCGATCCTGAGATCGGGCCGCAGCTCGCGCAGCATCCCCGGCACCAGCGTCAGGTGGTAGTCCTGCACGATCGCGACCGCACCCTCGGCGGCCTCCTCGGCCAGCGCCCGGGCGAACGCCCGGTTGTACGCCTCGTAGGAGGCCCACTGCCGCCGGAACTCCGCGTCGAAGACCGGCTCCAGGGGCGTCTGGTACAGCATGTGGTGCACGAACCACAGCACCGAGTTGGCGATCCCGTTGTACGCGTCCGCGTGCACGTCCGCCGGTACGTCCAGCATCCGCACGCCGTCCTCGCCGACCCCGCGCCGCACCGCCTCGCGGTCGCCGTCGGACAGCGCCGAGCACACCCACAGCGCCCCGGCGTCCGGCCCGATGGCCGACAGTCCCGAGACCAGCCCGCCACCACCCCGTCGGGCGTGCAGCGACCCGTCCTCCCGCACCTCGTACGAGACCGGCCCCCGATTGGAGGCGACCAGCACCTGAGCAGCACCGAAGCTTGAAGCCATACGCCTCAACCTAGCCCGGCCCCGAAAACCTCAAACGTGCCCACGCGTCACCTCTGCGTTCCGGGGGACGCCATGCGCGCTCCCGGGCCGTCCTCAGGCCACCTTCCGGGCCGCGTACTCCGCGATCTCCGTCATCGGGGGCCGTTCCTCGGTGTCCACCGCGTAGGTGTGCGGCTCGAAGCCGTCGACGCCCCGTTCGAACTGGGTGAGGGTAGGCCGGACCAGGTGGCCGCGGGCCAGCCGGAGCTGCGCGGTGCGGTAGATCGCCGCGGCCATCCGGCCCAGGGCCCGCCCGTCCTGGTGGCGGTGGACGCGGACGCCGACGTCGACCTGCGCGAGCGCGTCCAGGCCCACCAGGTGCAGGGCGTCGACCAGCATGCCCAGCTCGACGCCGTACCCGACGGGGAAGGGCAGCCGTTCCAGCAGCGAGCGCCGGGCCGCGTACTCGCCGCCCAGCGGCTGGACGAACCCGGCCAGCCGCGGCCAGTGCAGGTTGAGCAGCGGGCGGGCCATCAGCTCGGTGACCCGGCCGCCCTGCCCGGCCGCTCCGTCCAGCGGACGGTCGTACATGGCCTTGACCAGGTGCACGTCCGGGTCGGTGAGCAGCGGGCCCACGATCCCGGAGACGAAGTCCGGGGAGAACTCGCGCAGGTCGGCGTCGACGAAGCACACGATGTCGCCGCCGGTGACCAGCAGCGAACGCCACAGCACCTCGCCCTTGCCCGGCACGGCGGGTATGCGGGGCAGGATCGCGTCCCGGTGCACGACCCGCGCGCCCGCCGCGGCGGCGACCTCCGACGTACGGTCGCTCGAACCGGAGTCCACCACCACGATCTCGTCGACGAGCGGGTTCCGCAGCATCAGCTCCCGCCGGACGACCGCGACGATCTCGCCGACCGTCGCCTCCTCGTCCAGTGCGGGAAGGACCACGCTGACCGACTGCCCGGTGGCGTGCTTGGCGGACAGAAGCTGCTGGATCGGCCGGTCCCCGGCGGACCAGGAGCGTGCGTTCAGCCAGCGCTCGACTTCTTCCAGCACGTCCCCTGGCTCCTTTGTGATCCATCTCGCGGTACGGACGACTATCTCAACCGCCCTGGCCTTCGGTTACAGTCTTGAACAACGCGTGGGGCCACCGCATGCCGGGGTCGCCGCGCGCACAACCGAAAAACAACCACATACCGCTCATCCAGAGGGGCAGAGGGATACGGCCCGATGAAGCCCCGGCAACCCTCCAGCCGGCTCTTGTCACGCAGACGTGGCGAGGCTCCCGGCTAGGGAAGGTGCCAAATCCGTCTCACGGCGAGATGCGTCGTGAGGAAGATGAGGAGAAAGGGCCTCGCCTCCATGGCTGTGCAGACTGCCGAATCCACCCCGAACTCCGGGAACCCCGCGAACGCCACGGCCGCAGCGGTCGACCTCGGCCCCGCCGCGGCGCTGAGCTGCCGGGAGTGCGGCCACCGGGTCCCGCTCGGACCGGTCTTCGCCTGCGAGGAGTGTTTCGGCCCCCTCGAGATCGCCTACGACTTCTCGGCGTACGACACCGAGGAACTGCGTCGGCGCATCGAGGCCGGCCCCGCGAACATCTGGCGCTACGCCCCCCTCCTGCCCGTCCCCGCCGACGTGGCCGACAAGCCGAACATCAACCCCGGCTGGACCAAGCTCGTCAAGGCCGACAACCTCGCCCGCGAGCTGGGCGTCACCGGCGGGCTGTACGTCAAGGACGACTCCGGCAACCCCACGCACTCCTTCAAGGACCGCGTCGTCGCCCAGGCCATCGAGGCCGCCCGCGCCTTCGGCTTCACCACCCTCTCCTGCTCCTCCACCGGCAACCTCGCGGGTGCCGTCGGCGCCGCCGCCGCCCGCGCCGGCTTCCGCTCCTGCGTGTTCATCCCGCACGACCTGGAGCAGGGCAAGGTCGTCATGGCCGCCGTCTACGGCGGCGAGCTGGTCGGCATCGAGGGCAACTACGACGACGTGAACCGCTTCTGCTCCGAGCTGATCGGCGACCCGGCCGGTGAGGGCTGGGGCTTCGTCAACGTCAACCTGCGCCCGTACTACGCCGAGGGTTCCAAGACGCTCGCCTACGAGATCTGCGAGCAGCTCGGCTGGCGGCTGCCCGACCAGCTCGTCGTCCCGATCGCGTCCGGCTCCCAGCTGACCAAGATCGACAAGGGGCTGAAGGAGCTGATCGAGCTCGGCCTGGTCGAGGACAAGCCGTACAAGATCTTCGGTGCGCAGGCCGAGGGCTGCTCGCCGGTCTCCACCGCGTACAAGGCGGGCCACGACGTGGTCCGCCCGCAGAAGCCGAACACCATCGCCAAGTCGCTGGCCATCGGCAACCCGGCCGACGGCCCCTACGTCCTGGACATCGCCCGCCGCACCGGCGGCGCCGTGGAGGACGTGACCGACGAGCAGGTCGTGGACGCGATCAAGCTGCTCGCCCGCACGGAGGGCATCTTCGCGGAGACCGCGGGCGGCGTGACGGTCGGCGTCACGAAGAAGCTGATCGAGGACGGCGTGCTCGACCCGTCGCTCACCACCGTCGTCCTGAACACCGGCGACGGCCTGAAGACCCTCGACGCGGTGGCCGGCACCGGCCTGACCGCGACGATCCGCCCCAACCTGGACTCCTTCCGAGAGGCTGGCCTCGCATGAGCGTGACCGTTCGCATCCCGACCATCCTGCGCACCTACACCGGCGGCAAGGCCGAGGTCAGCGCCGACGGCGCCAACCTCGGAGAGGTCATCTCCGACCTGGAGAAGAACCACACCGGCATCGCCGCCCGCGTCCTGGACGACCAGGGCAAGCTGCGCCGCTTCGTCAACGTCTACGTCAACGACGACGACGTCCGCTTCGAGCAGGGCCTCCAGACCGCGACCCCGGACGGCGCGGGCGTCTCGATCATCCCGGCGGTCGCCGGCGGCTGATCCCACCGCGCACACGTCTCGTAGTGCGTATTGCCCTCTCCGTAAGAGAAACGGAGGGGGCAATTCCATGTGGTTGAGCACGGTAGAGTTGGGGAACGCGCTCCCGATCACGAGATCGGGAACCTTGAATTCCTGCCGACCGTCCGACAAGAAGTAGCCAAAGTGCGGGCGTGTTTCGCGGCTTTTGCTCCCTTTGCGTGCCCTGACTTGACCCGTATTCAGGCGAATGTTCGCCATATTCCGGACCGGGTACGTCCAGATTTCTCGTCCGACTGACCTGTTGCAGACGGCAGTTGGACAGATACATTCAGCCGCGGTCGACGCGTTCCGGCGCACGCCCCCAGTCGTGGGGGGCGAGGTCTGACCCGGGTTCGCGAAGTGCGGATCTGTGCAAGGGCCAGTAATAGGGGAGTTAGGCATGGCTCAGGGCACCGTCAAGTGGTTCAACGCGGAGAAGGGGTACGGCTTCATCGCGGTCGACGGTGGTGCGGATGTATTCGTCCACTACAGCGCGATTCAGATGGACGGCTACCGCACCCTCGAAGAAGGCCAGCGGGTCGAGTTCGAGATCTCGCAGGGTCAGAAGGGCCCGCAGGCCGACATGGTTCGCCTCAGCGCCTGAGACGCGCGGCCACCACAGCACCCGGTCTTCATCCGAAGGGCCCGTACCCGCTGGGTACGGGCCCTTCGGCCTGCCCGGACGGGCCCCGCGGCGCTGTTCGCGGGTGGCGGACCACGGACTCCGATCCCCGAGAGGCGCTTGCGCCCGCCCGTCACCCGACCACCACCCCTCAACGAGCCCGCTTTGCGGGCGCACCTTGCACTCGGGCATGCCGAGTGCTAATCATTGCGTTAGCACTCTGAAGGTGAGAGTGACAACGAAGGACCGGGTCGGTGAGGCCCGCAGGCCGGGTGGGGAAGGAACCGCACGGCAGGCGAGCCGTCCGTCGCGGGCGCGGGCGCGGTCCGAAGGAATCACCCCCAGTCCTGGAGGGACCACTTCACATGGCCAAGATCATCGCGTTCGACGAGGAGGCGCGGCGCGGCCTCGAGCGCGGCATGAACCAGCTCGCGGACGCCGTCAAGGTGACGCTCGGCCCCAAGGGCCGCAACGTCGTCCTCGAGAAGAAGTGGGGCGCCCCCACGATCACCAACGATGGTGTCTCCATCGCCAAGGAGATCGAGCTCGAGGACCCGTACGAGAAGATCGGCGCCGAGCTGGTCAAGGAAGTCGCCAAGAAGACGGACGACGTCGCCGGTGACGGTACGACCACCGCGACCGTTCTCGCCCAGGCCCTGGTCAAGGAAGGCCTGCGCAACGTCGCGGCCGGCGCCAACCCGATGGCCCTGAAGCGCGGCATCGAGAAGGCCGTCGAGGCCGTCTCCGCCGCCCTGCTGGAGCAGGCCAAGGACGTCGAGACCAAGGAGCAGATCGCCTCCACGGCCTCCATCTCCGCCGCCGACACCCAGATCGGCGAGCTCATCGCCGAGGCCATGGACAAGGTCGGCAAGGAAGGCGTCATCACCGTCGAGGAGTCCCAGACCTTCGGTCTGGAGCTGGAGCTCACCGAGGGTATGCGCTTCGACAAGGGCTACATCTCGGCGTACTTCGCCACCGACATGGAGCGTATGGAGGCGTCGCTCGACGACCCGTACATCCTGATCGCCAACTCCAAGATCGGCAACGTCAAGGACCTGCTGCCGCTCCTGGAGAAGGTCATGCAGTCGGGCAAGCCGCTGCTGATCATCGCCGAGGACGTCGAGGGCGAGGCCCTGTCGACCCTGGTCGTCAACAAGATCCGCGGCACCTTCAAGTCCGTCGCCGTCAAGGCCCCGGGCTTCGGCGACCGCCGCAAGGCCATGCTCGGCGACATCGCCATCCTCACGGGCGGCGAGGTCATCTCCGAGGAGGTCGGCCTCAAGCTCGAGAACGCCACGCTGGACCTGCTGGGCAGCGCGCGCAAGGTCGTCATCACCAAGGACGAGACCACGATCGTGGACGGCGCCGGCTCCGCCGACCAGGTCCAGGGCCGGGTCAACCAGATCCGCGCCGAGATCGAGAACAGCGACTCGGACTACGACCGCGAGAAGCTCCAGGAGCGCCTGGCGAAGCTGGCCGGCGGCGTGGCCGTCATCAAGGCCGGTGCCGCCACCGAGGTCGAGCTCAAGGAGCGCAAGCACCGCATCGAGGACGCCGTCCGCAACGCGAAGGCGGCCGTCGAGGAGGGCATCGTCGCCGGTGGTGGCGTGGCCCTGCTCCAGGCCTCCCAGGTCTTCGAGAAGCTGGAGCTCTCGGGTGACGAGGCGACCGGCGCCAACGCCGTGAAGCTCGCCCTGGAGGCCCCGCTGAAGCAGATCGCCGTCAACGGTGGTCTCGAGGGCGGCGTCGTCGTGGAGAAGGTCCGCAACCTGACCGTCGGCCACGGCCTGAACGCCGCGTCCGGCGAGTACGTCGACATGATCGCCGAGGGCATCATCGACCCGGCGAAGGTGACCCGTTCCGCGCTGCAGAACGCCGCCTCCATCGCCGCGCTGTTCCTCACCACCGAGGCCGTCATCGCCGACAAGCCGGAGAAGGCCGCCGCGGCCGGTGCTCCGGGCGGCATGCCGGGCGGTGACATGGACTTCTGATCGCCTCTCGGCCGATCACTGTCCTGCGTACCGAGGGCGGTACCCCCTGTTCCGGCAGGGGGTACCGCCCTCGGGCGTGTCCGGGACCACATCCTCCCGGGAGCGGCGGGCGGAATGCGGGTGCGGGACGGGGCGGTTGACGCCCACGCAAGGTGCATGCACGCGCACACACCCGACGGCACCCTCCGAAGGAGCCCCCACGTGACCGTTACCACCGACGAGGCCGCGACCCGCGCCGCCCGGCTGCTCGCCCGGCCCGCCACCCTGGGCGGCCTCACCGTGCCGAACCGCGTCGTGATGGCGCCGATGACCCGGATGTTCTCCCCCGGAGGCGTCCCCGGCGAGGACGTGCGGTCGTACTACTCGCGTCGCGCCGCCGCCGGCGTCGGACTGATCGTCACCGAGGGGACGTACGTCGGGCACGACTCGGCCGGGCAGAGCGACCGCGTCCCGCGCTTCCACGGCGAGGAGCAGCTCGCCGGGTGGGCGAAGGTCGCCGCGGCGGTGCACGAGGCGGGCGGCACGATCGTGCCGCAGCTGTGGCACATCGGCATGGTGCGCAAGGCCGGCCAGCCGCCGTTCGCCGACGCCCCCGCCGTCGGCCCCTCCGGACTGCGCATCGGCGAGACCGAGCCCACCGGCCGGGCGATGACCCAGCGCGACCTGGACGACGTCATCGGCGCCTTCGCCGAGGCCGCCGCGGCCGCCGAGCGCATCGGCTTCGACGGCGTGGAGATCCACGGCGCCCACGGCTACCTCGTCGACCAGTTCCTGTGGTCCGGCACCAACCGCCGCACCGACGCCTACGGCGGCGACCCCGTGGCCCGGACGAAGTTCGCCGCCGAGATCGTGGCCGCCGTACGGGAGACGGTCTCCCCCGGCTTCCCCGTGATCTTCCGCTACTCCCAGTGGAAGCAGGAGGCCTACGACGCCCGCCTCGCCGAGACCCCGCAGCAGCTGGAGGCCGTCCTCGCCCCGCTCGCCGCGGCCGGTGCCGACGCCTTCCACGCCTCCACCCGCCGCTACTGGCTCCCCGAGTTCGACGACTCCGACCTCAACCTCGCCGGCTGGACCAAGAAGCTCACCGGCAGGCCCGCCATCACCGTCGGCTCGGTCGGCCTCGACGGCGACTTCAACAAGGCATTCCAGGGCGAGGGCGCACCGGTACACGGCCTCGACAACCTCCTCGACCGCATGGAACGCGACGAGTTCGACCTCGTCGCCGTCGGCCGCGCGCTGCTCCAGGACCCGCAGTGGGCCGAGAAGGTCCTCACCGGCCGCTTCGACGCCCTCGCCCCCTACGACGCGGCGTCCCTGAAGACCCTGAGCTGAGCGGGCCCTGAACCGAGCGCGGCGCGCACCACGGCGTAGGGTCCGGAGGATGACGATCCCTGGGCACGTCGAGTCAGTGGAACCCGTGGTGCGCACCGCCGGCGGCGCGGTACGCGGCCGGACCGAGGACGGCCTCACCGTCTTCCGCGGCATCCCCTACGCCCAACCCCCGGTGGGAGACGCCCGGTTCGCCGCCCCGCGCCGCGCCCGGACCTGGGACGGCATACGCGACGCGTACGCCTTCGGCCCGCCGCCCCCGCAGGACCTCGGCATCGCGGGGGCCACCGGCGTCCCGGGCGCCGCCGAGGGCGACGACTGGCTGACGGTCAACGTCTGGACGCCCGCCCCCGACCCGGCCGCCCACCGCCCCGTCATGGTCTGGATCTACGGCGGCGCCTACAAGATGGGCCACGCCGGCAGCCCCGGCTACGACGCCCGCCGCATCGCCGCCGACGGCGACGTCGTCGTCGTGACCCTCAACTACCGCGTCGGCATGGAGGGCTTCGCCCACATCGAGGGCGCCCCCGCCAACCGGGGCCTGCTCGACCAGATCGCGGCGCTGGTCTGGGTGCAGGACAACATCGCCGGGTTCGGCGGCGACCCCGACCGGGTCACCGTCTTCGGCGAGTCGGCCGGCGCCGGATCCGTGGCCGCGCTGCTCGCGATGCCCCGCGCGGCCGGACTCTTCCGGCGGGCCGTCGCACAGAGCGTGCCGGGCACGTTCTTCTCCCCCGAACTCGCCGAGGACCTCGGCGCCGCCCTCGCCGCCGAGGTGGGCCTGCGCCCGACCGTCACCGACCTCTCGGACCTCGCCCCGGCCGACCTCGTCAAGGCCGGGCAGGCGCTCACCCCGAAGATGCCCGGCAACGTCGCCCGCTGGGGCCAGGCGGCGCCCACGGTGACCCCGTACGCCCCGGTCGTGGACGGCGAGTTCCTGCCGGTCGCGCCCTGGCAGGCGCTGGCGTCCGGCGCGTCCCGCGGCGTCGACCTGGTCGTCGGACACAACCGGGACGAGAACCGGCTGTTCAGCGCGATGGCCGGCAAGCTCGGGCAGATCGGCGAGGACCGTGCGAACGCCGCGCTGCGCCTGTACGCGCCGGGCGGCGAGGACGCCTACCGGACCGCGTTCCCGGACGCCTCCGCCAACGACCTCTACGAACGCGTCCAGACCGACTGGCTGTTCGGCATGCCCTCCCTGCACCTGGCCGAGGCCCACCTCGCGGGCGGCGGCCGGGCCCACGTCTACGAACTGACCTGGCCCGCCCCGGTCGACGGCGGCGCCCTGGGCGCATGCCACGCCCTGGACGTCCCCCTTCTCTTCGGCACCTTCCAGGCGGACATGGCGCGGCTCCTGTTCGCCGGCGCGGAACCGTCGCAGGAGGCGCTGGCCCTGTCGTCGAGGTTCCGCGCCTCCTGGACGGCGTTCGCCCGCACCGGCGACCCCGGCTGGCCCGCGTACGACACGGACCGGCGCCTGGTCCAGGTCCTGGACACCGAGCCGACGGTCGCGCCGTACCCGGAGGAAACCTCCCGACGCCTGTGGGAGGGCTACGAGTTCGCGCCGCTGCCGTTGGTGGGGCCGCGGGTGTGACCTTCCGGGGTCTCTGCTCGGCCTGTTCGTCGTACCGGCCGCCGTCGGCCTGAGACGTCGCCGTTCCTGAGGCACGGGTCTTGGCGGCGTCCCGGGCGTCCCCCCAGGAGAGCGTACGGCCCCAGGGAGGGGCCGTCAGGCGGGTGGCCAGTTGCGCAGGGCCGTGTCGGCCACCCGCTGGAGGTCTTCCCGGGCGGCGCCCCCGGCGGCCTGTACGGAGATGCCGTTGGCGAATGTCATGAGGTAGCGGGCGATGTGCAGGGGGTCGGTGCCGGGCGGCAGGTCGCCGTCGTCGACGGCCTGGCGGAACCGGTCGCGGAGTTGGTCGACGCCCCCGTTGCGCCAGTCGGCGAGCAGGTCCCGCGCGGCGCGTCCCGTCTCGCCGGAGGCGAGGGAGCCCTGGACGCCCAGGCAGCCGGACGGGCAGTCGGGGCGTGTGGTCGTGTGGACGGCGCCGTTCAGGAACGCCGTGGCGACCTCGCGGGCGGTGGGCTTGCGCAGAGCGCGGGCCACGTAGGCGGCGGGGCCCTCCTCGTAGCGCTGGAGCGCCTTGCGGAACAGGTCCTCCTTGTTGCCGAAGGCCGCGTACATGCTGGTGCGGGTGATGCCCATGGCGCTGGTCAGGTCGGTGAGGCTGGCGCCTTCGTAGCCCTGTTCCCAGAAGATCCGCATGGCCTTCTCCAGGGCCTCGTCGGCGTCGAAACCCCTCGGCCGGCCGATCGGCCCCTTCTGTCGCGTCTCCATGCCCCCATCCTACGCCTTCGGTACCGACCGATACGGATGTGCTACGGTCCATTTCAGTACCGAGCGGTACAGAAAATTCTCGGAAGGCGTTCACCATGGGGCAGCTCGAAGGCAGGACCGCCGTCGTCACCGGCGGCAGCACGGGGATCGGCCTGGCCAGCGCCGTGCGGCTGGCGGATGAGGGCGCGCACGTGTTCATCACCGGGCGGCGCAAGACCGCGCTGGACGCGGCCGTGGAGACCATCGGCGCGCAGCGGGTCACGGCCGTGGCCGGTGACGTCTCGGACCCGGCCGGCCTGGACCGGCTCTACGACGCGGTGCGTGCCCGCGGCCGGGGCCTCGACGTGGTCTTCGCCAACGCGGCGATCGCCACGCTCGTGCCGCTGGAGGAGATCACCGAGGAACGGTTCGACGAGATGTTCCGCGTCAACGTGCGCGGCACGCTCTTCACCGTGCAGAAGGCACTCCCCCTGCTGAACGACGGTGCGTCGGTGATCCTCAACGCCTCCACCGCCGCCGACAACGGCGCGGAGGCGTTCAGTCTGTACGCCGCCTCCAAGGCCGCCGTCCGGACCTTCGCGCGGGGCTGGGCCAACGAGCTCAAGGGGCGCGGCGTCCGGGTCAACGCGATCTCCCCGGGGCCGGTCGACACCCCCGGGATCACGAACCTCTTCGGTGAGGAGAACCGGTCCGCCGCCCACGCGAACCTCGGCGGGAGCATCGCGATCGGCCGGATGGGGCGCCCCGAGGAGGTCGCGGCGGTGGTGGCCTTCCTCGCCTCGGACCAGAGCAGCTTCGTCCTCGGGGCCAACTGGTACGTCGACGGCGGCGAGAACCAGATCTGACCCGGCGGGCCGCCCGGTCAACGGTCTCCGGGCGGCTAGCGGTCCCCGTCCGGCGCCACGATCCGTTCGACCGCCGCCGCCACCAGCTCGTCGCGCTCGGCCGGGGTGAACACGTCCGGCAGGGTGAGCTGCTCGACGATCAGCCAGTTCAGGGTGAGGATGAGCAGCTTGACGGCCGTGGCGTCGCCGGGCAGGCCCGACGCCTCGTGGTAGGCGACGTTGGCCGCGACGTCCTCGCGGACGCGTGCGGTCAGCAGCGCGCGCAGCTCGGGGCGCCGGGTGGCCTCCAGGCGCAGCTCCAGCAGGGCGAGGTAGCCGGTGCGGAACGAGGCGACGCGGTCGACCAGTTCGCGCATCAACTGGACGTAGGTGTCCCGGTCGCGGCCCGCCGTGCGCTGCCGGGCGTAGGTGGCCTCGTCGGGGTGCAGGCGTTCGTAGACCCGGGCGCCCGCCTGGGTGAGCAGGTCGTCGCGGTGGGCGAAGTAGTTGGACGCGGTGCCGGCCGGGACGGCGGCCTCCGTGTCCACCGCCCGGAAGGTCAGGCCCCGGGCACCCTGCGCGGCCAGCACCTCGATCGCGGCGTCGACGAGGGCGGCCCGGCGGAGGTCGTTCCGTCTCACCACGTCAGATGCCGCCCATCGGCTCGATGTCCACCCGCATCGGCGTACCCCACACCCGCAGCACCTCATAGTCCGTGAACTCGTGGACGAGCCGGTACGCCATCGCGGCGTGCGGACCCCGCAGCTGGGCCGCGATGTACAGCTCGGCCTCCCGGCGGTCGCGGCGCGGGGTGCCGCACAGCTGCCACGCCTGGCCGTTCCACAGTTCGGGCAGCCAGCGCTGCTGCGGCTGCGGCCTCTCGCCCCGCATCCCGTACCGGGACTGGACCGGTTCGGTGGGGCGGGCCGGGGCCGGGCCGCCGCCGTACTCGGCGCGGCGGGCGGTGCGGCGGCGGGTCTCGCACAGCAGGCACAGGTCGGGGGCGGCCTTGTCGACCGGGCCGTTCGGATGCTCCGGGCAGCGCGTGCTGGGGGCCGCCGTCGTGACGCTCTCCTCCAGCTGGTCCAGCGCACGCTTCAGGTCCGCGCGGACCTCGTGCAGCTTGGCCTCCGGCGTGTCGACGGTCAGGGCCTCGCCGTGCTCACCGAGGAGACGCAGGGCGCGGCCCAGGGCGGTCAGCTGGGCGTGGTTCATGTCCTTCAGAATCGCACACGGCGCCGACCGTGCCGGGCGCGCGCCCGGCACGGGGCGGTCAGCCGTGCGCCCCCGCGAGCGCCGCCCGCAGGTGACCGTCGGACTCCGCGAGCAGGCGGGCGGCCGTCGGGCCGTCCACGTCGGCCAGCAGGACCAGGATCGCGTGCTTGACCTCGCCGCCGGCCGCCGTCAGGGCACGCTCGACGTCGTCGTCGGCGGCGCCCGTGGCGAGCGCGACGATGCGGCGCGAGCGGGCCCGGAGCTTCTCGTTGGAGGCGCGGACGTCGACCATCAGGTTCCCGTAGGTCTTGCCGAGCCGGATCATCGTGATCGTCGACAGCATGTTCAGGACCAGCTTCTGTGCCGTGCCCGCCTTCAGCCGGGTCGAGCCGGTGAGCAGCTCGGGCCCGGTGACCACCTCGATGCCGTGCTCGGCGGCGGCGGCCAGGGCACTGTCCCGGTTGCCGGAGACGCCGACGGTCAGGGCGCCGAGCGCGCGGGCGTGCTCGACGGCGCCGACGGCGTACGGGGTGCGCCCGGAGGCGGAGACGCCGACCACCGTGTCGTCGGCGGTCAGACCGAGCGCGTCCAGGTCGGTGCGGGCCAGCTCCGGTGCGTCCTCGGCGCCCTCGATCGAGGTGACCATGGCGTCCGGGCCGCCCGCGATCAGGCCGACGACCTGCCCGGGGGCGGTGTTGAAGGTGGGCGGGCACTCCGAGGCGTCCAGCACGCCGAGCCGGCCGGCCGTACCGGCGCCCGCGTAGACCAGGCGCCCGCCGCGCGCCATCCGGGCGGCCACGGCGTCGATGGCGGCGGCGATCTCGGGGAGCCGCTCGGCGACCGCGGCGGGCACGGTGGCGTCCTCGCCGTTCATCAGCCGCGCGATGCCAAGCGTGTCCAACTGATCGATCTCGGCCAGTTCCGGCCGAAACGCTTCGGTGGTCAACGTCTCCAACTGGGAACGCAGATCGGGGTGATGGGGGGTGGAGGTCATGAGGATGCGGCCCTTTTCAACGTCCGGTGTCTGTACATACCTAGGGGCGCGGGGAACTGCGCGACCAGCCACAGCGGACCCGCGGCCCCCCGCAAAGCTCAAGCCCTACGGTCCCCCGCAACCCCGCGGAGCGCCCCGTGCCGATGCGCCAACGCCTCGTAGGACGCCGCCAGAGCCGGCGCGGCCGATTCGTACGTCCGCTGCGCCACCCCCACGAACAGGCAGTCCACGACCAGCAGCTGACTGGTCCGCGACGACATCGCCGCCGGCCTCAGCTCGCTCTCCCGGGCCGTGGACGTGGTCAGCACGTGGTCGGCGTACTGGGTGACGGGGCTGTCGGGGCGGCCGGTGACGGCGATGGTCGTCGCGCCGCGCTCGAAGGCCACCCGCAACGGTTCGATGACGTCCCCCGTGGACCCGGAGTGCGTGATCGCGAGGGCGACGTCCCCGGTGCGCAGCTGCACCGCGTTGGTGACGGCGAGGTGCGTGTCGCCCGGGGCGTGGGCTATGAGCCCTATGCGCAGCATCTTCTGGGTGAGGTCCTGGGCGACCAGCCCGGAGGCGCCGATGCCGTACACGTCGGTGCGGCGGGCGGCGGCGAGCGCGGCGACGGCCGCGCCGAGCTGGACGGTGTCCAGACCGGCGGCGGTGTCGGCGAGGGTCTGCTGCTCGTCGTAGGCCAGTTTCGCGACGACGTCCGCGATCGGGTCGTCGACCGCGATGTCGGTGGTGATGGCGGGCGCGCGGCCGGACTGCTGCTGGGCGGCGAGCCCGGCCAGCGCGAGGCGCAGATCGCGGTAGCCGGGGTAGCCGAGCAGCCGGGCGGTGCGTACGACGGTCGCCTCGCTGGTGCCGGTCAGCTCGGCCAGGCCGGTGACCGTGAGGGCCGCGCAGCCGGCCGGGTCGCCGGCGACCGCCTCGGCGACCCGTTGCATGGACCGGGTCATCGACGGCGCCAGCGTGCGGACCTTGGCCGCGAGGGCGGCGGGCGCGGGCGGCGCGTTCCCACCACCGGCGGCGCGGCGGCCCCCGGACGCGTGCGCGAAAGTTTCCTTCACTTCATCGGTCACTCATGAAAGATATTTTCGTTTCGGTCCGCGGGTCAAGAGTGCGCACAATGGGTGTATGAATCCCATCAGCCCCCTGGAGCAGACGCTGCACGCCGCGCGCGCCCTCGTGCTCGCCGACCTGGTGGCGGGCGAGGTCGCCGAGCCGGACGTCGTGTCGCTGGTCGAGGAGTCCGTCGTGCAGCGGCGCTGGTGGGTCGAGCAGTGGCCCGAGGGTGCGGAGTTCGTGGCCGGGCTGGTCGCCCAGGACGTGCAGGACGCCCTGCTGGAGCGGTACGGCCGCTGGCCGCTGTGCCCGGTGTGCGGCTCCGGCGACCCGCACGCGCTGGACGTCGAACCCGAGCTGGGACCCGACCCGCACTGGGTGTGCGGCAAGGCGGGCGTGAAGGTCGCGGCGGTCGGCTCGCTGGGCGGCGCGGCCGGCGGCGCGACCGGCGGCACCCCTTCGTGAGGCCCCTCCGGTGACGCTGTACATCGACCCGCCGACCTGGCCGGGACACGGCCGCCTGTGGTCGCACCTGGTCAGCGACGTCTCCTACGCCGAACTGCACGCCTTCGCCGCGCTGCTGGGCGTGCCGCGCCGCGCCTTCGAACGCGACCACTACGACCTGCCCGCCCAGCGGTACGCCGACGCGGTGTCCGCCGGCGCCCTGGAGGTCAGCAGCCGTGAGGTGGTGCGGCTGCTGCACGGGGCGGGACTGCGCCACCGCAAGGGCTCCCCGGGCCCCGGAACCGGTTCCGGTCCCTCCGGTCCCTCCGGTCTTCAGCCGCGCAGCTCGTAGGCGAACTGCTCGCCGCCCTCGGCGTCCTCCGCGGCGACCCGGGCGAACCCGGCGCGGACGATGACGGCCTGCGACGCGGTGTTCTCCGGATCCGTCGTCGCGAACACGGACGTCACGTCCTGCCGTGCCAGTGCCCACGCGGACAGGGCGCGCAGCGCCTCGGTCGCGTAGCCGTTGCCCCGGGCCGCCTCGGAGAGGTCGTAGCCGATCTCCACCCGGCCGTCCTCGTCCGGCGGTCCGTGGAAGCCCATGCCGCCGACCGCGCGACCGTCCTCCTCCCGGACGAGCACGAAGACGCCCCACACCGGCCGGTGCGTACCCGTCTCGTACGTCTTCAGCAGCGCTCCGGAGGCGTCCCGGGTGCCCTGGAAGGGGCCGCTGTCGACCCACGCGAAGCCGCCGTCGCCGCCCGCGGCGAGGTCGGCGGCGGCGGCGGGCGTGACGCCCTCGAGGGTGAGCCGTCCGGCCGGGATCACCATGTTGTTGCGCCAGCGCCACTCGGTGACCGGGGCGCGTCCGGCGAGGTCGCCGCGGCCGGTCGCCCACAGCAGGGTGCGCCAGGGGTCGGCGCCGGGCCGGACGTGCGGGAAGATCCGGGTGAGGACGCCCGTGCACAGCTCGGCGGGCGGCTCGTAGGCCAGCCCGAGGGTCTCGGCGATGTCGTGGGTGTGCAGGAACACCTCGGCGACCGCCATCGCGGCGAAGCCCTCGCGGTTCGCGCTGCGGTGCGGGTACGGGTGGAAGGCCCGCACCCCGCGCGGGGTGGTGCGGAGGGTGGCGGCGAGCAGCGCGCCGGCCGTCTCGAGCACCTGGAGCACGTCCTCGTTGCCGGTGCCCTCGTCGAAAGTGATCTCGAAGGGGACCCACGCCTCGGTGGCGCGTCCGGCCAGCTGGCCCGCGTAGGCGACCAGGATGCCCGCGACGTGCTCCGCCGTGTACCGGCAGCTCCACTCGGACCGTCCGGGCCGCGCCGCCTCCCAGTCCCGGTCCGTCGCCGTCCGCAGCAGCGCCACGGCGCCCGCCACGGCCTCTTCCACCTGTTCCCCGCCCATGCTTCGCATGCCGGGCAGGCTAGACGTCCGGGGTGTCCGGGAGCGACAGCATTTCCAGCTCGCCGACGAGGTTGTGGCGGGCGGTCGCCTCCCACTCCCGGCGCCCGTACGGGGTGTGGAACAGGGTGGGCAGGCCGAGGAGTTGCCGGAGGATCTCGGCCCGTCCCCCGCGGAAGGCGTCGTTCGGCACGAAGTGGTACTCCTCGCGCACGGCCGCCGTGTACGCCGCGTACGCCGACGGCGGCGAGGCGAGGACCGCCAGGTCCGCGTCGCACAGCAGCTGCCCGTCGCGGTCGTCGCCGGCCGGGGCGTGGGTGGCGGTGAGCCGGACCAGCCGGGCCACCTCGGCGGTCCGCTCCGCCGCGAGCCCGGCCTCGGACAGGGCGCGTTCGGCGAGCCGGGCCGAGCGCTCCTCGTTCTCGGACCGGTCGGGCCGGTAGACGGCGTCGTGGAACCACGCGGCGAGCCGTACGGCGTCGGGGTCGTCGGCGTGATCGGCCAGCGCGTCGACGTGGTCCAGGACCGCGGTGAGGTGCGCCAGGGTGTGGTAGCGCCGCTGGGGTTCCTGCCAGCGGGTGAGGAGACTCCCGGCGTACGGCGCGGGGTCCGGCCCCGGTGCGGAGCCCCTGGCCCCGTCGAGGGCGCGGGCGAAGCGGGAGCGGAGGGCGTCGAGGTCGACCATGTCCGCATTCTCCCAGATCACTGTCGTGATAGCTTCTAACTGATACGTGAGTCCCGGCCGGGCGGGCCGGGCGGAGGCCGAGAGGCGGCGGGCGGACCATGCCGGAGGCGCGCACCACGACCCCGCGCGAGCGCTACCGCAGCCAGGTGCGCGCGGAGGTCAAGGAACACGCGTGGGAGCAGATCGCCGCGGCGGGGGCGTCCGCGCTCTCCCTCAACGCGATCGCCAAGCGGATGGGCATGAGCGGGCCCGCGCTCTACCGGTACTTCGACGGCCGCGACGAGCTGATCACCGAACTCGTCAAGGACGCCTACCGCAGCGAGGCCGACGCCTTCCGGGCGGCCGCCGAGGCCGGCGCCGACCTGGCCGGACTGGCGCACGTCCTGCGCGGCTGGGCCCTGGACGACCCGCAGCGCTACTTCCTCATCCACGGCACCCCCGTCCCCGGCTACCGCGCACCCGACGACATCACCGAGATCGCCGCCGAGACCATGGCGGTCATCGTCGACGCCTGCGCCGCACTGCCCCCGGACGGCACCGCCACCGCGTTCGACACCCACCTCGACACCCACCGCCGGTGGGCGGGGAGCCGTCCGGCGCCCGCACCGGCCCTGCACCGCGCGCTGTCCTTCTGGTCCCGGCTGCACGGCGTCCTGTCCCTGGAACTCGCCGGACAGTTCACCGGCATGGGCTTCGACCCCGCCCTCCTCTTCGCCGCCGAACTGGACGATCTGCTCGGACGCTGACCGCCCGCCGGGCCCGGCCCTAACGTGGGGTCCATGACGACTTCCGCAGACGTGCACGACGTACGCGACCCCGAACTGCCCGGGCGGCTGCTGACCATCGAACGGGACGCCCTGCTACCGCTGCTGAGGTCCCGGCCGGACGCGGACTTCGCGCTGCCGGTGGCCGCGTGTCCGGGCTGGAGCGTGCGCGACATGCTGGCGCACTGCTCCGCGGCACTGATCCGGGTGGTGGAGAACCGCTTCGAGAAGGGCGTCTTCTCCCCCGAGTGCAACGACCGCGACATCGCGGAACGCGCCGACTGGACCAACGACCGGATCGTCGGCGAACTGGAACGCGGCATGACCGAGGCCGGCCCGGTGATCGCCCGCGCGGGCGGCGTACTGGACGCGGTCGCACTGGGCGAGTGGGTGCACGCCGGTGATGCGCGGACGACCTTCGGCACACCGGGGGCGTACGCGGGGAGCGGGCTGCCGGAGGCGCTCGCGCTGCTCGCCACGATCACCCGCGAGCGCGGTCACGTGCCGCTCCACGCCGACCTCGACGACCTCGACGAGCCCCTGAAACTGGGCGAGGCGAGCGGCGCTCGGCCGCCGGGCCGGTACATCGGCGACGCCGCCACCCTCGTACGGCTCTACGCGGGCCGCCCCCTCGACGGCGCGGCCGGGTACGAGCTGGCCGGCGTGGAGCCGGCGGAGCTGAACATCTTCGGCGGCTGAGCGACGACGCGGGCACCCCGGCCTGCCATCGGGGCGTAGTCTTGGATTGGACTAGACCTGTAGCAGGCCGACGAATGGGGTCTCATGAGCAAGCGTGCAGTCCTGGAGGTGATCGCCCTCGACGTCGAGGACGCGGTCGCCGCCCAGGCCGGAGGCGCGGATCGCCTCGAACTGGTCACCGACATGGCGGCCGACGGACTCACCCCGTCGGTCGCGACCGTCGCCGCCATCCGCGGGGCCGTCGACATCGACGTACGCGTGATGCTGCGGCTCGCGGACGGGTTCGCCGCCGGGGACGTCGAGCGGCTGACACGGGTCGCCGGTGAGATGCGGGAGGCCGGGGCCTCGCAGTTCGTGCTGGGGTTCCTCGACCCGGAGGGCGACGTGGACCTCGGGACGGTGGAGCGGATCGCCAAGGTGCTGGACGGCTGCCGGTGGACGTTCCACCGCGCGATCGACCGCGCCGCGAACCGGGACGCCCTGCGCAAGCAGCTCGCCGACTTCCCGGGCCTCGACACGTATCTGACGGCCGGGGCCGCCGGGGGCGTGGACGAGGGCCTGACGGTGCTGTCCGCGGAGGCGCGGCGGCGGGGGGAGCCCGGGTACGAGCAGCAGCTGCTGGTGGGGGGCGGCCTGCGGCTGGAGCACGTACCGGGCCTGCTGGACGCGGGGATCGACGGGTTCCACATCGGCGGGGCGGCGCGGCCCGCGGGGTGGGCGGGGCCGGTGTCGGCGGACGCGGTCGCGGAGTGGCGGCGAGTGCTCGGCCACTGAGCGTTCGGCTGGGGCCGTGTGCCTGTGCCCGCGCTGGTGCGGGCGCGGGTGGGGGAGCGCGGCCCGGCGTCGCGGGGTGCCGCTGCGCCCACCCGTGCCGCCCCAGCGGCACGACTGCCCGCAGCTAGGTGAGTTGCGGCGGCAGCCCCGTGGCGTGGGTGACGACGAGGCCCGAGACCGCTCGGGTCAGCGCCACGTACAGGCGGCGCAGGCCCGTCCGTTCGTCCGGTTCGCCGTCGACCACGGCCTGCGGCTCGTCCAGGACCACGTAGTCGTACTCCAGCCCCTTGGCCAGCGAGGCCGGGACCAGGGTGAGCCGGGTGGCGCGGGTCGTCTCCTCGCCCGGGCCGACGTACCCGATCCCGGCCGCCGCCAGGGCCGCCGCCAGCTCCGGCACTCTGGCGTCGGCGGCGATGAGGCCGACCGAGCCCTCGCGTTCCAGCAGCTCACGGCACGCGCCGACCACGTCGGCCGTCCCCTCCGGTGCCGTACGGATGTCGAAGAACCCCGGGTTCTCGCGGATCGACGCCACCGGCGTCAGACCCGGCGCGATGTGCGGCAGCAGCCGGGAGGCGTACGCGATGACGTCCGTCGGCACGCGGAAACCGGCCGTCAGCTCCTCGACCACCGCCTCGCCCTTGCCCAGGTGCCCCAGTGCCTCCGCCCAGCTCCGGGTCGCCCACGGCGTGGTGCCCTGCGCCAGGTCGCCGAGGACGGTCGCCGAGCCGGTGGTGCAGCGCCGGCCCACCGCGCGGTACTGCATCGGGGACAGGTCCTGCGCCTCGTCGAGGACCACGTGCCCGAGGGAGTGGGTCCGCTCGACGAGGTCGGTCGCCTCGTCGATCAGTACGGCGTCCGCGGGCGACCACCTGGCGGACTTCACCGAGCGGGCCGGCTTCACCCACAGCACCGCCTTCCGCTCGTCCTCCGTCAGGACACCCTCGGCGTGCTCGGCGAGGAAGTCCGCGTCGGTGAGGAGCCGCAGGACCAGCTTGGCCGGGTCGACCTGCGGCCAGACCGTCTTGACCAGCGCCTTCACGGACGCGTTGCGTGCCACCGTGTTCTGCACCCGGTCGTCCGGCGCCTCGCCCGCCCGCTCCATCTGCACCAGCACGGCGTGCGCGATCCGCTGCGGCAGCGCCTCGCGGGCGGCGCCGTAGCGGATGTCCCGGGCGAGCAGCTCACGGACGATCTCCTCCAGCTCGTACACCGGCACCCGCCAGCGTCGCGAGCCGCGCACCACCACGATCCCCTCGGTGGGCATCGTGACGTGCGCGTACAGGGCCCGGCGCAGCACCTCCGCCATCCGCGCGTCGCCCTTGATCACCGCCGTCGCCGCCTCGTCCGCGCCGCGCACCTCGACGTGGGCGACCAGGTCGTCGACGGTGGCCTGGCGCACCGTCAGCTCGCCGAGCGCCGGGAGAACCTGCTCGATGTAGTGCAGGAAGGACCGGTTCGGCCCGATGACCAGGGTGCCGGTGCGGGCGAGGCGCTCGCGGTGCGCGTACAGGAGGAAGGCGACCCGGTGCAGGCCCACGGCGGTCTTGCCGGTGCCGGGACCGCCCTGCACGCAGACCGAGCCGGCCAGCCCGGCGCGCACGATCTCGTCCTGCTCGGGCTGGATCGTCGCCACGATGTCCCGCATCGGTCCGACGCGGGGGCGCTCGATCTCCTGCTGGAGCAGTTTGCTGGTGGTCGCCGCCTCCGCCGGGTCGAGGAGGTGCTCGTCCTCGTACGCGGTCAGGTCCCCGGCGGTGTAGCCGAAGCGGCGGCGCAGCGACACGTCCTGCGGGTCCTTCTTCGACGCCCGGTAGAACGGCTGCGAGACCGGCGCGCGCCAGTCGATCACCATCGGGTCGCCGTCCGTGTCGTGCACGTGACGACGCCCGACGTGCAGTGTCTGATATGCGGCCTCCGGCCGCGGGCGTTCCCCCTCCCCGCCCTCCGCCTGCTCGGCGCCCGGGGCGTGCAGATAGTCGAGCCGGCCGAAGAAGAGCGGGGTCTCGCTGAGGTCGGCGAGCGCCTTGATGCGCTGCTCGATCTGCGCCTCCAGCACCGCGGCGTTGACCCAGTTCGCGGTCACGTCGGTGATGTCCAGGGACTCGACGTCCTCACGCATGGCGCGCAGGGCGGAACGGGACGCGGCCAGGTGGGCGCGTTCCCGGGAGAGGGGGTCGTCGGAGAGGGCGTCGTCGTGGACGGGCGTGGACAAGGGGGTGCCTCCGGATGACCTGCGGTGCGGTGGGCGCGGGACGCGCGCGGGGGGCCGACCGGTTTCCGTCCGGACGGCAGCGCTCCGTGGGGGAGGCGGGCAAGAGCGGAGATTCTAGGGGAACGGGCCCGGCGCGGGCCAACCGGTTTTCTCCGCCGGGCGCGTCCGACCCCTAGGGGATCGCGTCATCCGCGCTGAGGGACGCGCTCCCTCCAGGGTCGTAGCGCGGGACGACGGAGGTTGGGCCCGCAGACCGATGCCGGACGGGGGTGGGCAGTCGCACCATGGAGACATGAGCGCAGCAACCATCTCCCCCGCCCCGGCACCGGGCCGCGCGTCCGGTGCCACGTCCGTGGCCGGCAGCCACCGGCACCGGCTCGGTGACACCCTGCGCGCCGTCAGGGTGTTCGCCGGTGCCGCCTTCGACGTGGTCGTGCTCGGCGAGTACGGCGAGGAGGCCGGCGTCCGCCGCCACTAGCGAACCCCCGGGGGCCCGCTCAGGCGTCCTCCGCCAGCACCTCGTCCGCGTCCATGATCCGGTAGGCGTAGCCCTGCTCCGCCAGGAAGCGCTGGCGGTGGGCGGCGAAGTCCTGGTCGAGGGTGTCGCGGGCCACGACCGAGTAGAAGTGCGCCTGGTGGCCGTCGGCCTTCGGCCGCAGCACCCGGCCCAGGCGCTGGGCCTCCTCCTGCCGCGACCCGAACGTGCCCGACACCTGGATGGCCACCGTCGCCTCCGGCAGGTCGATCGAGAAGTTCGCGACCTTGGACACCACCAGGACGCTGATCTCGCCCTGCCGGAAGGAGTCGAAGAGCTTCTCCCGCTGGGCGTTGGACGTCTCGCCCTTGATGACCGGCGCCCCCAGGTGCTCGCCCAGCTCGTCGAGCTGGTCGATGTACTGGCCGATGACGAGGATCTGCTGCCCGGCGAACCGCCGCACGATCGCCTCCGTCACCTTCCGCTTGGTGTCGGTCGTCGCGCAGAAGCGGTACTTCTCCTCCGTCTCGGCGGTGGCGTACGCGAGCCGCTCCGAGTCGGTGAGGTTGACCCGGACCTCCACGCAGTCGGCGGGCGCGATGTAGCCCTGCGCCTCGATCTCCTTCCACGGCGCGTCGAACCGCTTCGGCCCGATGAGGGAGAACACGTCCGACTCGCGGCCGTCCTCGCGGACGAGGGTGGCGGTCAGGCCGAGGCGGCGCCGGGCCTGGAGGTCGGCGGTGAACTTGAACACCGGCGCCGGCAGCAGATGCACCTCGTCGTAGACGATCAGCCCCCAGTCCCGGGAGTCGAACAGCTCCAGGTGCGGGTAGACGCCCTTCCGCCGGGTCGTCAGCACCTGGTACGTGGCGATGGTGACCGGCCGGATCTCCTTGCGGGTACCGCTGTACTCGCCGATCTCGTCCTCGGTCAGCGACGTCCGCTTCACCAGCTCGTGCTTCCACTGCCGGGCCGAGACGGTGTTGGTGACCAGGATCAGCGTCGTCGACCTGGCCTGCGCCATCGCGCCCGCCCCGACCAGCGTCTTGCCCGCGCCGCACGGCAGCACGACGACACCGCTGCCGCCGTGCCAGAAGTTCTCCACCGCCTGCTTCTGGTACGGGCGCAGCGCCCAGCCGTCCTCGGCCAGGTCGATCGGGTGCGCCTCGCCGTCGACGTACCCGGCGAGGTCCTCGGCGGGCCAGCCCAGCTTCAGCAGCGTCTGCTTGATCTGCCCGCGCTCGGAGGGGTGCACGGCCACCGTGTCGGCGTCGATGCGGGTGCCGACCAGCGGCGCGATCCGCTTCGACTTCAGGACCTCCTCGAGGACCGGCCGGTCGGTGGTCGTCAGGACCAGCCCGTGCGCCGGGTGCTTGGAGAGGGTGAGGCGGCCGTAGCGGTCCATGGTCTCGGCGATGTCGACCAGCAGCGCGTGCGGCACCGGGTAGCGGCTGTACTCGACGAGGGCGTCCACGACCTGCTCGGCGTCGTGGCCCGCGGCACGCGCGTTCCACAGGCCCAGCGGGGTCACCCGGTAGGTGTGGATGTGCTCCGGCGCCCGCTCCAGTTCGGCGAACGGCGCGATGGCCCGACGGCATGCGCCGGCCTGCTCGTGGTCGACTTCGAGGAGCAGGGTCTTGTCGGACTGGACGATCAGCGGACCATTCACGGGCGGCACCCTTTCGCGTGCGTACGGCCGGACGACGGCTCGGCCAATCCTCAAGTGTGCCTGATCGCGGGGCCCGGCCACCGCGGAGCGGGCCGGACCCCGCAAGGAACGGGGCCCGGCCCGCCGAAGGCCGCCGAAGGGCGGCGGATGCCGCAGGGGTCAGAGGGTGAGGCCCCCGCCGAGGTCGATGCCGACCGCGGCGGCCTCGGCGGCGAACGCCGCGACCAGTGCCGCGGTGGAGGTCAGGACGGTGACGGCACGGCGAACGGCAGTACGCATCGGGTTCTTCCTTTCGGTTCGTCTGCAGGGCACCCGGTGGCTGCCCGACCGCCGGCGCCCCGATGCGGAAGATGAGAAAACCTCCCCCGCAGGTGCGAATCACCCGGCGTGGCGCGCATGAACCACCGCGTACACCCGAACGTGCGCCTCGGGCCGCGCGCCGGGTTCAGCCCGCGTCGTCGGCCAGTTCGGCCACGCCCGTGACCCGGTGCAGCGGATAGGTCCGCACCTCGTCCGCCGTGTGGTCGTACGCCGTGACGAAGCCGCCCTCGACCCGGATCGGCGCGATCACGCGCTGGCTGGCGGCGCCCTCCGCGTTCACGTAGCCGATCCACAGCGCCTCCCCGGTCAGCACCGCCGCCTGCATCGTGGCCAGTGTCTCCGCGGCGCCCGTGCGGGGCAGTTCGCCGCCCCGGGCACCGTCCTCGCCACCGTCCCCGGCACCGCCACCGCCGTCTCCGGGGCCCGGCTTGCGCGGGGTGGTGGAGGCCAGGTCACCGGCCCGGACGGCACGGATCGCCGCCGTCAGCAGCGTGTCGTCGGGGGCCGGCGGCCCGTCCGGCACCGGGACCGGCGCCGTCCGAGGCGGGGTGCGGTGGGAGTCCGCGCGGGCGATCAGCACGTCGCCCGCGGCGGACTCGGCGGCCGGCGCGAACCCCAGCGCGCGCAGCCCTCCAGCAGCGCCGCCGGATCGGCCTGCGCGGCCAGCACGGTGGGCGCCAGACGGCGCAGGCCCAGCCCCGCGGCCCGCTTGTCGGCGAGGATCTCGTCCAGCGTCGCGTCGTCGTCGCACCGCACGTACGCCGAGGCCGCACCCACCCGCAGCCGCCCGTGCCGCCGGGCCACGTCGTCGATCAGGTACGTCAGCGGCTGCGGCACCGGCGTACGGGAGTGCCGGGCCAGGAACGCGTGCAGGTCGGCGGCGCTGCGCCCGGCGTCCAGCGCCCGACGCACCGAACCCGGCGTGAACCGGTAGACGGTCGCCCCGCCCTTGGACTCCACGTCCGCGAGCACCCCCAGCACGTCGGCCAGACCGCGCTCCAGCGGACCCGGCGCCACCGCCGTCAGGTCGGCCTGGAGCAGCACGTGGTCCAGCGGCTCGGGGAAGAGCGGTTCCAGCAGCCGGGCGGCGGTCGCCGTGGCCGCGGCCCGCTCGGCCGAGGCCGGGGGAGCGGCCACCGGGGGCGTGTGATGGTGGACGGGCAGCTTGTCGCCCGGGCCCTCGGGCTCCGCCCGGGCCGCCGGGCGGGGTGCCTCCGGAGCCCCGATCAGGGCCCGCCCCGGCGCCGCCAGCGCGCCGCGCCCGGTGACACCCAGCAGTTCGGCCTCGGACAGCGTCCACCGGGCGACCCGGCTGCGCAGATCGTCGTCGCGCGCGGGCCCCATGTCCCGCTGCTCCCGCTGCGGGCCGCGCAGGGGCCGCTCCCAGCGCAGCCGGGCCAGCACCGACTCCTCGACGGGCGAGGCGCCCTCGGGCAGCCCCGCCAGCAGCGCCAGCACCCGGTGCCGCACCTCCGGCGCCGCCGAACGGTCCAGGTTCGGGCCCAGCGCCGACAGCGTACGGTCCTTCGCGTCCCGCCCCCCGACCACGCCCGGCGTCCGGGTGGCCGTCAGCCACGCCCCCGCGAGGTGCGTCCAGCGCTCGGCGGGGGGCAGCTCGCGCCACTCGTCGTACGCCGGGGTCGCCGCGTACCGTTCGTCGGCCTCCCCGTCCGAGGCGATCAGCCCCGCCCCGTAGGCCAGTTCCACCCAGAACGCGGCGACCGGCTCCGGCACGTCCAGGGCGACGGCGGTCCGCTTCAGGTCGCGCACGCTCAGCCCGCCCGCCCGCAGCACCGCAGGGCCGCCCTCGTCCCACTCCTTCAGCAGCTCGTCGACGACTCCCAGCGCCGCCAGCGCCTGCCCGGCCGCGGTGGCGTCCACCATCTGTGGACGGTGGGTGGCGGCGGCCTCCACCGGCGGCGGCACCGGCTCGGGCAGGCGGTGCGCCCGGCCGGCGCGCAGATGCAGGGCCACCTCGCGGGGCAGCACGACCGTGCCGGGCGCGGTCGGCAGCAGCAGGCCGCGGTCGAGGAGCGCCCGCAGGTGCGCCGCCGGATCGTGGGTGACCTGCCCGTACGGCGGCCCCCACACCAGCCGGTCCAGCACCTGGCGGGACTCCTCGGGCAGCCCGGACAGCAGCGCGGCCATCCGCCGCCGGTCGGCGAACAGATCGCCCAGCGCGGACACGGCGGAGACCGAGTCGTGCGTCGAGGACAGGCCGACGGCGGCGAGGATCTCCTGGATCCGGCCCGGCGACATCCCCGCCGTCGCCTCCCGAACGGTCGGCCCCAGCCCCGTCGGGGACGGGTGCTGCGGGGACGGCGCGAGCAGCTCACGGGCGGTGCGCACCAGCCGCAGCCGGTCGTCGGCACCCCACACCAGGGCCTGTTCGCGCAGGAGTGCCGCGGCCCGGGGCAGCGCGGCCGAGACGACCGGGTCCTCCTCGTCGCCGCCCATCAGGGCGCGCAACTCCCCGTACGACGCCGGGTCCGGCGCCACGGCCAGCGCCTCCGCGGTCTGCAGCGCGAACCGGTCCAGCCGCTCCAGCGCCCGCACGACCGAGGCACGGGTGCCGGCGCGGGTCGCGAGCTGGGTGAGGTCGGTCGGCACGGGGGTGATGAGATCGGGGCGGCTGCGCAGGAGGGCGGCCAGCGAGACGTCGTCCCTGGCACGGAGCGCCTCCGCCAGGGACCGGGGGGCCGCGGACTTCTCCTCGGTGCTCATCCGGCCCACGTTAGCGGGTGGTTACGACGGCGGGGTGTGCGTGCGACGGCGCGGTGCCGTCTCCCGCACGCGGGAGGATTCGGTACCTTCGTGCGACGGGGTACCACAACACACCGCCCCGGAGGGGTTCGTGGGGATCGAGAGCGACCAGGTCGTCTTCGAGTATCTGAGCCGCGTCGGCGACGTGGCCCAGCAGCGGCAACTGCCGTCGGCCACCCGCATGCGGCTGGTCTCGGAGCTGCGCGACGAGATCGACCGGCACCGGGCGAAGACCACCGTGGACAGCCCCGCCGCCGTCCGCCGCATCCTGGACCGGCTCGGCGACCCGGACGAGATCGTCACCCAGGCCGGCGGCACGAGCGGGGCGGGGCAGCGGACGCCGCCGCCCACCGCCGTGCCCGAGCAGCGGGACGCCGGGCCCCGCGACGCCGACCGGCGCAAGGGCCGGCGGCGCCCCACGCCCGAACCCCCGGTCGGGCCTCCGGCCGCCGCACCCCCGCACCTGGCGAGCGCGTCGGAACTGGGGGACGGCGGCGGCGACGGCCGGCCGGACTGGTGGCGGGTCGACGACGGCCCGTTCGCCGGCGCGGGCCTCGGCGACAGCGTGCCCGGGTTCGTCGGCGGCGTCGAGATCCCCGAGCTGCTCAAGCCGCCGCCGAGGGCGGAGGACGAGGCCGGGAAGAAGGACGCGACCGGGCCGGCCGCCCCCGTGGAGGAGGCCCCGGAGCCGACAGTCGTCGCCGTCGGCAGGCGGGAGGGCCGCCGCCTGCCCCGCCTGTGGCCCGAGGGCGGCTGGAACAACCCCCTCCTCCTGCTCGCCGCGGCCCTCCTGATCGCCGGCGCCGTGCTCGGCAACCTCGTCCCCCTCGGCCTGGGCTGGCTGATCGCCTACCTCTCCCGCCGCCTGACCCCGGCCCAGTCCAAGTGGGCGGTACTCGGCCTGCCCGGCACGGTCGCCGTCGCGGGCGCGGTCTGGCTGTGGGGCCGCGCCGACGGCCGCTGGGGCGACCCGGTCACCGAGGGCCACATGAGCGACGCCGTCGCCGACACCTGGCCCTGGGTCCTGCGCACCGCCGCCGTCGCCACGGCCCTCTACCTCCTGTGGCGAGCCCGCCGCCTACGAGGCTGACCTCCCGGGCGCATGCGGCCCGCCCGCGTGCTGCGCCTGCCCCGCGTGCTGTACCCGGCCCGCGTGCTGCGCTTGCCCGGTGTGCTGCGCCCGGCCCGCGTGCTGCGCTTGCCCCGCGTGCTGCGCCCGGCCTGTGCGCTGCGCCCGGCCCGCCTGCCGCACCCGACCCGTCTGCCGCACCCGGCCCGCGCGCGGCGGCATCACCGCACGCGGCACCACCGGAGCGCGGCGGGACGACCGGCGGACACCCGACGGGTCGCCTGCCGAAGGCGTGAGCGCGCGGCGGCGCACGCCCGCGCGCGGGGGCTCGGGTCGTGGCCGGTTCGTCGTGCGGGTTGGGCCCGGGGGCGGCAGGTGCTGGCGGGGGGCCGAGGGTGCGGTGGTGCGTGGCCGTGTGCGGGGGTTCGGGGCGTGGCCGGTTCGTCGTGCGGGTTGGGCCTGGGGGGCGGCAGGTGCTGGCGGGGGGCCGAGGGTGCGGTGGTGCGTGGCCGTGTGCGGGGGTTCGGGGTGCGGCCGGTTCGTCGTGCGGGTTGGGCCGGGGGCGGCAGGCGCTCACCGAGGACTCGCGGGTCCTCACAGGGGATCGGTCCGCAGGCCCTCACCGGGGCCCTGCGGGCACGCGCCGCGGGCCCGGCACAATGGGGGGCATGCCCTCCTCGACCCGCCCCGCGCCCACCGTCGGATTCGATCTCGACATGACGCTGATCGACTCGCGGCCCGGCATCCGCGCCTGCTACCTCGAACTGAGCGCGCGGACGGGGACGCACGTCGACGCCGACCTGGCCGTCACCCGGCTCGGGCCGCCGCTGGCCGACGAGCTGGCCCACTGGTTCCCGGCCGAGGAGATCCCCGCCGTCGCCGACCTGTACCGGGAGATCTACCCCGCCCACGCGATCGAGCCCACGCGCGCCCTGACCGGCGCCCGCGAGGCCGTCGCCGCCGTGCGCGAGAGCGGCGGCCGGGCCATCGTCGTGACCGCCAAGTACGAACCCAACGCCAAGCTGCACCTGGCGCACCTCGGCATCGAGCCGGACGCCGTGATCGGCGACCTGTGGGCCGAGCAGAAGGCGGTGGCGCTGCGCGAGCACGGCGCGGACGTCTACGTCGGCGACCACGTCGGCGACGTCCGCGGGGCCCACGCCGCCGGCGCCCGCTCGGTGGCCGTCACCAGCGGGCCCTGCGACGCGGACGAGCTGCGCGCGGCGGGCGCGGACGTGATCCTCGCCGACCTCACCCGCTTCCCGGAGTGGCTCGCGGCCTACCGGGACGGCGAGGGCGACGCCGAGGGACTCGCCACGGCCCGCGCCTGACGCCGCCCCGCCGCGATCGACCGGAGCACCCCCGCCCCGGCGATCAGGAAGCCCACACCCATCAGCATGCTCAGGCCGAACATGTAGGTGGGGAAGGGCGTCGTCCCCAGCAGCATCGGGGCCACCGTGACCAGAGTGGCCACGGTTCCGACGAAGAAGACGATCGCACCGGCGCGGATCAGCCGGTCGCCGGGAGCGGTGGAATTCGTTCGGGTTTTGTCACGCACCCGACCAGGGTAGTTCCCAGCCCGAGGGAACGACCCGGGGACGCCTTGTCACCGGCCCAAAGACCATTAGCCTTGGTACCGGCGGGTCCGGACGACCCGCCCAAGTGCTATCCAGAGCCGTTTCCGAGCATGTTTCCGAGCAGTTTTCCGACGAGTACGAGGACGAGGACAGACGTGCCTACCGGCAAGGTCAAGTGGTTCAACAGTGAGAAGGGCTTCGGCTTCCTCTCCCGCGACGACGGCGGCGACGTCTTCGTGCACTCCTCGGTCCTGCCTGCCGGAGTCGAGGCGCTGAAGCCCGGCCAGCGCGTCGAGTTCGGTGTCGTCGCCGGTCAGCGCGGTGACCAGGCCCTGTCGCTCGCCCTCCTCGACCCGGCCCCGTCGGTCGCGGCCGCGCAGCGCAAGAAGCCGGACGAGCTGGCCTCCATCGTGCAGGACCTGACGACCCTCCTGGAGAACATCACCCCGATGCTGGAGCGCGGCCGCTACCCCGAGAAGACGGCCGGCAAGAAGATCGCCGGACTGCTCCGCGCGGTCGCCGACCAACTCGACGTCTGACCCGCCGCCCCCGCTACGGGAACGTCAGCGCGTCCGGGCCGAGGGCCGGTACGAGTCCCTCGGCCGCCGCGCGGGTCAGCAGGCCCCGGACCGCCGCGTAGCCGTCCTCGCCGAGGTCGGCGGTGAACTCGTTGACGTACAGCCCGATGTGCTGGTCGGCGACGGCCGGGTCCATCTCCTGGGCGTGCTCCATGACGTACGGCCGGGACACCTCCGGGTCGTCCCAGGCCGCGCGGACCGAGGCGCGGACCGACTCCGCCAGGCGGTTCAGCGTCTCCTCGCCCAGGGACCGCCTGGCGATGATCGCGCCGAGCGGGATCGGCAGGCCGGTGGTGCGCTCCCAGTGCTCACCCATGTCGGCGAGCTTGTGCAGCCCGTAGTTCTGGTACGTGAAGCGCGCCTCGTGGATGACGAGGCCCGCGTCGACCTTCCCGTCCCGCACGGCCGGCATGATCTCGTGGAACGGCATGACGACGATCTCGCCGACGCCGCCGGGCACGGTGTCCGCCGCCCACAGGCGGAAGAGCAGGTACGCCGTGGACGTCTCGCTCGGCACCGCCACCGTGCGCCCCCGCAGGTCCGCGCCCGCCTCCCGGGTCAGCACCAGCGGCCCGCAGCCCCGGCCCAGCGCACCCCCGCAGGGCAGCAGGGCGTAGTCGCCGAGGACGTAGGGCAGGACGGCGTACGACACCTTCAGCACGTCCCCCTCGCCGCGCTCGGCCATGCCGTTGGTAATGTCGATGTCCGCGAACGTCACGTCGAGCGCGGGGGCGCCCGGGACCCGGCCGTGGGCGAGGGCGTCGAAGACGAAGGTGTCGTTCGGGCAGGGGGAGTAGGCGATCCGCAGGGGCCCGGCGGTCGCGTCGGTCGTGTCAGTGGTGTCCGTCATGGGGGTTCCAACTCCTGAGGGCGGGGGCGAGCTTCCCGAAGGCGTCCGTCAGCGCCGCGAGGGCCTCGCCGATGCGCCAGGCGGCCCGGTCGCGCGGGCCGACCGGATTGGAGACCGCGCGCAGCTCCAGCACCGGCACGCCGTGCGCGGCGGCGGCCTCGGCGACGCCGAAGCCCTCCATCGCCTCGGCCAGGGCACGCGGGTGGCGCTCGCGCAGCAGCGCGGCGCGCGCGGCGGTGCCGGTGACGGTGGAGCCGGTGAGGACCGTGCCGGGGCGGGCGCCGGTCGCGTCGGCCACGGCGGCGACGAGGCCGGCGGGCGGATGGTGGGTGACGGTGCCGAAGCCGAGTTCGGTGACGGGCAGGAACCCGTCGGCGGTCTCGGCGCCCAGGTCGGCCGCGGTGACCGCGTCGGCGACGACGAGCGAGCCGACGGGCGCGTCCGGTACGAAGCCGCCGCCGATACCGGTCGAGACGACCAGGTCGTAGGGCGCACCGTCGAGGGCCGCCGCGGTCAGGGCGGCGGCCGCGGAGGCGGCGGCGAGGGCGGGGCCGACCCCGGCGGCGAGCAGGTCCCAGCCGTCCGGCAGGCGGTGCAGGACGACCCCGGGACGGGGCACCTGCGCGCCCGGCGCGGGGAACGCCCGAGCCACCGCGTCCCGTTCGACGGGGACCGCGGTGGCCACGAGGATGCGCGCGGGGGACGTGGCGGTCAGTCCTTCTTCAGCTCGAAGACCCACACACCGGTGATGTTCTGGCTGCCGTCCTTGCCGTCACGGGCGGCGACGGCGACGTTCGTCGAGTTGCCCTCCGCGCCGTACTGCGCGTTGAAGAACACGCTGCCCGGCACGGTGCGGTAGGTCTTGTCGCTGTCCTCGACCAGCTGCTGACCGTTCATCAGGATCGTCCAGTGCTTGTCGGCGACGTCCGGGTCGACGCCGAAGCGGACGGTCTCGTCCTGGTCGACCTTGATGGACTTCGCGTCCTTGTCCTGCAGGCACTTGGTGATCTCGTCGGCGGAGAGGGTCTTGCCCTCACCGCCGCAGGTCGCCTCGGAGGTGACGGAGTCACTGCCGACCGTGATCGTCGAGATCGGGGTCGGCTCGTCACAGGCGGACAGCAGGAGCAGTCCGGCGGACACGGCGCCTACGGCGGCGACGGCGCGGCGGCGTCGCACAACGCGGTGTCCGATAGCGGCGGTGCCGCGGGGCAACGTGGTCATGGCGGAAGGCTATACGGCGCCCCCGCCCCGCCCCCCACCTGGGTACGGCGTGGCGTGGTCACGCCACCCTCGGCCGCGCGGGTCCTCCGTGCCGTGCCGAGTCGACCAACCCCCGTACGGTCGTCAGCCACCCGGCGGCGATGATCGCGGCGGCCACCGACAGGCCCAGCGTGCCGTTGAGCGGCAGGACGATGCCGACCGCGCCGCCGAACACCCAGGAGACCTGGAGCAGCGTCTCCGAGCGCGCGAACGCCGACGTGCGCACCAGTTCCGGCACGTCCCGCTGGATCAGCGCGTCCAGGGACAGCTTGGCCAGCGCCTGCGCGAACCCGGCGACCGCCGCCAGGCACGCCACCAGGAACGCGCTGAAGAACACGGCGGACACCACGGCGACGCCCAGCACGATCGCGACGACCGTCACGATGATGATCTCCGGCGCCCGGGAGCGCAGCCACGCGCCGACCGCCGTGCCCAGCGCGTTGCCCGCACCGGCCGCGACGCCCACTATGCCCAGCGACACGGCCGCGCTCTGGCCGGTCATCGGGTGCACGCGCAGCAGGAAGGCCAGGAAGAAGATCAGGAAGCCGGTCAGGCAGCGGATGCCGGCGTTGGCGGCCAGCGCGTGCGTCACCGCCGGGCCCACCGTGCGCAGCCCCGGGCGCTTGCCCCGCCCCCGCAGGGGCCCCGGCAGGTGCTCCTCGTCCGCCGCGAGCAGGGCCCGGTCCTCGCCGCGCGCCGAGTCCACCTTGCGCGGCAGCGTGAACGACAGGACCGTCCCCGCGACGAAGATCAGGAAGGCGCCGTACAGCGGCCACCGCGGCCCGACCTGCTGGAGTCCCGCACCGATCGGCGCGGCGACGCCGGTGGCCAGCAGCCCGCCCAGCGTGACCCGCGAGTTCGCCTTCACCAGGGACACCCGGGGCGGCAGCAGCCGCGGCACCACCGCGCTTCTGACCACGCCGTACGCCTTCGAGGCGACCAGCACGCCCAACGCGGCCGGGTACAGCTCGATGCCGCCGGTGACGACCGCCCCCGACAGCACCAGCGCGAGCAGGGCCCGCGCCGCCATCGCGCACGCCATCGCGGCGCGGCGGCCGTGCGGCAGCCGGTCCAGGAGCGGGCCGATCACCGGCGCGAGGAGCGTGAACGGCGCCATGGTGATGGCGAGGTACAGCGCGACCCGGCCGCGGGCCTCGTCGGTGGGGACGGAGAAGAAGACGGTGGAGGCCAGGGCGACGGTGATCATCACGTCGCCCGCGCCGTTCACCGCGTGCAGTTCGATCAGCTTGCCGAGGCCCGACTCGCCCGCGCCGTGCGCGTGTGTCGCCCGGCGGATGCCGCGCGCGGTACCGGTCACCGGCAGGCGCAGTGCCCGGCCGAGCGCACGCAACCGGGGGCCGGGGCCGCGCCGCCGGCTCCCGCTCTTGAACTCCGTCCGTGCGGCTGCCACCCCGTCATAGTGCCCCGAGAGTGGCGGCTGTAGCGTCGATACGGCACGTATGGCGGTGATCGAGTCGGGTGACACCGCCCGGGAACACCGGACCGTACCCCGCCGAAACTCCCGTCGGTGTAGGCCCAGCGCACCTGAGCAGGTAGCGTGCCTAGCGCGCCGTGGCGAACGTTCTCGGCCGCGCGCCGTACGGCCATCCCGCAGAATGGATGACGTAGGTGCGCCCGAGCGCGATCGGGCGCGGACGTCGACGCGGTCCACAGGTCCGCTCCGTCCGCCCCTCGCACACAGCGGCGCACTCGAGAGACGGCGTATGGAGAGAAGCGATACCTGTGAGCGCAGCGACAACGCGAAGCCGCACCCCTGACCGCCTGTGCGCCGAGGCCCTCGACCTCGCCCGCGCCGCAGCCGAGGAGGCCGCCGCACCCGGCGTCGTCGGCGAGCACGAGGGCATGGTGTCGGAGGGCGACCGGGTCGTCACGCACTACTTCGCCTGCAAGGAGATGGGCTACCGGGGCTGGCGCTGGGCCGTCACGGTGGCCCGCGCCTCCCGGGCCAAGCTCGTCACGGTGGACGAGGCGGTGCTGCTGCCCGGCCCCGACGCGCTGCTGGCCCCCGAGTGGGTGCCGTGGAGCGAGCGGCTGCGCCCCGGCGACATGGGCCCCGGCGATCTGCTGCCCACCGACGCGGAGGATCTGCGGCTCGAGCCCGGCTGGACCGGTGAGGACGAGCCGCCGCCCAACTCCGCCGTCTCCCACGAGATGGCCGACCTGGTCGAGGCCGAGGACGCCGAGGTCACGGCCGGGCCGCCCGCCGAGCTGTCCACCGTCCCGGCCCGCGGCACGATCTCGGCGGTCGCCGAGGAGCTGGGGCTGCGCCGCACGCGGGTGCTGTCCCGGTACGGGCTGCACGTCGCCGCGGACCGCTGGGAGGACGGCTACGGCCCGAAGACCGCGATGGCCCAGGCGGCCCCGGCCTCCTGCGTCAGCTGCGGCTTCCTCGCCCGGATCGGCGGCTCGCTCGGGCAGGCCTTCGGGGTGTGCGCCAACGAGTTCTCCCCGGCCGACGGGCACGTGGTGTCGCTGGCCTACGGGTGCGGGGGGCACTCCGAGGCGGCGGTGATGCCGAAGCCGCCGCGGGTGGCTCCGCCGGTGATCGACGAGACGCGGGTGGATCCGTTTCCGTTGCGGCCGGCCGCGGATTCCGGGTCGGTGGCGGTGAGTGAGGACCAGGCGTCGGCGGAGCTGGGGCATTCGTAGGGCCGGTGCGATCTTCGGCGCGGGTGCGTGTGGCTGGGGTCGGTCCCTGGGGGCTGCGCCCCCAGACCCCCGTCGGCCTTGACGGCCTCGCCCTCAAACGCCGGACGGGCTGATTGATGCCGGCCTCGTCCTCAAGCGCCGGTCGGGGCGTCGGGGAGGGGCGGCGGGTGCCGGTCGGCGTTCCTGGGGGCGGTACCTTCGTGGTCCGTCGATGAGGAGAGTCACCGTGAGCATGTTCGTACGGCCTGCCGCCGAGGGTGCCGATCCGTTCGGTACGGCACGGCTGCGGCGCGGGGTGCTGGACGCGTGGGCGACGAGCCCGGCCCGGTTCCGTGAGGACGCCAACGCGGAGGAGGACCTCGTCCTCGGCGGCTACCGCGACCGGCTGGTCGTCGAGCTGGCGCAGAACGCCGCCGACGCCGCCGCACGGGCCGGCGTGCCCGGCCGGCTCCGGCTGACCCTGCGCGACGGCGTCCTCGTCGCCGCCAACACCGGCGCCCCGCTGGACGCGACCGGCGTCGAGTCGCTGTCCACGCTGCGCGCCTCCGCCAAGCGGGACGCGGGGGACGGCTCGGTCGGCCGGTTCGGCGTGGGCTTCGCCGCCGTCCTGGCCGTCACCGACGAGCCCGCCGTGGTCGGACGGCACGGCGGGGTGCGCTGGTCCCTGGCCGAGGCCCGCGACCTGGCCGCCGACACCGCCCGGCACAGCCCCGGCCTCGGGGACGAGATCCGGCGCCGCGACGGGCACGTACCGCTGCTGCGGCTGCCGTTGCCCGCCGAGGGCAGCGCCCCCGCGCCGTACGACACGGCCGTCATCCTGCCGCTGCGCGACACGGCCGCCGCCGACCTCGCCGAGCGGCTCCTGCACGCCGTGGACGACGCCCTGCTCCTCGCCCTGCCGGGCCTGGCGGAGGTGGTGATCGAGGCCGGGGACGAGGCGCGCACCCTCTCCCGTCGCGTCGAGGACTCGCTGACCGTCGTGGAGGACTCCCGGGAAGGCGTCACCCGGTGGCGCACCGCCGCCGCGCACGGCCCGCTCACCCCCGGCCTCCTGGCCGACCGGCCGGTCGAGGAGCGGCTGCGCCCGCACTGGTCCGTGACCTGGGCGGTGCCCGTCGACGCCGACGGCGCCCCCGAACGCCCCCGCACCAGCCCCGTGGTCCACGCGCCCACCCCCAGCGACGAACCGCTCGGCGTGCCCGCGCTGCTCATCGCTTCCTTCCCGCTGGACGCCACCCGCCGGCACACCGCGCCGGGGCCGCTCACCGACTTCCTGACGGAACGGGCCGCCGACGCCTACGCCGGGCTCCTCGCCGACTGGCGGCCCGTCTCCACCGGCCTCATCGACCTGGTGCCCGGCGCGCTGGGCCGGGGCGAACTGGACGGCGCGCTGCGGCAGGCGATCCTCGACCGGCTGCCGCGCACCTCCTTCCTGCCGCCCGCCCTCCCCTCCGGGGGCCGGGACGCGGAGGACGACCTTCCGGAGTCGCTGCGGCCGCGCGACGCCGAGGTGGTGGAGGGCGCGGGCGCCGACACGGTGCGGGTGCTGGCCGAGGTGCTGCCGACGCTGCTGCCCGCCGGCCTGGAGCGCCGTGCCGAGCTGCGCACGCTGGGCGTGGCCCGGGTGCCGCTGACGGACGCGATCGACCGGCTGGCGGGGCTGGAGAAGGCCCCCGGCTGGTGGCGGCGCCTGTACGACAGCCTCGCCGGGGTCGACCCCGACCGGCTGTCCGGGCTGCCGGTGCCGCTCGCCGACCGCCGTACGACCATCGGCCCCCGGCAGGTGCTGCTGCCCTCCCCGGAGGCCGCCTCGCTCGACCCGGAGGTCCTCACCCGGCTCGGCCTGAAGGTCGCCCACCCGGACGCCGCGCACCCGCTCCTCGAGAAGCTCGGTGCCCTCCCGGCCACCCCGCGCGCCGTGCTCACCACCCCGCAGGTCAGGGCCGCCGTCGCCGCCTCCCTGGACGACGAGGGCGCCGCGAACTGGGAGGAGGACGCCCTCGATGCCGAGGAACTGGCCGACACCGTCCTCGGCCTGGTCCGCGACGCCGGACTCGAGCCCGGGGACGAACCCTGGCTGGGCGCCCTCGCCCTGCCGGACGAGGACGGCGAACTCTCCCCGGCGGGTGAACTGGTCCTCCCGGGCAGCCCGTTCGCCCAGGTCATGCGCGAGGACGAACTCGCCGCCGTGGACGCGGAACTCGCCGAGAGGTGGGGCGCCGAACCGCTGGCCGCCTGCGGTGTCCTCGTCACCTTCGCCCTCGTCCGCGCCACCGACGTCGTCCTGGACCCCGACGAACTGGAGCCCCGCGAGGGCGACTTCGCCGAGCCCGACGACGCGGGACTCCTCGATGCCGTGGACGTGTGGAGCGAGGACGTCCTGGACCGCTTCCCGGACAGTCCCGTTCCGCCGGTCGCCACCGAGATCGTCGCCGTGCGCGACCTCGACCTCGTCGACGACGACCGCTGGCCCGAGGCCCTCGCCCTGCTGTCCCGGCCGCCGCTGCGCGACGCGCTCGTCCAGCCCGTGCGCGTCCTGCTGCCCGACGGCACCCACGAGGTCGTACGGCCCTACACCGCGTGGTGGCTGCGGGATCACCCGGTGCTCGGCGGGCGCCGCCCGGCCGGTCTGCGCGCGGCGGGCGGCGACCCGTTGCTGCGGGGCCTGTACGACGAGGCCGACGCGACCGGCTTCGAAGACGAGCAGGTACTGCGGGCGCTGGGCGTGCGTACGTCGGTCGCCGCGCTCCTCGACGAGCCCGGCGGCGCGGCCGAGCTCCTGGACCGCCTCGCCGACCCGGACCGCCCGGTCACGGCCGCGCAACTGCACGCCCTGTACGGGGCGCTGGCCGAACTGGACCCGGAGCAGGTGACCCTGCCGGACGAGGTACGCGCCGTGGTCGACGGCCGGGTGGCGGTGGTGGACGCCGCCGACGCCGTGGTGGTCGACTCGCCCGACCTGCTGCCCTTCACCTCCGGTGTGCCGCTGCTGCCGGTCCGCCCGGCCCGGGCCGCCGAGCTGGCCGAGCTGTTCCAGGTGCGGCGGCTGAGCGAGTCCGTCACCGGCCGCGTCGACTCCGAGGGCGCCGAGCACGACGTACCGGAGCCGGTGCGGGGGCTGCTCGGGGCGCGGACCCCGGCGTCGTACGTGGAGCACGAGGAACTGGTCGTCGACGGCGTGGAGATCGACTGGCGTCTCGCCGACGACGGGGCGCTGCACGCCGCCACGCTGGAAGGGGTGGCCGCGGGCCTCGCCTGGGCGGCGGGGCAGTGGCCGCGGCGGTTCGAGGTGGCGGCGCTGCTGGAGGACGAGTCGCGGACGCGGGAGCTGGCGAGGGACCGCTGGTTCGACTGACAGTTCCTGGTAAGCGACGGGAGTACAGCGCGCCCCTTTTCAGAGGCGCGGGGAACTGCGCGACCAGCCACGACGGCGCCGCAGCCAACAAAGAACCGTCACACGGGAAGGCGCCGATCCACCCACCTCCAGGTGAACTCCAGAACGCCGGCCCCGACAACCGCAATGCCGACGGCAGTCCACGGCATGGTCACGCCCACCAGCTTCAGCGCGAAGAAGTCCTGCAGCCACGGCACCGCCAGCACGATCACGAAGCCCAGCCCCATCGCCGCGACCAGCAGCACCCGCCACCAGGTGTAGGGCCGGGCGATGATCGCCAGCACCCACATCGAGATCAGGAACAGTGTCAGCGTCGCCGCGCTGGTCTCCGCGCTCAGCGCGTCCGGACCGGAGTAGTGCTGCCGGGCGACCAGGTAGGTCGCGAAGGTCGCCGCGCCGGCCACCACCCCGCCCGGGATCGCGTACCGCATCACGCGCCGTACGAAGTGGGGCCTGGCCCGTTCCTTGTTCGGGGCGAGGGCCAGGAAGAAGGCGGGGACGCCGATGGTGAGCGTGGACAGCAGGGTGAGGTGGCGGGGCAGGAACGGGTACTCGACCTGTGAGCAGACCACCAGGATCGCCAGCAGCACCGAGTAGACGGTCTTCACCAGGAAGAGGGTCGCCACGCGCGTGATGTTGCCGATGACCCGGCGGCCCTCGGCCACCACCGAGGGCAGCGTGGCGAAGCTGTTGTTGAGCAGCACGATCTGCGCGACCGCCCGGGTCGCCTCCGAGCCGGAGCCCATCGCCACGCCGATGTCGGCGTCCTTGAGCGCGAGGACGTCGTTGACGCCGTCGCCGGTCATGGCGACCGTGTGCCCGCTCGACTGCAGGGCGCCCACCATGTCCCGCTTCTGCTGCGGGGTGACCCGCCCGAACACCGTGCCCCGGTCCAGGGCGTCCGCCATCTCCTCCCGCTCGGCGGGCAGCCCGCGCGCGTCGACGGTGGCGCCGGACAGTCCGAGCTTCGCGGCCACCGCGCCGACCGACACCGCGTTGTCGCCGGAGATGACCTTGGCGCGTACGTCCTGGTCGGCGAAGTAGCGCAGGGTGTCGGCGGCGTCCGGGCGCAGCCGCTGCTCCAGGACGACCAGGGCGGTGGGCGTGACGCCCTCGGCGACCCGGGGGTCGTCCAGGGCTTGGCCGGCGCGGGCCAGCAGCAGCACCCGCAGGCCCTGCTCGTTGAGCCGCACGGTCTCGGCGAGCGCCGGGTCGTCCTCGGCGAGCAGCACGTCCGGGGCGCCCAGCAGCCAGGTGCGCGAGGCGCCGTCGCCCTCGTCGAACGCGGCGCCGCTGTACTTGCGGGCGGAGGAGAAGGGCAGCGAGCCCGTGCACCGCCACGCCCCGGCGGGTCCGTCGGCCGGGTAGGTGTCGATGATCGCCTGGAGGGAGGCGTTGGGGCGCGGGTCGGACCCGCCGAGGGCGCCGAGCACGGTACGGACGTACGCCTCGTCGGCGCCGTCGAGGACGCGCAGGCCGGTGACGTCCATGCCGCCCTCGGTGAGGGTGCCGGTCTTGTCCAGGCAGACGGTGTCGACGCGGGCCAGGCCCTCGATGGCGGGCAGTTCCTGGACCAGGCACTGCTTGCGGCCGAGCCGGACGACGCCGATCGCGAACGCCACGGAGGTGAGCAGGACCAGGCCCTCGGGGACCATGGGCACGATGCCGCCGACGGTGCGCGCGACCGAGTCGTCCAGCGCGTTGTCCTTGGCGAGCAGCTGGCTGAGGATCAGGCCGATCGCGGTCGGGACCATCATCCACGTGACGTACTTGAGGATCGTGGAGATGCCGGAGCGCAGCTCGGACTGGACCAGCGTGAAGCGGGAGGCCTCCTCGGCGAGCTGCGCGGCGTACGCCTCGCGCCCCACCTTGGTGGCCCGGAAGGCGCCGCCGCCCGCGACCACGAAACTGCCGGACATGACCTGGTCGCCGGGCTGTTTGACGACCGGGTCGGCCTCGCCGGTCAGCAGCGACTCGTCGATCTCCAGGCCGTCGGCCTCGACGCACACCCCGTCGACGGCGGCCTTGTCGCCCGGGCCGATCTCGATGACGTCGTCCAGCACGATCTCGGACGTACCGATCTCGGCGGCCTTCCCGTCCCGGCGGACCGTCGGGCGGGCCTCGCCGATCACGGCCAGCGAGTCGAGGGTCTTCTTCGCCCGCCACTCCTGGATGATCCCGATGCCGGTGTTGGCGAGGATCACGAATCCGAACAGGCTGTCCTGGATCGGCGCGACGAACAGCATGATCACCCAGAGCACGCCGATGATCGCGTTGAACCGGGTGAAGACGTTGGCGCGGACGATGTCGGCCAGCGAGCGGCTGCTGCGCACCGGCACGTCGTTGACCTGACCGCGCGCGATCCGTTCGGCGACCCCGGCCGAGGTCAGTCCGGCCGCGGGCGAGGAGGCGTCAACGGGGTGCGCGGGGTCGAGTCTGCCCGCGTCGAGATGCGTCATGCAGTCGACGGTACGTGCGGTTTTACGGCTTCACCCACCGAGTGCGGCGAAGATCCGACCTGGGTACGAGAGGTACCGGCGGCGCGTGCTGCCCTGGTACTACTCCGGGCCCGCGCCCTGGGCGGCGGCGTCCCGCTTGATGGCCGCGTCGCGTCCCCGGACGTACCAGATGCCGATCAGTCCGAGGCCGGCGCCGGCCAGGCAGGTCCACACCCACCAGGTGTGGCCGTGGTCGTCGAACCAGCCGTAGAAGGGCAGCTGCACCAGGAAGAGGACGAACCAGAGGATGGTGCCGCCGACGATGGTCGGAACCACGGGGCCCTCCAGGGGCTCCGGCGCCTCGTGCGTGGGTGTCCACTTCGTCATGCGTACAGCTTACGAGGAGCCCGCGCACGGGTGGACGGCGCGGCCCCGCCGGGGTCTACGCGCGGAGATAGCGATCAGCGGGCTCATACGTTCATACTGAACCCGTTTGTCTCTGACTGCTTTCATTCGTAGAAAACTCCAACAGGAACACCGACAAGGCCGTGGGGGAACCTGTTGGTGATGAGGTCCACGCATGCCCACCTCGGCCTCCGCCAAGGTCCCACCGTCCCCCGAGTCGCCGGAGGACCGGCGGCCCCCGCAGAACGGTCTCGACCGCTACTTCAAGATCTCCGAGCGCGGCAGCACCTTGCCCCGTGAGGTCCGCGGCGGCTTCGCCACCTTCTTCGCGATGGCCTACATCATCGTGCTGAACCCGATCATCCTGGGCAGCGCGAAGGACATGTACGGCCACCAGCTCGACAACGGTCAGCTGGTCACCGCGACCGCCCTGACGGCGGCGTTCACCACCCTGCTGATGGGCGTCATCGGCAACGTCCCGATCGCGCTCGCCGCCGGACTCGGCGTGAACTCCGTCGTCGCCCTCCAGCTGGCCCCCCGGATGTCCTGGCCGGACGCCATGGGCATGGTGGTGCTGGCCGGTTTCATCGTCATGCTGCTGGTCGCCACCGGTCTGCGGGAGCGCGTGATGAACGCGGTGCCCTACGGCCTGCGCAAGGCCATCTCCATCGGTATCGGCCTGTTCGTCATGATCGTCGGCCTGGTCGACTCCGGGTTCGTCACCCGGATGCCGGACGCCGCGCAGACCACCGTCCCGCTCCAGCTGGGCACGGGCGGCCACCTGCACGGCTGGCCGGTGCTGATCTTCGTCCTCGGTGTGCTGCTGACCCTCGCGCTGATCGTCCGCAAGACCCCGGGCGCCATCCTGATCTCCATCGTCGTGATGACGGGCGTCGCGATGATCGTCAACGCGGTCACCGACATCCCGTCCTGGGGCCTGACCACCCCCGAGTGGCCCGGCAACCCGGTCGCCACGCCCGACTTCGGGCTGATCGGCGAGGTCAGCCTGTTCGGCGGGTTCGACAAGGTCGGTGTGCTGACCGGTGTGCTGTTCGTCTTCACCGTGCTGCTGTCGTGCTTCTTCGACGCGATGGGCACGATCATGGGGGTCGGCGACGAGGCGAAGCTGACCGACGGCGAGGGCCAGATGCCGGGCATCAACAAGGTCCTCTTCGTCGACGGCATCGCGGTCGCCGCGGGCGGTGCCAGCTCCGCCTCGGCCACGACCTGCTTCGTGGAGTCCACGGCCGGCGTCGGCGAGGGCGCCCGCACCGGCTTCGCCAACGTCGTCACCGGCGCGCTGTTCGCGGTGGCGCTGTTCCTCACGCCGGTCGCCACGATGGTCCCGTCCCAGGCGGCCACCCCGGCGCTGATCGCGGTCGGCTTCCTCATCCTGGCCGGTTCGATCAGGGAGATCGACTGGTCCGACTTCACGATCGCCATCCCGGCCTTCGTGACGATGCTGATGATGCCGTTCACCTACTCGATCACCAACGGCATCGGCATGGGCTTCATCACCTTCTCGGTGCTGCGCCTGGCGGCCGGGCGGGGCCGGGAGGTCCCCGCGGCGATGCACGCGGTGTCGGTGGTCTTCGCCTTCTACTACCTGATGCCGGCGCTGGGACTCACGTGATCCCCGGGGGTCCGCACTGAGCCTCCCGGCTCACGGCACCCCGTAGAACCGTTCCGTCTCCTCCACGGCGGACTGGAACCGCTCGTCGAAGTCATCGCGAATGAGCGTCCGGACGACATAGTCCTGGACGCTCATTCCTCTTTTGGCCGCATGGTCCCGGAGCCGGTCGAGCAGCTCCCCGTCCATCCGCAGGCTGAGCACGCTGGTCCCCATGGACACGAGGGTCGCCCCGGCCCGCCGGGTGGTGCGCCGATTTCCGGAAACGACTCACTCGTACGGGTGAACTGTGGGTTTCAGTGGCGGGCGTCACGGGCAAGCGGGCGGTGGAGCGGTGGTATTTCGCGAGACTAATGAGTTACGCTAAGGAACATGCCGGACCTCAAGCATGGCGACGACGCCGCCGCCGTGAACTCCCTGCGCTCCGCCGTGATGCGGTTGTCCCGTCGGCTCAAGCACCAGCGGGTCGACGAGTCGCTGAGCCCCACCGAGATGTCGGTGCTCGGCACCCTCTCCAACTGCGGCAGCGCGACCCCGGGCGAGCTGGCCCGCAAGGAACACGTCCAGCCGCCGTCGATGACCCGCATCGTGGCGCTGCTGGAGGCCAAGGGCCTGGTCCGGCTGAAGCCGCATCCCGAGGACCGGCGCCAGAAGGTCGTGACGCAGACCGAGCAGGCCGTGGTGATGCTCGAGGAGAGCCGCCGCAAACGGAACGCGTTCCTGGCCACGCTGGTCGAGGGACTCGACGAGGACGAGTGGGCGAAACTGCGCGCCGCCGCCCCCGTGCTGGAGAAGCTCGCACACCGGTAAGCAGTTTTCGCGAGGAGGCGAACCCTTTTGAGTACGGGATCCGGAGCAGCTTCCGCCCCCGCACCTGACGGCCACGACGATCCGACCGCCCGCACTCCCGAAGCCCCCCGCAAGACGTCGATGTTCGCCTCCCTGAAGGTCAGGAACTACCGCCTGTTCTTCCTGGGCCAGGTCGTCTCCAACGTCGGCACCTGGATGCAGCGCATCGCCCAGGACTGGCTGGTGCTCAGCCTCACCGGTTCCTCGGCCGCCGTCGGCATCACCACCGCCCTGCAGTTCCTGCCGATGCTGCTCTTCGGCCTCTACGGCGGCGTCCTCGTCGACCGCCTGCCCAAGCGGCCCACGCTGCTGGTCACCCAGTCCGCGATGGCCCTGACCGCCCTCGCTCTCGCCGTCCTCACCCTGAGCGGCCAGGTGCAGGTCTGGCACGTCTACGTCGCCGCCTTCGCGATGGGCCTGGCCACGGTCATGGACAACCCGGCCCGCCAGACCTTCGTCTCCGAGCTGGTCGGCCGCGACCAGTTGCAGAACGCGGTCAGCATGAACTCGGCCAACTTCCAGTCCGCCCGCCTGGTCGGCCCCGCCGTCGCCGGTCTGATGATCACGGGGGTGGGCACCGGCTGGGCGTTCCTCGCCAACGGCCTGTCCTTCGTCGCTCCGCTCAGCTGCCTGCTGCTGATGCGCGCCCGCGAACTGCACGCCGGCCGGCCCACCCCGCGCGGCAAGGGCCAGCTCCGGGAGGGGCTGCGCTACGTCGCCGGCCGCCCCGAGCTGATCTGGACGATCACGCTGGTCGGTTTCATCGGCACCTTCGGCTTCAACTTCCCGGTCTTCCTGTCCGCCTTCGCCGACGACGTCTTCGACGCGGGCGCCGGGGCGTACAGCCTCTTCAACACCCTCATGGCCGTCGGCTCGCTGGCCGGCGCCCTGCTCGCCGCCCGGCGCGGCACGGCCCGGCTGCGCGTCCTGATCGCGGCGGCGCTCGGCTTCGGCGCCCTGGAGATCGTGGCGTCGACGGCCCCCGGGCTGTGGCTCTTCGCGCTGCTGATGGTCCCGATCGGCGTCTTCAGCATGACGGTCAACGTCACCGCCAACACCAGCATCCAGATGTCCACCGACCCGGCCATGCGGGGCCGGGTGATGGCCCTGTACATGATGGTCTTCCTCGGCGGCTCCCCGATCGGCGCCCCGATCGTCGGCTGGGTCACCGACACCTACGGCGCCCGGGTGGGCTTCGCCGCGGGCGGCGCGGTGGCGGCGACCGCCGCCCTCGTCATCGGCCTGGTCCTGGCCCGCGTCGGCAACCTGCGCCTGTCCGTCGGCTGGCACCGCGGCCACCCCCAGGTCCGCTTCGTGCCGAGGGAGCGCCGGGAGGCGCTGGCGCCGGCGGCGTAGGGAGTCCGACGCAGGAAGTTCAGGGACGGGACGGGGGGGCTCTGCGAGGCTGGCGGCATGAGACTGTTCGCCGCCGTGCTGCCGCCCGAGGACGTCACCGCCGCCCTCGCCGAGGAGGTGGCCGCCCTGCGCCGGCTGCCCGGTGCGGACGGGCTGCGCTGGACCGGGCGCCCCGGCTGGCACCTCACGCTCGCCTTCTACGGCGAGGTCGACGGCGCCCTCGTCCCCGACCTGTCGGCCCGCCTGGAACGGGCGGCGCACCGCACCGCGCCCTTCGAGCTGGCGCTGCGCGGCGGCGGCCGGTTCGGGGGCGGGCGGGCGTTGTGGGCGGGCGCGGAGGGCGGCCTCGCGACCCTGCGGCTGCTGGCCGGCCGCGCCGAGTCGGCGGGGCGCAGGGCGGGCGTCCCCATGGCGGAGCACCGGCGCTACCGACCCCACCTGACGCTGGCCCGCGGCAGGCAGCCGCTCGACGTACGGCCGTACCTCGCGGTGCTGGACGGCTTCACCGGGCCGACCTGGACCGTGACGGACCTGGCGCTGGTCCGCAGCCGCCTGCCGGACTCGGGGGTGCCCGGCGAGCAGCCCCGTTACGAGGCGGTCGCCCGCATGCCGCTCGGCGCCTCCGGTTAGGCTCGGGGGCGTGGACCCGAAGACCCGTAACCGGATCATGGCCGGTGTGCTCGTGCTGATGCTCGTGGTGGTGGCGGTGGCGGCGGCCCTCGGCTGACCGGCCGCGCGGCGGCCGCCGCCCCGCGGCCGCCGCCACCGCGCATCACCTCACCCCGCTACCAGGCGAAGGCCTCCGGAGAGGGGCCGGGGCCCGGGAAGATCTCGTCGAGCCCGGTCAGCAGCTCCTCGGACAGCTCCAGCTCCACGGCCCGCAGCGCCGACGCGAGCTGTTCGGCGGTGCGCGGACCCACGATGGGGCCGGTCACGCCGGGCCGGGTCAGCAGCCAGGCCAGCGCGGCCTCGCCCGGCTCCAGGCCGTGCTTGTCGAGCAGGTCCTCGTACGCCTGGATCTGCGCCCGCTTCGCCGGGTCGGCCAGGGTGTCGGCCGCGCGTCCCGAGGCCCGGCGTCCGCCCTGGACCTCCTTCCTGATGACCCCGCCGAGCAGCCCGCCGTGCAGCGGCGACCACGGGATGACGCCGAGGCCGTACTCCCGCGCGGCCGGGATCACCTCCATCTCGGCGCGGCGCTCGGCCAGGTTGTACAGGCACTGCTCGCTGACCAGCCCGATGGTCCCGCCGCGCCGGGCGGCGGTCTCGTTGGCCTGCGCGATCTTGTACCCGGGGAAGTTCGAGGAACCGGCGTAGAGCACCTTGCCCTGCTGGACCAGGGTGTCGATGGCCTGCCAGATCTCGTCGAACCCGGTGGCGCGGTCGATGTGGTGGAACTGGTACAGGTCGATGTGGTCCGTCCGCAGCCGCTTGAGGCTGGCGTCGACCGCGCGCCGGATGTTCACGGCGGACAGCTTGTCGTGGTTGGGCCACGCCTCGCCGTCGGCGCCCATGTTGCCGTACACCTTGGTGGCGAGGATGGTCTTGTCGCGCCGGTCGCCGCCCTGGGCGAACCAGTTGCCGATGATCTCCTCGGTGCGGCCCTTGTTCTCGCCCCAGCCGTACACGTTGGCGGTGTCGAAGAGGTTGATGCCGGCGTCCAGCGCCGCGTCCATGATCGCGTGGCTGTCGGCCTCGTCGGTCTGCGGACCGAAGTTCATGGTCCCGAGGACGAGTCGGCCGACCTTGAGTCCTGTGCGTCCCAGCTGCGTGTACTTCATGGTCCCCAAGCCAACGACTTGGAGTGCGCTCCAGGCAAGCGGGCGTGCTCAGTCGCGGGGGAAGTCGGCTGTTCCGAGAGTGAGGCCCAGGTGTGTGCTTGTCATGTCTACGACTCCGCCGTACTCGATGGAGGTGTCGGTCACGTAGCTGCCGTCCTTGGGCTTGGTGAACAAGCGGCACCTGCGTGCATAGGGGTCAGCGATGAGATAGACCGGTACCTCCGCGAGCGCATAGGCGGCCTTCTTGGCTTCGTAGTCGTTCCGCGCCGTGCCTCTGGAAATGACTTCGGCGACGAACTCGACATCCTCGTAGCGCCACTTGCCGTTGTCGTCCTTCTTCGCCCCGGTTTTGATCTTGGCGACGTCCGGACAGAACCCGTTCTCATGGCCGGGGAAGTCGATGCGGACGTCCGAGAAGATTCTCGCCTGCCGCCGTCCGAAGTGATCTTCCAGAGCCCAAAGGATCTCGAGGATGGTTTCCCAGTGGATGTCCCGCTGCGGTGCCATGTAGACAACCCCCCCGACGATCTCGACCTTGTAACCCTCGGGGACGGGCATCCTCTCGAGTCGCTCGAACATCTCGTCGAGTCGACGCGTGTTGTCGCTCTCGGCCATCGCGATCCTGTCGTCAAGGACGGTCATCGTGGCGCTCCTCCCCGGCTGACCCAACGACGAGTACAGCCGCGCGGTACAACGATACGCACGGTGACCTGGTCACGGGAGGGCCGAGCGCGCGGCGTACGGCCCGCCCAGCCCCCACCCCTCGTGCAGCGCCCGCGCGAACGCCTCCGCGATCCGGTGCTCGCCGCTCTCGTTGGGATGCGTGCCGTCGTAGGTGTCCGTGTGGAAGTCGTACGCCGGCGGGGGCGGGACGAGCAGCAGTGGGGAGCGCGGGTCGTCGAGGTCGGTGACGGTCTTCGCGAGGAGTTCGTTGAAGTGGGCGACCTGCTCGGCGAAGGTCTCGTCGGCGTCCGCCCGGATGTTGTGCAGCACCGGCATCACGGCCACGCGCACGCGGGGGTCCGCCGAGCGCGCGTCGGCCACGAAGACGCGGACGTTGGCGTCGGTCTGCTCGGCGTTGGTGTAGAAGCCGAGGTCGATCAGGCCCAGGGAGACCAGGAGCACGTCCGCGCGGCAGGACCGCACCGTCTCGCCGATCAGCGGGGTCATGTGGTGCCAGCCCTCGCCCCAGCCGGCCAGGTGGGCGCGGGGGAAGCCGGGTTCGGCGTAGGCGTACGAGGTGGGGGCGTCCGTCACCCGGTCGTGCAGGGTCTCGCGCGGGCCGACGAAGGTGAAGGGGCGGCCGTGGGAGTCGCGCAGGTGCTGCCACAGCCGGTAGCGCCACGTGTGTTCGCCGGCGCTCCCGATCGTCATGGAGTCACCGACGAACATGAACCTGAGCATCCGCTCATCATGGACGATCGGCCTGGACGCCGCGATGTGAGCCCGACCACGCAGGGTGACCGAGGGGGTGACCGGCGACGTGAACGCCCGCGCGGGATGGCAGGCTTGGCGCATGCGCCGACCCTTCGCCCTCCTCGCCTCGGCCCTTCTCGTGGGCGCCTTCGCCGTGCCCGCCGCAGCGGCGGACGGCGGCGACGGGCCCGCCGGGAGCGACGGGTTCACGATCAAGGACCCGCGGATCACCGAGTCCAGCGGCCTCGCCGCCTCCCGCCTGCACCCCGGCGTCTACTGGACGCACAACGACCAGGACACCGGGCCGTACCTCTACGCCGTGGACGGCTCGACCGGCGAGACCGTCGCCCGGGTGGCGCTCTCCGGCGTCGGCACCCCGCGCGACGTCGAGGCGATCGCCATCGGCCCGGACAACCGCATCTTCGTCGCCGACATCGGGGACAACCTCGGCGGCACCTGGCCCCACGTGTGGATCTACGAACTGCCCGAGCCGAAGGCACTGAAGGATCAGACGGTGGAGGCCACCCAGTACGTCGTGAAGTACGCGGACGGCGCCCGCGACGCGGAGTCGATGGTGGTCCACCCGAAGACCGGGCGGGTCTACATCATCGACAAGAACGAGGACGGCGGGCATCTGTACGAGGGCCCCGCGAAGCTGTCGCCCTCCGGCACCAACGTCTTCAGGCGCACCGTCCCCGTCGACCTGTGGGCCACGGACGCCGCCTTCTCCCCGGACGGCGAGCAGCTCGCCGTGCGCGGGTACCTCGGGGGCATCTGGTACGACTGGAACGGCGGGAAGATCCAGCGCAAGGGGCGGATCAGCGTGCCCCTGGGGCAGGGCGAGTCCGCCACCTACACGATCGACGGCAAGAAGCTGCTGCTCGGCATGGAGGGGGCCAACAGCCCGGTGAAGGCCGAGGATGTGCCCGGAAAGGGCGGTGGTTCCGGCGGCGGATCCGACTCCTCGGGCGGGGACTCCGGCGGGTCCGACGGGCCGGGCGGCAACACGCTCAAGGTCGGAGCGGTCGGTCTGCTCGTCGCGCTCGCCGCGCTGTTCGGCCTACGCCGGGTCTTCCGGCGCCGCTGAGCCGTCCGCGGCGGCCGGTTCGTCCACCGCCGCCCGGCGCGCGGTCACCAGCACGTCAAGACCGTCCAGGATGCGCTGGAGCCCGAACTCGAAGTGGTCGAAGCCGGTGCCGAAGGCGTCCTCGGAGAGCGAGGACAGCACGGGATAGCGCCCGCTGGTCATGGCCTTCACCAGCACCGGCTCCTGGGCCGCCCAGAACTGCGCGTCCGTCAGCCCCGACCTGCGCTCGGCCTCCCGCTCGTACACCTGCGTGCGGGCGGCCCCGACGACGTACCCGTCGATCATGACGATCGCCGAGACCAGCTCGGGATCGGTCAGACCCATCGGCTTGATGCGGGCGAGCACCTTCTCCATGCCGTCCAGGGCGGACGGGCCGAGGACCGGCCGGGACTGGTTGACCTCCAGCAGCCAGGTGTGGCGGCGGTAGAGGGCGAGCGTGGCGTGGCCGAGGGCCTGGAGCGCCGAACGCCAGTCGCCGGGGACGCCGAGGTCGGCGGGGTCCTCGGACGGGCGCTGCACACGGTCCAGCATCAGGTCGATCAGCTCGCCCTTGCCGGGGACGTAGCGGTACAGGGACATCGTGCCGGTGCCCAGCTCGGTGGCGATCCGGCGCATGGAGACCGCGCCCAGACCGTCCCGGTCGGCGACCTCGACGGCGACCTCGACGATCCGCTCCAGCGTCAGGCCCGGCCTCGGGCCCCGGCTGGGGCGTCGGCCGGTGTCCCACAACAGGTCGAGGGTGCGACCGATGTCGCCGCTGCCACTGGTCTCCGTACCGCTTGCCATGGGGTCAGTTTAAGTCCGCGCCCAAAAACTGAGTACGGTGTACGCGCAATCGGGTACGGTGTACTCAGTTTGGTGTCAGGACGTCGGGACATCGGGAAGGGGGACTGGACCCATGAGTGAGAAACACGCGGTGCGGGCCGAGGGCCTGGAGAAGCGGTACGGCGACAAGCGCGCCCTGGACGGCTTCGACCTGGCCGTCCGGGAGGGCACCGTGCACGGCCTGCTCGGGCCGAACGGCGCGGGGAAGACCACCGCCGTGCGCATCCTGTCCACGCTGGTCCGGCTGGACGGGGGACGCGCCGAGGTGGCCGGTCTGGACGTCGCCCGGCGGGCCCGGGACGTACGGGCCCGGATCGGCCTGACCGGCCAGTACGCGGCGGTGGACGAGGTGCTCACCGGCCGGCAGAACCTGGAGATGTTCGGGCGCCTGTTCCACCTGGGCGGCAGGCGGGCCCGCGCGCGGGTCGTCGAGCTGCTGGAGCGGTTCGACCTGACCGACGCCGCCGACCTGGGCGTGGGCAAGTACAGCGGCGGCATGAGGCGGCGCCTCGACCTGGCCGCGTCGATGATCCTCGCGCCGTCCGTCCTGTTCCTGGACGAGCCGACGACGGGCCTGGACCCGCGCAGCCGCGGCGAGGTCTGGGAGTCGGTCCGCGCGCTGGTGGCGGACGGCACGACGGTCCTGCTGACCACGCAGTACCTGGAGGAGGCCGACCGGCTCGCCTCCCGCATCACCGTCATCGACCAGGGCCGGACCATCGCCGACGACACCCCGGACGGGCTGAAGAACCTGGTCGGCGGCGACCGGATCGAGGTCGTGGTCGCGGACCGGGCCGAGCTGCCGAGCGTGGTGAAGACGGTCGCCCGGGTCTGCGAGGGCGAACCCGAGACCGACGAGGAGGGGCTGCGGGTGCACGCCCCGGTCACCGACCGGGTGCCGGCCCTGACCGAGGTGGCGCGCACCCTCCAGGACGAGGGCGTCGCCGTGGAGGACATCGGCCTGCGCCGACCGAGCCTCGACGACGTGTTCCTGCGCCTGACCGGCCACCGCACGAGCGCGCGGGCCGCGGATCCCTCGGAGCCCTCGGAGCCCACGGAGCCCGCTGAGAAGGAGGAGGTGGTGGCGGCGTGAGCGTCCTCGACGTCGACAGCGCGGCCGGTCCGGTGACGGCCCCGCGCGAGCACGGGCGGCTGTACTGGCTGTTCGCCGACTGCGGCAACATCGTCCGCCGCGGCCTGACCCACTACCAGCGCCAGCCCGTCAACATCGCCTGGCAACTGGGCTTCCCGATCCTTTCCGTCCTCCTCTACGGCTACGTCTTCGGCAGCGCGATGACGGTGCCGGGCGGTGGGGACTACAAGGACTTCCTGATGCCGGGCATGTTCGTGATGACCATGGCGTTCGGCTTCATCAACACCGCGACCGTGGTCGTCTACGACTCCACCAAGGGCGTCATCGACCGGTTCCGCTCCATGCCGATGGCCTCCTCCGCGGTGGTGGCGGGGCGCGGCGTCACCGACCTCGTCGTCGCCTGCGCCGAGTTGACGATCCTGATGCTGACGGCGCTGGCCATGGGCTGGCGTCCGGAGGGCGGTTGGGCGTTCCTGGCCGCGTTCGGGCTGCTGCTGTGGCTGCGGTTCGCGCTGATCTGGCTCGGGGTGTGGCTGGGCCTGCTGGTCCCCAACCCGGAGGCGGCGGGCGGCCTGTTCGCGGTGGCGTTCCCGCTGACGATGATCTCCAGTATCTTCGTCGCCCCGCAGCTCATGCCCGACTGGCTGGGCTGGGTGGCCGCCTGGAACCCCATCTCCTCCACGGCGGCGGCGGCCCGCGACCTGTTCGGCACACCGGTCGGCGGCGGCGACTCGTGGGTCGAGCAGCACGCGCTGCTGATGGCGGCCGTGTGGCCGGCGGTCCTGACGGCGATCTTCCTGCCGCTGGCGGTACGGAGGTTCCAGCGGCTGAGCCGATAGGGCCGGACGGGGCGCCGGGCCGGGGGCGTCGGGCCGGGGGGGGCGTCGGGCCGGGGTGGAGACCGCGGGAGCGGTGGATCTCCACCCCCGGCTCCACCCATGGGTCCAGGTGTCGCGGCCCTGGTCGGAGGAGCCTTGAGGGCATGACAGCAACTGAGTGGATCACCGACATCGCCCTGGTTCTCATCGTCTTCCGGCAGCTGCGGGAAGGCCGGCTCGACCACAGGACCTTCCTGATCCCGCTGGGGATCGTGGCCGTCGTGGCGTACTCGTACCTGGACTCCGTCCCGACCGGGGGCAACGACCTGGTGCTGGTCGCGACCCTGATGGCCGTGGGTGCCGCGCTCGGCATCGCGGGTGGCGTCTACACCCGGATCCGGCCCCTGGACGGGCACCTCGTGATCAAGGCGGGCGCGGTGTCGGCGATCCTGTGGGTGCTGGGCATGGGCGCCCGCATGGGCTTCCAGGTCTGGGTCGAGCACGGCGGCGGCGCCGACGACGTCGCCCGGTTCAGCATCGACCACCACATCACGAGCGACCAGGCCTGGGTGGCGGCGTTCGTCCTGATGGCGGTCACCGAGGTGGTCACGCGGGTGGGCACGATCTACCTGCGCAGCCGCAGCGGCGCCCGGGCCGTGGCCACCGCCGCCGCTCCCGCCGTCCCCGCCGCGCCCGTCCTCGACCGTACGGTCTGACCGTGCGCTATGTTCTGCCGGTGGCCGCCACCGAGAACCCTCCGCCCCCGCGCCCGGGGGCGGACCCGCGTCCGGTCCCCGGTCAGGACCCGCGGGTGCAGTGGGGCCTGTCGCTGGCGGTCGTCGCCGTGGGGGCCCTGACGATCCGGCCCATGGGATTCGGCGGCCAGGGCCTGGCGGTCGCCGCCCTCTTCGTGGTCAACTCCGCGGCACTGCTGGCCAGGGGAGTGCCCGAGAGCCGCGTCCCCCCGCGGCCGGCGCTCGCCTGGCTCGCGTCCGGCATCGTCGCGGCGGCCGCCCTGCTGGGGGTCAGCGACAGCGGGACGAGTTACCTGTTCGCCTACTTCCTCGCCGGACACATCGGCTACCGGCTCGACACCGGGCGGGCCCTCGCCCTCGCGGGGACGTGCTCCCTGCTCTGCGCCGGTGTCCTGTACTTCCACCTCGGCCCGGGGGACCCGGAGTTGCCCTGGCTGCTCGGCCTCACCACGGGCGTCCCGGTCGTGGTCGGCATCCTCAACCGCACCCAGCGCCAGGCCGTACGGTCGGCGCTCTCGGCCGCCGAGTCGGCGGAACGCGCCGCCCGCGCGGAGGCGAGGACCGCCGTCCTCACCGAGCGCGGCCGAATCGCCCGGGACGTGCACGACGTCCTCGCGCACTCCCTCGCCGGCATCAACATGCAGTTGGAACTGGCCGACGCGCTGCTCGACACCGGTGACCTGGAGAAGGTCAGGGAGGCCAACAACAAGGCTCACGGCCTGGTCAAGGAGAGCCTGAAGCAGGCCCAGTGGACCGTGCACGCGCTGCGGGAGGACGCCCTGCCGCTGCTGGAGAGTCTGACCGCGATGACCGAATCGACCGGCCACCACGACGCCCTGTCGGTCCGGGGCACCGTCCGGGAGGCACCGGCCCAGGTGACGCAGGCTCTGCTGAGGATCGCCCAGGAGGCCCTGACCAACGCGGCCAGGCACGCTCCCGGCGGTCGGGTCGAGGTGGAACTGACGTTCACCGACGCGTCGATCACACTGAGGATCCGCAACCGGCCCGCCACCCGTGCGGTGACCCCGGGCGTCGGCAGCGGCATGGGGTTGATCGGCATGCGCGAGCGCGTCGCCCTGCTGGGCGGGAGCGTCAGCGCCGGGCCGGTCACCGAAGGACAGGACCAGGGCGGCTGGCAGGTGGAAGCGGTGATACCGGGATGAGTGAACAGACGGGCGGTCAGGCGCGGTTGAGGGTGATCGTCGCCGACGACCAGGCCGCCGTACGGGAGCCGCTCGCGGCGGTGCTCGGCCTGGCCGAGGACATCGACGTCGTCGCGGCGGCCGCGGACGGCGCCGAGGTCCTGGCGGCGGTGGCCGCGGGCCCCGTCGACGTGGTCCTGATGGACCTGCGCATGCCGGTGCTGGACGGCATCGAGACGACCCGTCGCCTGACCGAGGAGCATCCGGAGGTGGCGGTGGTCGTCCTGACCACCTTCGCCGACGACGACTCGATCCTGGGCGCGCTCGGCGCGGGGGCCCGCGGGTACCTCACCAAGAACGCGGGACGCCAGGACATCACCCGGGCGATCCGGGCCGCGGGCGCGGGCCAGTCCGTACTCGACCGCGAGGTCCAGAACCGTCTGCTGGCCACGGCCAGGGCGAAGGCGGCACCCGCCCCGGGCGAGGCGTCTCGACAACCCCTGCCGGACGACCTCACCCCCCGCGAACGCGAGGTCCTCACCCTGATCGGCCAGGGCCTGTCCAACCGGGGCATCGCCGAGCAGCTCTTCATCAGCGAGGCCACGGTCAAGACCCACATCAACAACCTCTTCGCCAAGGCCCACATCCGCGACCGCGCCGACGCGGTCCGGCGCGCCATCGCGGCGGGGCTGGCCTGAGGAGTGTGGGCGCGTGACCGCTGCGGTCAGGCCGGGCGCTGTGCGACCGCTTTGAAGAACGTGTAGCAGAACACTCCGTCGGGTTCGGCCGTGCGCCGTAGGGCGGCGATGCCCGCGTCGAAGGTGTCCGGGTCGATCAGCCCCGCCGCGACGGTGGGCTCCCGGACACCGGAGACCATCGCGGTGAAGGTGCGTCTGGTGAAGCTCTCGGCGAGGTCCGGCCGGCTGCCGTCGACGTAGACGGTGCGAGGGGTGACCGCGATGTCCGACCACTCCGCCTCGTGCAGCAGAGGGAAGAGCCGCCGCCCGATGAGGGCGTCGCCGCCGGCGTGGCGTTGCAGCGTCACCTGGCACGCGACGGCCGCGCGCGCGGCCTCGTCGTCCGGATGAAAATAGGTCGAGCCGTGGTCGCCCTCGATCACCGTGACCGTGCCGCCGGGCCGCACGAGGCGACGCAGCCGTCGCAGGGCGTCGACCGGCGAGGGCAGGTGCTCGAGCAGGAAGCACACGAAGACGTGGTCGAAGGACGCCTCGGCGAAGCCGCCCTCCCGTTCGGGGAGGGCGAACACGTCCTTCTCGGCGAACTCGACATTCGCCAGACCCGCGGCGGCGACCCGGCGCGAGGCCGACTTCAGCGAGTCGGGGGCGATGTCGGCCGACACGAAGTGCGCGTGCGGGCTCCGCGAAGCCAGGGTGACCGTCTGAGCACCCACGCCGCACCCCATCTCCAGGACCCGTTCGCCGGGCCGGAAGCGGGTGTCTGCGTGCAACAGCTCGGCGAGGGCGTCCGCCTGGTCCGCGAGCCGTGTGCTCTCCTCGGAACGGTAGCCGTGCACGTACTGCTCGAACATCGTCATGGTCTCGATCACCTTCATCAACTGGTCCGGCTCCGCACTTTCGAGCGCGGCCTGGAGCCGGTCGCGGAGTTGGCTTCGCCGTCGGAGGTCCTCCTCGACGTCGTCGAGGTGGGCGCGCAGTGTCGCTGCCGGGTCCGGGTCCTCCTGGGCCAGCAACGCGGCGATCTGCCGGAGCCCCAGGCCGGTCCGGCGCAGGGCCATCGCCCGGTACAGACGCGTGACGTGCGCGGGGCCGTAGCGACGGTGGCCGCTCGGCGTACGTTCGGGAGACACCACCCCCAACGCGTCCCAGTGCCGCAACACCCGCACCGACACCCCGGACGCCAGCGCCAGCTCGCCGACCGTCCACCACGCCGCCCCGTCGTCGTCCACGGCGGCAACGCTAGGTCCTCACACGGTGTCAGCTTCAAGTGCGGGCTGCGGAGGGCGGTGCGTCCTTGAGGTGGGGCAGCGCAAGAACGTCACCGTGCAGGTGCTGCCGTTCAGTGCGGGTGTCCTGGCCGGGTACTCCTCCGCCTTCTACTCCTTCAGCTTTGACGAAGAGCCCGCGGTCGAAGCCGTGGCCATGGACAACCCGCGAGGGACGTCGGTCCTGGAGGGCGCCGAGGACCTCGCCGCTTACGCCAATGCCTACGACCTACTACGCTCGTCGGCACTGGCACCGGACGCGAGTGCGCAGCTCATCCGGGGCATACTGCGGAGCCTGAAGGAAGACGGATCGTGACTGAAGTCGTAAGCCCTTTCCGCAAGTCCTCCTACTCGGGGCAGGAGAACAATTGCGTCGAGGTTGCCCACACAGCCCCCGGTGACGGTCGCGCCGTCCGCGACAGCAAGCAGCAGGACGGCCCCCTGCTCACCGTCTCCCGCGACGGCTGGCAGGCCTTCCTCGGTCAGTTCGCGTAGGCATCGCACGCACGAAGGGCGCCCGGCGGGGGATCCGCCGGGCGCCCTTCGTCTTGCGTGCCGACCAGACTTGTCATAGTCCTCTGGCATGTTCACCCATACGGCTGAGTCCGGCCCGAATCCCCGCGCTTAATGTGCCCATGCGATTACGTTCCGTCGCATGGTCAGTTCACCGCATGAAGCGTTGCACCGGATCTTCCGCGTGGATCCGGGGCTGTTCGCCCGGCTGTTGCCGCGGGCGGGCATCGGGTTTCCGGAGCACACCGCGATCGAGCCCCTGGACACCGATCTCACCGAGATCAGGCCGCTCGAGCGCCGCGTGGACAGTGTGTTCCGGGTACGTGTGCCCGGTGAGGAAGGCGGCTTCGTGCTCGCCGTCGAGTCGCAGGGCAAGCCGGACCCGGACAAGCACAACAGCTGGACGTACTACTTGGCCCACATGTACGCCAAGTACCGGTTGCCGCCCTTCCTTCTGGTGGTGTGCAAGGACAAGGCGACCGCTTCCTGGGCGTCGGAACCGATCCGTGTCGGGCGTGGCTTCCACACCAGCATGGTCGTCTTCCCGCTGGTCCTGGGGCCTGGAATCCTCCCCGTGATCACGGAGCCGGACGAGGCGGCCCGAGACCTCGGAGTCGCCGTCTTCTCCGCACTCGCCTACGCCTCGGACCCGGGGCTGACTGCGATACTGGACGCGCTGGCGTCAGGAGTGGCGGACGACGCAGGGAAGTCCGGAGCCGGTGATGTGGACCGGGTGGACTGGGCGGAGATCGTCGAAATCGGTCTGGGCGAGGGCCCGGGGCGTGACTACTGGAGGCATCTGATGGCCACTTACACCCCGAACTTCCCGGGCAGCAACTCGATCGTCGAGGAGTCCTGGCTCGAAGGCCGCGCCAAGGGCAAGGCGGAGGCTGTTCTGGACATCCTCAAGGCGCGAGGTATTGAGATCTCCGGCTCTGTCCGGGAGCGGGTCACCGCCTGCACCGATCTCGACGCGCTGGGGAGCTGGCTCGGCCGCTCCCTCAGCGTGGCACGCGCCGAGGAGCTGTTCGTCGAGGAGTAGGAGCGTACGGATGCGCGGAGGGCGCCCGGCGGATCATCCGCCGGGCGCCCTCCGTCGTTGTACGACGAGACGCGGTTACAGCTTCTCGATCACATAGTCCACGCACTGCGTCAGCGCCTCGACGTCCGCCGGGTCGATCGCCGGGAACATCGCGACGCGCAGCTGGTTGCGGCCGAGCTTGCGGTACGGCTCGGTGTCGACGATGCCGTTGGCGCGGAGCACCTTGGCGACGGCGGCGGCGTCGATGTCGTCGGCGAAGTCGATGGTGCCGATGACCTGGGAGCGCTTGGCCGGGTCGGAGACGAACGGCGTGGCGTACTTGGACTCGTCGGCCCACGTGTACAGGCGGGTCGAGGAGTCCTTGGTGCGGCCGGTGGTGAAGTCCAGGCCGCCCTGGCCGTTCATCCAGTCCAGCTGCTCGCCGAGGAGGAAGAGGGTGGCCAGCGCCGGGGTGTTGTACGTCTGGTTCTTGCGGGAGTTGTCGATCGCCGTCGGCAGCGAGAAGAACTCCGGGACGTGGCGGCCGGACGCGTGCACGCGCTCGGCGCGCTCGATCGCGGCGGGGGAGAAGACGCCGATCCACAGGCCGCCGTCGGAGGCGAAGGACTTCTGCGGGGCGAAGTAGTAGACGTCGGTCTCTGACACGTCCACCGGGAGGCCGCCCGCGCCGGACGTCGCGTCGACCAGGACGAGCGCGCCCTCGTCGGCACCGGCCACGCGCCTGATGGGCATGGCGACGCCGGTCGACGTCTCGTTGTGCGTGAGGCCGTACACGTCGACGCCGGCCTCGGCACGCGCCTCGGGGTGGGTGCCCGGGTCGGAGGAGACGACGGTCGGCTCGGCCAGCCAGGGGGCGAGCTTCGCGGCCTTGGCGAACTTGGAGGAGAACTCGCCGAAGCTCAGGTGCTGCGACTTGTTCTCGATCAGGCCGTGGGTCGCGACGTCCCAGAACGCGGTGGAGCCGCCGTTGCCGAGGATCACCTCGTAGCCGTCGGGGAGCCGGAACAGCTCGCGGATGCCCTCACGGACCTTGCCGACCAGGTTCTTGACGGGCGCCTGGCGGTGGGAGGTGCCGAGCAGGGACGTACCGGTGGCGGCCAGGGCGTCCAGCGCCTCCACCCGCACCTTGGAGGGACCCGCGCCGAAACGACCGTCCGCGGGCTTCATGTCAGCAGGAATCTGGATCTCAGCCACGAGCCGGAGGGTATCGCCTCGGCCAAACCGGGCGAAGACATGTCCGTCCGATGAGACGAGATCTCCGCCGTGCGGGCCTGTACGGAGCTACGAGAGCCCATGCTGGGAACATGACCGATCTGGAGGCAGCACTGCGCAGGGCCGTCCGCGGCGAGGTCGGGTTCGACGTCACCTCCCGGGCGCTGACCACGATGGACGCGTCGAACTACCGGAGGGTCCCGCTCGGGGTCGTGGCGCCGAGAGACGCCGACGACGTGGCGGCCGTGCTGGAGGTGTGCCGGGAGCGCGGGGTGCCGGTCGTGGCGCGCGGCGGCGGCACGTCGATCGCCGGGCAGGCGACGGGTACGGGCGTGGTGCTGGACTTCACCCGGCACATGAACCGGCTGGTCGCCCTCGACCCCGAGGCCCGTACGGCCGTCGTCCAGCCGGGGCTGGTCCTGGACCGGCTGCAGCGGTCGGCCGCGCCGCACGGGCTGCGCTTCGGCCCGGACCCGTCCACCCACAGCCGCTGCACGCTCGGCGGCATGATCGGCAACAACTCCTGCGGCTCCCACTCGGTGGCCTGGGGCACGACGGCCGACAGCGTGCGCGAGCTGACGGTGCTGACCGCGCGCGGGCGGCGGCTGCGGCTCGGGCAGGAGTGGGCCGGGGCGCCGGACGGTCTGCGCGAGCTGGTGGACGGCGACCTCGCCCGCCTGCGCACGGGCTTTCCCGACCTCCCCCGCCGCATCTCCGGCTACGCGCTGGACGCCCTGCTCCCGGAGAACGGCGCCGACGTGGCCCGCTCCTTCTGCGGCTCGGAGGGCACGCTGGGCGTACTGACCGAGGCGGTCGTGGGGTTGGTCGAGTCTCCGCGCGCGCGGGCGCTGGCGGTGCTGGGGTACGCCGACGAGGCGGGCGCGGCGGAGGCGGCGGCGGGGCTGCTGCCGCTCGGCCCGCTGACGGTGGAGGGCATGGCGGTGGACCTGGTGCCGTCCACGGAGGGGCTGCCGCGGGGCGGAGCCTGGCTGTTCGTGGAGACCGGCGGCGACACGGAGACGGAGGCACGCGCGCGTGCGGAGGCCGTGGTCCGGGCGGCGGACGTCGTGGACGCCCTCGTCGTCACCGACCCGGCCGGGCAGCGGACGCTGTGGCGGATCCGGGAGGACGCGAGCGGTACGGCGACGCGGATGCCGGACGGCTCCGAGGCGTGGCCGGGGTGGGAGGACTGCGCGGTGCCGCCGGCCCGCCTGGGCGCCTACCTGCGCGACTTCCGGCGCCTGCTCACCGCCCACGAGCTGCGCGGCACACCGTACGGCCACTTCGGCGACGGCTGCATCCACGTACGCATCGACTTCGACCTGCTGACGGAGGCCGGGGTGGCGGGCTTCCGGCGCTTCTCGGAGGAGCTGGCGGACGTGGTCGTGGCGCACGGGGGTTCGCTGTCCGGGGAGCACGGGGACGGGCAGGCGCGGGCGGAGCTGCTGCCGAGGATGTACGGCGCGGAGACGGTGGCGCTCTTCGAGCGCGCGAAGGCCGTCTGGGACCCCGACGACCTCCTCAACCCGGGCATGCTGGTCCGCCCGGCCCCGCTCGACGCGAACCTGCGCTTCTCCGTCCTGCCGCGCGAGCCGGTGGACGTGGAGTTCGGGTATCCGTCCGACGGCGGGGACTTCTCGGCGGCGGTGCGCCGCTGCGTGGGCGTCGCCAAGTGCCGTACGACGTCGGCGGCGGGCTCGTCCGTCATGTGCCCGTCCTTCCGGGCGACGGGGGAGGAGGAGCACTCCACGCGGGGCCGCGCCCGGCTGCTGCACGAGATGCTCGCCGGGGAGGTGGTGACGGACGGCTGGCGGTCGACGGAGGTCCGGGACGCCCTCGACCTGTGCCTGTCCTGCAAGGGCTGCCGCTCCGACTGCCCGGTCGGGGTCGACATGGCCACGTACAAGGCGGAGTTCCTGCACCACCACTACGAGGGGCGCCGCCGCCCGGCCGCCCACTACGCGATGGGATGGCTGCCGGTGTGGCTGCGGTGGGCCGCGCGGGCGCGGGTGGCCCCGCTCGTCAACACCCTCGCGTCCGTACGGCCGTTGGCCGCGGTGGCGAAGCGGCTGGGCGGGATCGCGGGGGAGCGGGACGTGCCGCGGCTGGCGGGGGAGACGTTCAGCAGGTGGTGGCGGGGGCGGCGCCGGGTGGCGTCCGGTGACGGCGACCTGGTGGTGCTCTGGCCCGACACGTTCACCGAGCACCTCTCCCCCTCCGTCGGCCAGGCGGCCGTACGGGTGCTGGAGGCGGCGGGGCTGCGGGTGGTGCTGCCGCCGACGCTGCGGGGCCGCGGCGCGGTCGGGGACGGTGCGTCGAGGTCGGCGCTGTCCCTGCTGGCGGCCCGCCGGGGACAGGTGTGCTGCGGTCTGACATACGTCTCGACGGGCCAACTGGACCGCGCCCGCGCGGTGATGCGCCGCACGCTGGACCTGATGGACCCGGTGCTGGAGACGTCCGCGCCGGTCGTCGTGCTGGAGCCGAGCTGCGCCGCCGCCCTGCGCACGGACCTGCCCGAGCTGCTCCACGACGACCCGCGCGCGGCCCGGCTCGCGGCGCGTGTGCTGACGTTCGCGGAGGTGCTGGAGCGCCACGCCCCCGACTGGGCCCCGCCGGCCGTGGACCGTCCGGCGGTCGGCCAGACCCACTGCCACCAGCACGCGGTCCTGGGCGACGCGGCCGACCGCCGCCTGCGCGCGTCGGTGGGCCTGACCGGCGAGTTGAGCGGCGGCTGCTGCGGCCTCGCGGGCAACTTCGGCTTCGAGGACGGTCACTACGAGGTGTCGGCCGCGTGCGCCGAGGACCAGCTTCTCCCCGCGGTGCGCGAGGCCCCGGACGGCGCGGTGGTCCTGGCGGACGGCTTCTCGTGCCGGACGCAGCTGGAGCAGGTGGCGGGGGTGCGGGGGCGGCATCTGGCGGAGGTGCTGGCGGAACGGCTGGACTGAGGCCCCCGGCGGGGTCGTCTACGGCCGGAGGAAACCGACCTCGGGGTGAGCCGGCGTAGGGCCCTGGAGCAGCGGTTGCGGGACGCCCCGCAGGTGGAGGTCGAAGAACGCGCGAACAAAATCACGGGTGATGTACCAACCCCGCTCACCTGAGAGCGGAACCGCCGGGTCCGCCAGTCCCAGCTGCTCCGCCAGCCAGGGGATGTCGGTGAAGGAGAAGTGCCCGGCCCCGGCCACGGTCAGCCAGCGTTTCCAGCCGTGCAGGCGGTCCCAGGTGGCGGGCCAGTCGCTGGCGGTGCCGGGACCGTGGACGTCCTCGGTGCCGACCATCATGAACGGGCGCCGGCCGAGCCCGGACCCGGCGTCGCGCACGAAGAACCCTCCGTCGAGGTTGACCCCTGCCCGTACGCGGCGGTCGGCGGCCATCGTCGCCATGGCGGCCGCCCCGCCGATCGAGTGTCCCGCTACGCCGATGCGGTGCGGGTCGATCACGTGGGCGAGCGCGCCCGCTCTCCGGTGGCCGGTCAGCTCGTCGATCACGAAGGACAGGTCCGCGGCCCGGCCCTCCACGACCACGGCCTCCTCGACATCGGCGCCGACCCGCTCGCAGGCCACGCAGGGCGGGACCCGGCCGCCGGGGAACTCCGTGCCGACGGACTCGTAGGCGTGGTCCACGGCGGCCACGACGTAACCCCGGCCGGCCAGTTCCTCGGCGAGCGCGGTGAGCGTGGTGCGCGGCATCGAGAACCCGGGGGACAGGAGCACCAGCGGGAAGCGGCCCGGTGCGGGTGGCGCGGACAGCCGCGCGTGCGTCCGCGTCCCCGCCACCGTCGCGGCCGGTACGACCCCGGCGAGCCCCTTGGCCTCCAGCAGCCGCTGCGCCTCGCTCACGGTCATGTACGGCGCAGGTGTCCCGCCGGACGGGCGTGCCGGGTAGAACACGGACACCATCAGCTCCCTGCCGCGCGCCGAGGGCACCCAGGGGTCGGCGCGGTGCCGGTCGACGAGGTGCAGGGTGCGACGGCCCACGGGGCGGGGGCCGGTGGGGGAGGGCAGCTCCAGTACGGCGGCGGGCGCCGACGACGCGGGGGCCGCTCCCAGAAGGGGGACGGACGCGGCTCCCGCGATCAGTGCGGTCAGGACGGTTCTGCGTGAGGTGCGTGATCTGCCGGTCATGCGGACGACGTTAGGGGCCGCGCCCCGCTCAACGCGTCGGAGCACAGGCGTACTTGGGTGTACGACCAAGGTCTGACGACCGGCCCCGGGATGCCACCGTGGGATCAGTTCGGGTCCCGGAGCCTGCGTCCTCTGCTCTCGGCCACCCGCAGCGCGTCCGCGAGAGCCTCGGTGAGGCGCTCGGCGAGGTAGCGGAGTTCGCCGCGCGGGGTACGGGGGAGGAGGACGCGGGCGTGGGCGAGGAGCTCCGCGCCCATGCCGAGCTGGGTGGACTCGGTGGTGTCGGCCAGCCGGGAGACCGGGCCGCCGCCGTCGTCATCGGTGATCAGATAGCAGGGCTTGCCCTCGGGACCCGACCAGGGGAGCAGACGGGGCTCGCGCGGTGCCGTCATGCCGCCGCCTGTAGTTCGTACAGCGCGCGCGTGAGGAGGTACGGGCGGACGGCCGCGGTCTCGGTGCCGTCGAGGACGGTGGGCAGGCCGTAGGGACTGCGGTGGGAGGGGAGGGGGAGCGCGCTGATGGCGGCCGGACAGGGCGGTGCAGGGTGCGCGGGCGGTCGTGGTCGGGTGCGGCGGTGGGTGCCTCGGGGGTTGAGCAGCAGGCTCACCCATGTGACTAGGCGGCCGATAAGGTACGGCATGTCATCAGCTCCTTAGGGGTCTCAGCCGGTGGCCACACCCCCGGACGGCTCCACCCGTCGCGGGGGTTTCGGTTGGACTGGCCATCGTGGTCTACCGCAGTCTACTGCGGTCGCGCGGTCTACCGCACCGTTTTAGCGTCCATCGCATGACTCCCGAGCTTGATCGCACCCGGCCCGTCTGGCGACAGGTCGCCGCTGTCATCGAGGCGCGCATCGCGGACGGCACCTATCCCGTCGATGCCCGGGTTCCGTCGGTGGTCGAGTTGTCGGCCGAGTTCGCGATTGCGGCGTCGACCGCGCAGAAGGCCCTCGCCCATCTGAAAGGGGAGGGGCTGATCCGTGCTGAAGTCGGCCTCGGCTCATTCGTCGCCCGGCGGTCGGCCGGTGAGGACAAGGCGTAGCGAACGGGGACCTCGCGCGTCGCCGTCGTGCAGTCGCCCCCGGCCGATCACAGGCCCCAGGTGACGGAAGGTGGCGACCCTGCCTCCGGTGCTTGATCGGAACCGCATGATGCGGCCATCGCGTGATCGTTCGTATGGACGGTTCGGATGATCAGGCGGAAGCTCCACGGCGACGGTTCGGCAAGCGGCCCTGGGTGATCGGGGGCGCCGCGGGTGTCGTGGCGTTGGCGGTCGCCGTGGGGATGGTGGTCGCCGACGACGGGCCGTCCGGCGTCGCGGCGCCGTACGGCTGCGGGGCCGGCGGCGCGCACGGCACCGCCGCCACCGCGTCCGCGTCGGACCGGCCCGCGCCGGAAGGCGCCGCCGACTTCGACGGGGACGGGAACCCCGACCTGGTCCTCGGGGGGCCTTCGGACGTGGAGGGCGCTGTCGGCGGCGGGAGTATCGAGGTCGTGTACGGGGCGGGGGCGGGGGCCGCCCGTTGTCAGTACCTGACGCAGGACGACGCCGGGATCCCCGGGAAGAGCGGCTACGAGGCCTTCTTCGGAGCGACGACCGTGGCGCGCGACTTCGACGGGGACGGGTACAGCGACCTCGCCGCCTCCGTCATCGACCCGGGGCCGAGCGTCATCATCATGTGGGGTTCCGAGGGCGGGCTCTCGAGTGCCGCGCGGGTGCCGGGGACGGACGTCAGCCACGTCGCCTGGGACAACGACGGGTCCCTGGACGAGCGCCTCGTCGCCGGGGACTTCGACGGGGACGGGCATGGCGACCTGGTCTTCGGGCTCGGCTCCGACAAGGGGCTGCTCAAGGGGCCCTTCGCGCGGGACGGCAGTCCCGCCGGGACGGACCGTGTCCCCGCCCCGCGCAGGCCTTCCCCCGACGTCGAACTCGCGCGCTACGTCGGCCTCGTCGCCGGGGACCTCGACGGCGACGGGATCGACGACCTGGTGAGCTTCCACGAGGCGGACACGGAATCCGAAGTGAACCGTCCGGTGAGCTACCTGCGCGGTGGCCGGACCGGCTTCACGCAACCGGAGGGCACGCGGCTGCCCGACGCGGACACGGGTGCGATCGGCGACGTGGACGGGGACGGCATCGACGACCTGGTCCTCAACCCCTTCGGCGGCGACCCGAGCCGCAGTGCGGTGACGGTGGCGTACGGGTCGCAGGACGGCCCGGGGAAGCGGACGACGACCGTCGACCAGGACACCCCCGGCGTGCCCGGCGAGGAACTGCGGGACGAGGACGTCGTCTTCGAGGAGCTGGACACGGGGGACGTCAACGGTGACGGATACGCGGACGTGGTGGCCGGGGCTCCCCGGTGGGACCTGGACGGGAACGGGGAGCCGGGGCCCGAGTACGTGCTGTTCCTGGCGGGAGGACCGGAAGGGCTCAGCGGTGACGGCGCCCGGCTGTTGGACGGGCACGACCTCGGCGCCGCCCAGGGCGGGGACGCCGACTTCGGCGCCGACGTGGGTCTCACCGACCTGGACGGCGACGGGCTGGCCGACCTGGTGGTGACCGCGCCGGGCGACAGCACAGTCGACAGCGTCACATGGCTGTTGTCCGGCACCACCGACGGCCCCTCCACCGCGGGCGTCACCCGGCTGTCCACGGACACCTTGCGAGAGACCGCCCACTGAAGATTCCGATCCCTGTCCCACGCGATCTAGGACATGTCCTGGCCTAGATCGCTCCTACTGTGGTCCTCGACCGACGGAGCAGGAACACCGGAAGGCGAAGACCATGACCCTTGACGAGTCGACCACCAGCGAGCCGACCACCAGCGACCTGACCGAGGCGCCTGCCGTCACCGGTGAGCGCGCCGACCTGCTGGAGATGCTGGCCAAGCACCGGCACTTCCTGCGCTTCACCACCCGTGACCTCACCGACGAGCAGGCCGGTCTCCGGACCACCGCCAGCGAGCTGTGTCTGGGCGGCCTGATCAAGCACGTGACCTCGGTCGAGCGGAACTGGGCCGCCTTCATCGTGGAGGGCCCCTCGGTGATGGGGGACTTCACGGCCATGACCGAGGCCGACTGGGCCCAGCGGGCCGACGAGTTCCGGATGCTGCCCGGTGACACGCTGGACGGTGTGCTGGCCGGCTACGCCGAGGCCGCCCGACTGACCGACGAACTGGTCGCCTCCCTGCCCGACCTGGGGGCCACCCAGCCGCTGCCGAAGGCGCCCTGGTTCGAGGCCGACGCCGAGTGGTCGGCCCGCCGGGTGCTGATCCACGTCATCGCCGAGACCGCCCAGCACGCCGGCCACGCCGACATCATCCGCGAGTCCCTGGACGGCGCCAAGAGCATGGGCTGACGGGCGGCGTCCGGGCGGGCGGACGGGGCGAGCGGAACCCCGGCGCGGCGATCACCCGTGGATCCCGCCGGGTTGGCGAGGGTGATGTTCGGGCCGGCGACGCAGCCGTCGGGGACCGGCGTTCTCGACACCGCCGGTCAGGGCATCGTCTCGCCCCGCACCAGCGGGCGGCACACCGGCTGGACCTCGTCGGGAAGGTCGTCGGGGCGGCACCAGCGGGCCTCGAGGATCTCGGTCGGGTCGAGGCGCAGCTCGCCGCCCAGCAGACGGGCCTCGTACGCCACCTCGAGGCGGGTGCGCAGACCGCTGTTGAGCATGACCAGCCTGCCCACCTCCACGTCGAGGCCGGTCTCCTCCCTGACCTCCCGGACCACGGTCTGCCGGAAGTCCTCGCCCTTGTGCGCGAAGCCGCTCGGCAGACCCCACTGGCGGCCCGGCGCCCACATCCGGTGCTTCAGCATCAGGACGCGCCCCTCGTCGTCGCGCACGACGCCGGTCACGCCGACCACGAACTTGGCGTTCAGAAACCACATGACGCGGCTCTGGAAGGGACGCAGGAGCCGCCAGAGACGGGCAAGGAGTCGTCGCACGGGACCTCGGAGACGTGGTGGTGGGGCGGACTTGGGCATGCGCCATGAGGACGCTACCCGCCACGCCGCGGGGATGTCCGGCCGCCCGCCCGCGGTCCGGATGACGGACGGAGTTGACCCCGGCGGGGCCGGGGACCCATCGTCAGGCACATAGAGGTTGTACGGTCCTGTCCGGCGAGCATTATTCTGGACCGGCCCGCGCAGCGAGATGTGCCATTTGATGCGTGATGCGTGATGTGCGGGATGCGGTGCCGACCGGCCCCGTGCTCACGACGAGTTCCAGGAAGGCCCCCGTGACCACCCCCAGTGCCGCCACCCCGTCCACCCCGGTCACCGCGCCCGTGGCGGGCCGGGGCTCCTCGTCCGACCCGGCGGACGCACCGCACGGAGGAGGCCGGCTGGGACCGGTCGGTCTGGTCATCGCCGGCGGGCTGTCCGTGCAGTTCGGTGCCGCCCTGGCGGTGAGCCTGATGCCGCGGGCCGGGGCGCTCGGTGTGGTGACCCTGCGGCTGGCCGTGGCCGCCGTCGTCATGCTCCTGGTCTGCCGGCCCAGGCTGCGCGGCCACTCCCGGGCGGACTGGGGCACGGTCGTCGTCTTCGGCATCGCCATGGCGGGCATGAACGGCCTCTTCTACCAGGCCGTCGACCGCATCCCGCTCGGCCCCGCCGTCACCCTGGAGGTGCTCGGCCCGCTCGCCCTGTCCGTCTTCGCCTCCCGCCGCGCCGTCAACCTGGTCTGGGCGGCGCTCGCCCTGGCCGGTGTCTTCCTGCTGGGCGGCGGCGGCTTCGACGACCTCGACCCGGCCGGTGCCGCGTTCGCCCTGGCGGCGGGCGCCATGTGGGCGGCCTACATCGTCTTCAGCGCCCGCACCGGGCGCCGCTTCCCGCAGGCCGACGGGCTGGCCCTCGCGATGGCGGTCGGGGCGCTGCTGTTCCTTCCGCTGGGCATCGCCGAGTCGGGGGCGAAGCTGATCGACCCGGTGACGCTCGGTCTGGGCGCCGGGGTCGCCGTGCTCTCCTCCGTGCTGCCCTACACCCTGGAACTCCTCGCCCTGCGCCGCCTGCCCGCCCCGACCTTCGCCATCCTCATGAGCCTGGAGCCCGCCATCGCCGCGGCAGCCGGTTTCCTCATCCTCGACCAGGCCCTGTCCGCCACCCAGTCCGCCGCCATCGCCCTGGTCATCGCGGCGAGCATGGGGGCGGTACGGACCCAGGTGGGGCGGCGTAAGCGGCCGGCGGCCGTTGCCTGACCGAGGCCATGAGCGGGCGCCGAGGGGGCTGGAGCCGGGCGCGGGACGTCGCCTCCCGTCATCCGTCGACGGTCCGCTCGTCGGCCCGGGGCGTGATCGGAAGGCTTGTCGGCGTCGGCAGGTCCGGGCGCCCGGTCCCCTCCGCTGAGCCGCGCGGCCCCGCCGGGGACGCCACCTCGTCGGCCCTGGCGGCCCTGGCGGGGAGCGGAGGGGCCTCGCGCCCGTAAAAATCCAGCAAGCATGCTTGATTGTTTCTGGTGCCCCTGCCATGCTCCTCCCACACCGCCCCGCACACCGCCCCGCACATCGCCGTGCCCGAGGGGAGCGCCCCGTGTCCGACCCGATGCCCGTGATCGACGACCTGCGCGAGGAGGGTGAGGAACTCGACGCGCTGGTCGCCCGGCTGGAAGCCGAGGAGTGGCGGCTCGCCACCCCGGCGCCCCGCTGGACGATCGCCCACCAGATCGCGCACCTGAACTGGACCGACCGGGCCGCCCTGCTCGCCGTCACCGACGAGGACGGCTTCCGGGGTCTGGTCGAGCAGGCCCTCGCCGCGCCCGACCGGTACGTCGACGACGGCGCCGAGGAGGGTGCCCGGCAGGCGCCCGCCGCGCTCCTGGCCGTCTGGCGGGAGGGACGCGGCGCCCTCGACAAGGCGCTGCGCGAGGCGGCCCCGGGCAGCCGCTTCCCCTGGTACGGCCCGCCCATGGCGGTCGCCTCCATGGCCACCGCCCGCCTCATGGAGACCTGGGCCCACGGCCTCGACGTCGCCGACGCGCTCGGCGTCTCCCGCCCGCCCACCGACCGCCTGCGGCACGTCGCCCGCATCGGCGTCCGCGCCCGGGACTTCGCCCACGCCGTCCACGGACTGACCCCGCCCACCGAGCAGTTCCGCGTCGAACTCACCGGCCCCGGCGGCGACCTGTGGACGTACGGCCCCGAGGACGCCCCGCAGCGCGTCACCGGCCCGGCGCTCGACTTCTGCCTCCTCGCCACCCAGCGGGCCCACCGCGCCGGCCTCGCCCTCACCGCCGAGGGCCCGGACGCCGACCGCTGGCTGGACATCGCGCAGGCCTTCGCCGGGCCGCCGGGAGCCGGACGCCCGCCGAAGGGGACCGCCAAGTGAGCGTGCTGCGCGTCGGCAACGCCTCCGGTTTCTACGGCGACCGCTTCTCCGCCATGCGCGAGATGCTCACCGGTGGCCCCCTGGACGTCCTCACCGGCGACTACCTCGCCGAGCTGACCATGCTCATCCTGGGCCGCGACCGGCTGAAGGACCCCGGCGCCGGGTACGCCCGCACCTTCCTGCGGCAGTTGGAGGAGTGCCTCGGGCTCGCCCGGGAGCGGGGGGTCAGGATCGTCGCCAACGCGGGCGGACTCAACCCCGCCGGACTCGCCGACGCCGTACGCGCCCTGGCCGACCGGCTCGGCATCCCCGTCCGCGTCGCGCACGTCGAGGGCGACGACCTCGCCGCCGGCCACCCGGGGGCACTGGCCGCGCACGCCTACCTCGGCGGCTTCGGCATCGCCGCGTGCCTGCGGGCCGGCGCGGACGTCGTCGTCACCGGGCGCGTCACCGACGCCGCGCTGGTCACCGGGCCCGCCGCCGCGCACTTCGGCTGGGGGCCGACGGAGTACGACCGGCTCGCCGGCGCGGTCGTCGCCGGACACCTGCTGGAGTGCGGCGCGCAGGCGACCGGCGGCAACTACGCGTTCTTCCAGGACGGCGACGTACGGCGGCCCGGCTTCCCGCTCGCCGAACTGCACGCCGACGGCACCTGCGTCGTCACCAAGCACGACGGCACCGGCGGCTTCGTCGACGTCGGCACGGTCACCGCCCAGCTGCTCTACGAGACGGGCGGCGCCCGGTACGCCGGACCCGACGTCACCGCCCGGCTCGACACCGTACGGCTCACCCAGGACGGACCCGACCGGGTGCGGGTCGACGGCGTGCGGGGGGAGGCACCGCCGCCCACCCTCAAGGTCGGCCTCAACCGCCTCGGCGGATTCCGGGGCGAGGTCGCCTTCGTCCTCACCGGCCTCGACATCGAGGCCAAGGCCGCGCTGGTCCGCGCCCAGATGGAACCCGCGCTCGGCAAGACCGCCGACGTCCGCTGGGACCTGGCCCGCACCGACCGGGCCGACGCCGCGACCGAGGAGACGGCGAGCGCGCTGCTCAGGCTCGTCGTCCGGGACGCCGACCAGCAGGTCGTCGGGCGGGCACTGAGCGGAGCCGCCATCGAGCTGGCCCTCGCCGGCTACCCGGGATTCCATGTGCTCGCGCCACCGGGAAAGGGCGCACCCTATGGGGTCTTCGACGCTGTGTACGTTCCCCATGGGGCCGTCGACCATGTGGCCGTCCTCCATGACGGGCGCCGGATGAGTGTGGCGCCGGCCCAGGACACCGCGGTACTGGCACCCGTACCGGAGCCGTCCCCGCCGCGGCCCCTGCCGCCCGGCCCCGTCCGCCGCGCCCCGCTCGGTCTCGTCGCCGGCGCCCGCAGCGGCGACAAGGGCGGCGACGCCAACGTCGGCGTGTGGGCCCGGACCGACGACGCCTGGCGCTGGCTCGCCCACGAGCTGACCGCCGACCGGTTCCGCGAGCTGATCCCCGAGGCCCGCGACCTGCCCGTCACCCGGCACCAGCTCCCCAACCTGCGGGCCCTCAACTTCGTCGTCGGCGGCATCCTCGGCGAGGGCGTCGCCGCGCAGGCCCGTTTCGACCCGCAGGCCAAGGCCCTCGGCGAATGGCTGCGCTCCCGACACCTGGACATCCCGGAGGGCCTGCTGTGACCGTCGCCCCGCCGCACCTCCCGGAGGACCTCCCATGACCGTCCTGCCCTCCGCCCTCGACCCCGCCACGCCCGAGCACCGGGCCAACCGCGAGGCCATGCTCGCCCGACTCGCCGACCTGGACGCCGAACACGCCAAGGCCCTCGCGGGTGGCGGCGAGAAGTACGTCGCCCGGCATCGCAAGCGCGGCAAGCTGCTGGCCCGCGAGCGCATCGAGCTGCTCCTGGACCCCGACACGCCCTTCCTGGAGCTGTCCCCGCTCGCCGCCTGGGGCAGTGAGTACGCGGTGGGCGGCTCCCTCGTCACCGGCATCGGTGTCGTCGAGGGCGTCGAGTGCCTGATCACCGCCAACGACCCGACCGTGCGCGGCGGCGCCAGCAATCCCTGGTCGCTGAAGAAGGCCCTGCGCGCCAACGACATCGCGCTCGCCAACCGGCTGCCCTGCATCAGCCTCGTCGAGTCCGGCGGCGCCGACCTGCCCTCCCAGAAGGAGATCTTCATCCCGGGCGGGGCGATCTTCCGCGACCTCACCCGGCTGTCGGCGGCCGGAATCCCCACGATCGCCGTCGTCTTCGGCAACTCCACGGCCGGGGGCGCCTACATCCCCGGCATGTCCGACCACACCATCATGGTCAAGGAGCGCGCCAAGGTGTTCCTCGGCGGGCCGCCGCTGGTCAAGATGGCCACCGGCGAGGAGAGCGACGACGAGTCGCTGGGCGGCGCCGAGATGCACGCCCGCACCTCCGGCCTCGCCGACCACTTCGCCGCCGACGAACCGGACGCACTGCGCCAGGCCCGCCGCGTCGTCGCCCGCCTCAACCACCGCAAGGCGTACGCCGACCCGCCCCTCGCCGAGCCGCCCAAGTACGACCCCGAGGAACTCCTCGGCATCGTCCCCGCCGACCTCAGGGCACCCTTCGACCCGCGCGAGGTCATCGCCCGGATCGTCGACGCCTCCGACTTCGACGAGTTCAAGCCCCTGTACGGGACGAGCCTGGCCACCGGCTGGGCCGCCCTGCACGGCTATCCGGTGGGCATCCTCGCCAACGCCCAGGGGGTCCTGTTCAGCGAGGAGTCGCAGAAGGCCGCCCAGTTCATCCAGCTCGCCAACCAGCGCGACATCCCGCTCCTCTTCCTGCACAACACCACCGGCTACATGGTCGGCAAGGAGTACGAGCAGGGCGGCATCATCAAGCACGGCGCCATGATGATCAACGCGGTCTCCAACTCTCGCGTCCCCCACCTGTCCGTCCTCCTGGGCGCCTCCTACGGCGCCGGCCACTACGGCATGTGCGGCCGCGCCTACGACCCCCGCTTCCTCTTCGCCTGGCCCAGCGCCAAGTCCGCCGTCATGGGCCCCCAGCAGCTCGCCGGCGTGCTCTCCATCGTCGCCCGCCAGTCCGCCGCCGCGAAGGGACAGCCGTACGACGACGAGGGCGACGCCGCCCTGCGCGCCATGGTGGAGCAGCAGATCGAGTCCGAGTCGCTGCCCATGTTCCTGTCCGGGCGGCTCTACGACGACGGCGTCATCGACCCCCGCGACACCCGTACCGTCCTCGGCCTGTGCCTGTCCGCCGTGCACACCGCCCCCTACGCGGGCGCGCGCGGCGGCTTCGGCGTCTTCCGCATGTGAGGGTGAGAGACCAGTGATCACTTCCGTCCTCGTCGCCAACCGCGGCGAGATCGCCTGCCGCGTCTTCCGCACCTGCCGCGAGGCGGGCATCCGCACCGTCGCCGTGCACTCGGACGCCGACGCGAACGCCCTCCACGCGCGCGTGGCCGACGCGGCCGTACGCCTGCCGGGCGCGGCCCCCGCCGACACCTACCTGCGCGGCGACCTCATCGTGAAGGCCGCCGTCGCCGCCGGGGCCGACGCCGTCCACCCCGGCTACGGGTTCCTCTCCGAGAACGCCGACTTCGCGCGCGCCGTACGGGACGCCGGACTGGTGTGGATCGGACCGCCGCCCGAGGCCATCGAGGCGATGGCGTCCAAGACCCGCGCCAAGGAACTGATGGGCGTCGCACCCGTCACCGACGCCACGGACGTCACCGAGGCGGACCTGCCGGTGCTGGTGAAGGCGGCGGCGGGCGGCGGCGGACGCGGCATGCGCGTCGTACGCCGCCTCGCCGACCTCGACGCCGCACTGACCGCCGCCCGCGCGGAGGCCACCAGCGCCTTCGGCGACGGCGAGGTCTTCGTCGAGCCCTACCTGGAGAACGGCCGCCACGTCGAGGTGCAGATCCTCGCCGACACCCACGGCACCGTCTGGGCCCTCGGCACCCGCGACTGCTCCCTCCAGCGCCGCCACCAGAAGGTGATCGAGGAGGCCCCGGCACCCGGCCTCACCCCCGGACTCACCGCCGAACTCCACGACCTCGCCGTACGCGCCGCCCGCGCCGTCCACTACGTCGGCGCCGGCACCGTCGAGTTCCTCGTCGCCGACGGCAGGGCGCACTTCCTGGAGATGAACACCCGCCTCCAGGTCGAACACCCCGTCACGGAGGCGGTGTTCGGCATCGACCTCGTCGCCCTCCAGCTCCGGATCGCCGAAGGACACGCCCTCGAATCCGACCCCCCGCGCGCGCGGGGCCACGCCGTCGAGGCCCGCCTGTACGCCGAGGACCCGGCGCACGGCTGGGCCCCGCAGACCGGCCGCCTGCACCGCCTCACCGTCCCCGACGGCATCCGCCTGGACACCGGCTGCACCGACGGCGACGACATCGGCGTCCACTACGACCCGATGCTCGCCAAGGCGGTCGCCCACGCACCCACGCGCGCGGAGGCCGTCCGCCGCCTCGCCGGCGCCCTCGAACGGGCCGCGATCCACGGCCCGGTCACCAACCGCGACCTGCTCGTCCGCTCCCTGCGCCACGAGGAGTTCACCTCCGGACGCATGGACACGGGCTTCTACGACCGCCACCTGGCCGAGCTGACCGAGCCCGCCCCCGACCCCCTCGCGCCCCTGGCCGCCGCCCTCGCCGACGCGACCGTGAACGGGGGCCGCTTCGGCGGCTGGCGCAACCTCGCCTCGCAGCCGCAGGTCAAGCGCTACGCCGTGGCGGGGGAGGAGCACGAGGTCCGCTACCACCACACCCGTACGGGCCTCACCGCCGAGGGCGTACACGTCGTGCAGGCCGGCCGCGACCGGGTCGTCCTCGAAGCGGACGGCGTACGGCGCCGCTTCGACATCGCCCGCTACGGCGACCGGATCCACGTCAACGCCACCGCGCTGACCGCCCTGCCCCGCTTCCCCGACCCCACCGCCCAGCACGCCCCCGGCTCCCTCCTCGCCCCCATGCCGGGCACGGTCGTCCGCGTCGCGGAGGGCCTGACCGAGGGCACCACCGTCCAGGCGGGCCAGCCCCTCCTGTGGCTGGAGGCCATGAAGATGGAGCACAGGATCACGGCCCCGGTGACGGGAAGGCTGACGGCGCTCCCGGCGGCTCCCGGACGGCAAGTGGAGGTCGGCGCCCTCTTGGCCGTGGTCGAGGGAGACGCCGAGTAGGGGCGCGGGGCTGCATCGAATATGCGGCTCCGCCGCGTGAGCGCGAGCAACCACACACAACCCGCACCCGAAGGAGCACAGTGACCACCCTCATCGAATCCGAAGAGCACAAGTCCCTCCGCGCAGCGGTAACCGCCTTCGCCCGGACCCACCCCCACACCGCCGACCCCGAAGACGGCAAACGCCTCTGGCAGGAAGCCGCCAAGCTCGGCTACATAGGCGTCAACCTGCCGGAGGCATACGGCGGTGGAGGCGCCGGTATCGCCGAACTCGCCCTCGTCCTCGAGGAGCTGGGCGCCGCGGGCAACCCCCTCCTCATGATGATCGTCTCCCCGGCGATCTGCGGCACCGTGATCTCCCGCTTCGGCACCGAGGAGCAGAAACGCGAGTGGCTCCCGCCGCTCGCCGACGGCACCCGCCTCATGGCCTTCGGCATCACCGAACCCGACGCCGGCTCCAACAGCCACCGCATCACCACCACCGCCCGCCGCGACGCGGCCACCGGGGACTGGATCCTCACCGGCCGCAAGGTCTTCGTCTCCGGCGTCGACATCGCCGACGCCACCCTGATCGTCGGCCGTACCGAGGACGCCCGCACCGGCAGGCTCAAGCCCTGCCTGTTCATCGTCCCGCGCGACGCCCCGGGCTTCGAGCGCCGCCCCATCGACATGGAACTCAACGCCGTGGAGCGGCAGTTCGAGCTGACCCTCGACGACGTACGGCTGCCCGCCGACGCCCTGGTCGGCGACGAGGACGCGGGCCTCCTGCAACTCTTCGCGGGCCTCAACCCCGAGCGCGTCATGACGGCCGCGTTCGGCATCGGCATGGGCCGCCACGCCCTCTCCCGGGCCCTCGACTACGCCCGTGAGCGCACCGTCTGGAAGACCCCCATCGGCGCCCACCAGGCCATCGCCCACCCCCTCGCCCAGGCGCACATCGACCTCGAACTCGCCCGCCTGATGATGCAGAAGGCGGCGCACCTGTACGACGCGGGCGACGACGCCGGCGCGGGCGAGGCCGCCAACATGGCCAAGTACGCGGCCGGAGAGGCCTGTGTGAGGGCCGTCGACCAGGCCGTGCACACCCTCGGCGGCAACGGCCTCACCCGCGAGTACGGGCTGGCCCGGCTGATCACGGCCTCGCGCGTGGCCCGTATCGCCCCCGTGAGCCGGGAGATGATCCTCAACTACGTCTCCCACCAGACCCTGGGCCTGCCCAAGTCGTACTAGGCCAGTACCAGGCCGGTACCAGACCGTGTCCGAGCGGCGTTGGAGGAACCGTGTTCCGCAGCGAGTACGCAGACGTCCCGCCCGTCGACCTGCCCATCCACGACGCGGTGCTCGGCGGTGCCGCCGCCTTCGGCGGCACCCCGGCGCTGATCGACGGCACCGACGGCACCACCCTGACCTACGAGCAGGTGGACCGGTTCCACCGGCGCGTCGCCGCCGCCCTCGCCGCCACCGGCGTACGAAAGGGCGACGTCCTGGCCCTGCACAGCCCCAACACCGTCGCCTTCCCGCTCGCCTTCTACGCCGCCACCCGCGCGGGCGCCTCCGTCACCACCGTGCACCCGCTCGCCACCGCCGAGGAGTTCGCCAAGCAGCTGAAGGACAGCGCGGCCCGCTGGATCGTCACCGTCTCACCGCTCCTCGGCACCGCCCGCCGGGCCGCCGAACTCGCGGGCGGAGTACGGGAGATACTCGTCTGCGACGGCGCGCCCGGCCACCGCTCGCTCGTCGACATGCTGGCCTCGACCGCGCCCGAACCCTCCGTCGCCATCGACCCGGCCGAGGACGTCGCCGCCCTGCCGTACTCCTCGGGCACCACCGGCACCCCCAAGGGCGTCATGCTCACCCACCGGCAGATCGCCACCAACCTCGCCCAGCTCGAACCGTCGATGCCGGCCGCGCCGGGCGACCGCGTCCTCGCCGTGCTGCCGTTCTTCCACATCTACGGCCTCACCGCCCTGATGAACGCACCGCTGCGGCTCGGCGCCACCGTCGTCGTCCTGCCCCGCTTCGACCTGGAGCAGTTCCTCGCCGCCATCCAGAACCACCGCATCACCGGCCTGTACGTCGCCCCGCCGATCGTCCTGGCCCTCGCCAAGCACCCGCTGGTCGCCGACTACGACCTCTCCTCGCTGAAGTACGTCGTCAGCGCCGCCGCCCCGCTGGACGCGCGGCTCGCCACCGCCTGCTCCCGGCGGCTCGGCCTGCCGCCCGTCGGCCAGGCGTACGGCATGACGGAACTGTCCCCGGGCACCCACGTCGTCCCCCTGGACGCCATGGCCGAGGCGCCGCCCGGCACCGTCGGCAAGCTGATCGCCGGGACCGAGATGCGCGTCGTCTCCCTCACCGACCCCGGCGAGGACCTCCCCGCCGGGGAGTCCGGCGAGATCCTCATCCGCGGACCGCAGGTCATGAAGGGCTACCTGGGCCGCCCCGACGCCACCGCCGCCATGATCGACGAGGAGGGCTGGCTGCACACCGGGGACGTCGGACACGTCGACACCGACGGCTGGCTGTTCGTCGTCGACCGCGTCAAGGAACTCATCAAGTACAAGGGCTTCCAGGTGGCCCCCGCCGAACTGGAGGCCCTCCTGCTCACCCACCCCGGCATCGCCGACGCGGCCGTCGTCGGCGCCTACAACGACGACGGCAACGAAGTACCGCACGCCTTCGTCGTCCGGCGTCCGGCCGCACCCGGCCTCGCGGAGGGCGAGATCATGATGTACGTCGCCGAACGCGTCGCCCCCTACAAACGCGTCCGCCGGGTCACGTTCGTCGACACCGTCCCCCGCGCCACCTCCGGCAAGATCCTGCGCCGACAGCTGAGGGAGCGGTGATGACCCCCGTCGCCCGGATCGACCGCACGCGCGCGCGAGGCGTCGAGACCCTCGCCCTCGACTCCCCGCACAACCGCAACGCCCTGTCCGCCGCCCTCGTCGGCGACCTCGCCGACGCCCTCGCCGAGGCCGACCGGGACCCCGGCGTCCGCGCCGTCGTCCTCACCCACACCGGCACCACCTTCAGCGCCGGAGCCGACCTGCGCGACCCGCCCGACCCGGACGCCCTGGCCGGCCTGTTCCGGCGGATCGCCGAGGTGCCGAAACCGGTGATCGCCCGCGTAGCCGGGCACGCCCGCGCGGGCGGCCTCGGCCTCCTCGCCGCCTGCGACATCGCGGCCGCGTCCACGGAGTCGACCTTCGCCTTCACCGAGGTCCGCATCGGCGTCGCGCCCGCCGTCATCTCCCTGGCCCTGCTGCCCCGCACCGACCCCCGCGCCCTCGCCCGCTACTACCTCACCGGCGAGCGCTTCGACGCCGCCGAGGCCGCCCGCATCGGCCTGGTCACGGTGGCGGGCGACGACGTGGACGCCGTACTCGAACCCGTCCTCGACGGTGTGCGCCGCGCCTCACCGCAGGGTCTGGCCGAGACGAAACGGCTGCTCACGGCTAGGGTGCTGGAGGCCTTCGACCGGGACGCGGCCGACCTGACCGCGCTCTCGGCCCGGCTGTTCGCCTCCCCGCAGGCCCGCGAGGGGATGACGGCCTTCCTCGAACGACGGGATCCGGAATGGGTGGTCTGAGCGGCTCCGCGCACACGGCGGAGCGCGCGGAACGCGTACCCAAGCAGGACCGGAGCCGGGCCACCCGGCAACGGCTCCTGGAAGCCGCCCTGGCCTGCCTCGCCGAACGCGGCTGGGCCGGCTCCACGGTCACCGTCGTCGCCGAACACGCCGGCGTCTCCCGCGGCGCCGCCCAGCACCACTTCCCGACCCGCGAGGACCTCTTCACGGCGGCCGTGGAGTACGTCGCCGAGGAACGCTCCACCGCGCTGCGGGCCCTGTTCCCCGACGGCGCGGCGCCCGGCGACCGCCACGCCGTCGTCGCCGCCCTCGTCGACCTCTACACCGGCCCGCTCTTCCGCGCCGCCCTGCACCTGTGGGTCGCCGCCTCCCACGAGGAGCAACTGCGCGGCCGGGTCACCGAGCTGGAGGCCCGCGTCGGCCGGGAGACCCACCGCATCGCCGTCGACCTCCTCGGCGCCGACGAGTCCCGCCCCGGCGCCCGGGAAACCGTCCAGGGCCTCCTCGACATGGCCCGCGGCCTGGGCCTCGCCAACCTCCTCACCGACGACGCGGCACGGCGGGACCGGGTGGTGGAGCAGTGGGCGCGGCTGCTGGAGCAGGCGCTGGAGGGGGAGGCGGACTGACACCGGGGGGACCGGTTCCAGTGACCGTCGACCCGGGGGCGGCGGGTGGGTCCCGCCGGGGTCCCGGCGCCCGGACGCGTCACGGACCGAGCCGCTCCACCCGCCAGGCCCCGCCCGCCTGCGCCACGTACCGCAGGCGGTCGTGCAGCCGGTTCTCCCGGCCCTGCCAGAACTCCACCGCCTCCGGCACCACCCGGAACCCGCCCCAGTGCGGCGGCACCGGCACCTGCTCGTCCTGCGGATAGCGGGCGTCCAGCTCGGCGTACGCGGCGTCCAGGGCACGCCGGTCGGCCACCACCCGGGACTGCGCGCTGGCCCAGGCGCCCAGCTGGGAGCCGTGCGGCCGGGTCCGGAAGTACGCGGCGGTCTCGTCCCGCCCGGTGCGCCGGGCCACGCCCGACACCACGACCTGCCGGGCCATCGGATGCCAGGGGAACAGCAGCGAGACGTACGGGTTCGCGTCCAGCTCGCGCGCCTTGCGGGAGTCGTAGTTGGTGTAGAAGACGAACCCCTGCTCGTCGAAGTGCTTCAGCAGCACCGTGCGGGAGCTGGGCCGTCCCTCCGGGTCCGCCGTGGAGACGACCACGGCGTTCGGCTCGAACAGCCCGCCGTCCGTGGCGGCCTGCTTGAACCAGCGCGCGAACTGCTCGACGGGCGTCGCGGCCAGCTCCGTCTCGGACAGCCCCTCGGCCCGGTACTGCCGGCGCATCGAGGCGAGGTCCAAGGGCGCGGCGGCGGGCGCGGCGGAGGCGGAGGAGGCGGCGGACACGGCGGGGACGGCGGAATCGGCTTCGCGGTCGGTCACGCCGCCCATCCTGCCGTATCCGCCCCGCCGCCCGGCGCGGCCCCGGGAAGGGACCGGTGTCCTTCGTCACGCAGTGGCACTGAGTGCCGCAACCACTCCCCAACCGTGGCACCCGGGGATATCGTGCTTGCTCCCGCTCCGGTTGGGTGACCGACGGCCGTACGGGGCATCACAGGGAAGACCGGCAGGACCGCGAGTCGAGGACACGACCGTGGATCCATGGGGGCGCCGCACCGCTTCCGCCCAGGTCGCCACAGACCACGATCACGAGGAGCCGCCTGATGTCCGACTTCGTACCCGGGCTCGAAGGAGTCATCGCGTTCGAGACGGAGATCGCCGAACCCGACAAGGAGGGCGGCGCCCTCCGCTACCGCGGCGTCGACATCGAGGACCTGGTCGGGCACGTGTCCTTCGGGAACGTCTGGGGCCTGCTCGTCGACGGGGCCTTCAACCCGGGCCTGCCGCCCGCCGAGCCCTTCCCCATCCCCGTCCACTCCGGCGACGTCCGCGTCGACGTGCAGTCGGCCCTCGCCATGCTCGCGCCGGTCTGGGGACTCAAGCCCCTCCTGGACATCGACGCCGAGCAGGCCCGCGCCGACCTCGCCCGCGCCGCCGTCATGGCCCTGTCCTACGTCGCCCAGTCCGCCCGCGGCCAGGGGATGCCCATGGTGCCGCAGCGCGAGATCGACAAGGCCCAGTCGGTCGTCGAACGCTTCATGATCCGCTGGCGCGGCGAACCCGACCCCAAGCACGTCGCCGCCGTCGACGCCTACTGGACCTCCGCCGCCGAGCACGGCATGAACGCCTCCACCTTCACCGCCCGCGTCATCGCCTCCACCGGCGCCGACGTGTCGGCCGCGCTCTCCGGAGCCGTGGGCGCCATGTCCGGCCCGCTGCACGGCGGCGCCCCGTCCCGCGTCCTGCACATGATCGAGGAGATCGAGCGCACCGGCGACGCCGAGGCCTACGTCAGGAAGACCCTCGACGCGGGCGAACGCCTCATGGGATTCGGCCACCGCGTCTACCGCGCCGAGGACCCGCGCGCCCGCGTCCTGCGCCGCACCGCCCGCGAACTGGGCGCCCCGCGCTACGAGGTCGCCGAGGCCCTGGAGAAGGCCGCCCTCGCCGAACTCCACGCCCGCCGCCCCGACCGGATCCTGGCCACCAACGTCGAGTTCTGGGCGGCCATCATGCTGGACTTCGCCGAGGTCCCGGCCCCCATGTTCACCTCGATGTTCACCTGCGCCCGCACCGCCGGCTGGTCCGCGCACATCCTCGAGCAGAAGCGCACCGGCCGCCTGGTCCGCCCCTCCGCCCGCTACGTGGGCCCCGGCTCCCGCGACCCGCGCGAGATCGAGGGGTACACCGGCATCGCGGGCTGACCGCGAACCCCGCCCGGAGCGGGCAGGGCGAACGCAGACGACCCGCGAGTCTGGTTCCTCCAGTGGAGGAGCCGGCCGGACGTACCGGCGACTCGCGGGTCGGGTGACTGCTTGGGATTGGGCCGGCTGCACGCGTCTGTCACGCGATGGTCCGGCACCGCACTCCGTGTGGTGCCGGGCCGTCAGCCCGCAGCCACCTCACGCGTCCGGGTTTCATACATCTGCCGAACCACCTCCCTTCTCATGTACCGCACAGCCTAGGAACCGGTCCGCCACCGAGGCAATCGGTTTTTCGGTCCGATTCGCCGCCGATCACCCATGGACGCGTCTTCGCTGGTCACCTACGGTTTCGCTCATGACGAAACGACTGGGGGAGCCGTCGGTCAGGCGGACGATAGTCAGCGGTTCGACCTTCGAGGAGCGGATCGGGTACGCCCGGGCCGTCGTCGACGGCGACCAGGTGCACGTGTCGGGGACGACCGGGTTCGACTACACGGCGATGACCATCTCCGCCGACGTGGTGGAGCAGGCGGAGCAGTGCCTGCGCAACATCGGGGCGGCGCTCGCCGAGGCGGGGTGCACGTTCGCCGACGTGGTGCGGGTGCGGTACCTGCTGCCCGCGCGGGAGGACTTCGAGCCGTGCTGGCCCGTGCTGCGGGAGGCGTTCGGCCGGGTGCGGCCGGCCGCGACCATGATGGTGTGCGGGCTCGCGGACGAGCGGATGCGGATCGAGATCGAGGTGGACGCGCGCCGGGGCACGGTCACCGCCGGACCCGGCCGGGAGCTGCGGATCGAGCCGGTGGACGGGGACGCCATGGCGCGGGGGTGGCGGCACGTGCACAACGTGATCGTGCCGCCGGCCGCGCTGACGCTCGACGAGGTGCGCGAGCGCGTGGGCCGCAACCGGCTGGCGAACGCCTACCTCGGGGACGTGCTCGTCGGCTGCTCCACCGTGCGTCCGCCCCGCGGCGCGGACGGGGCGGCGACCGTGATCGCGCGGGTGCTGCCGGCCTACCGGGGCCGCGGGATCGGCACCGCGCTCTACGAGGCGGGGCTCGCGCACGCGCGCGTGCCGGGTGCCGGGGCGGTGGAGACCGTGGTGCTGGCGGCCAACGCCGACGGGTTGCGGTTCGCCGCGGCGCGTGGGTTCGTGGAGAAGGAGCGGTACGTGCTCGACGGCGAGCGCGACGAGTGGGTCGATCTGCGGCTCGCCGCCCCCGAGGCATGACTCCCGCCGTGCCCCGTCATGACGGGGGCGTATGCCGAGTTTCCGCAGTACAACGATTTCCGCGAACTTGCGGGAACCCGCTGTGTGCTGCATCACGTTCGAGTTGAATGAAGGCCAGTGAGCGAACCGACGTACCGTACGGCGGACGCAGCCTGCAGGGGGTCCAGGTGAGTGCTTCGCGGCGTAGTGGGACCACCGACGAGCTGGGTCCGGAGGAGCCGGAGCAGCCCGAGCGGGACGGCGCGGACCTGTTGGCCGCGCTCCTCGACGGGATGGACGCGGCCCTGTGCGCCTTCGACGCGGACGGGGTCGTCACGCACTGGAACCGCGAGGCGGAGCGGATCCTGGGCTGGAGCGCCGCCGAGGCCGTGGGCCGTCAGGGCTTCGCCGGATGGGCCGTGCGCAGCGCGGACGCCGGGGAGGTGGAGGACCGGCTGCTGTCCGCGATGCGGGCCCCGGGGCGCCAGGTGCACGAGTTCGCGCTGCTGACCAAGGACGGCGGCCGGGTGCTGGTGCGCACCCAGTCCGCCGCGGTCCGCGGTCCCGACGGGAAGCCCGCGGGCGTGTACTGCGCGTTCAGCGAGGTGCACGCCCAGATCGACCTGGAGCGGTCCATCGCGCTGAGCGAGGCCCTGCTGGAGGACGCGAGCTGGGGTGTCGTCCTGGTCGACGCGGACCTGCGGCCGGCCGTGGTCAACGCGCACGCGGCGCGCGCGCTGGGCGCCGGGCGCACGTCCGTCCTGGGGCGGCCGCTCGGCGACCTGCTCGCCCAGGGCGTCGAGGAGCTGGAGAACGCGCTCACCCACGTCCTCGCCGAGGGCGCCCCGCCCGCGCCCGCCGAGGTCTGGGTGAGCCTGCGCACCCCCGAGGGGGAGCGGCGCCGGTGCTGGCGCAGCGGGTTCGTACGGCTGGCGTCGCCGCTGGCGGAGGAGCCGGTGCCGCTGGGCGTCGGCTGGCTGTTCCAGGACGTCACCGAGTCGAAGCAGGGCGAGCAGGAGGCGGCGCTGCTGCGCTTCAGGGCCAACCAGCTGCACCGGGCGGCGCGTGCCGCGGCCGAGTGCGAGGACCCCGCGGAGGCGGCCACCGTCCATCTGGACTTCGCGCTGGCCGGGTTCGCCGACCACGCCCTGATCGACCGGGTCGTGGGCGGGGCCGAGGTGGACACCGACGTGGCCGAGCCGGTGCGGCTGGTCCGGGTCGCGGCCACGCCCTCCGGCGCCCCCGGGCCGAGCGTGCCCTCCGGGACGGCGGGGATGCCGGTGCGCTACGGCGAGACGCACCCCGCCGTGCAGTGCGTCGAGCGGGCGGGTTCCGTGCGGGCCAGCGCCGGTGTGCGCGCGGTGCCGGCCGAGCAGGTGCGGCAGTGGGCGGCGGACCGGCAGTGGCCGGCGGACACCGTGCACGGCCTGTGCGCGGTGCTGCGCAGCCGGGGCCGGACGCTGGGCGTCGTCACCTTCCTGCGGGGCGCGGGCCGCAGCGCGTTCGAGCGGTCCGACGCGGTGTACGCCGAGGACGTCGCGGTCCGGATCGCGACCGCCCTGGACCTGGCCGGCGCGGTGGGGAAGGGGTGACGGGAGCGCCCGGCGCCCCGGCCCGGCGCCGCGCTCAGCGCCGGTAGAAGATCCGGTCCCCGTACTGCTCCAGCACGCGCGCGTTCCACTCGTGGCCGCCGTCCACGTTGCCCGAGCGCAGCAGCGGGGGTTCGATGCCGCGTTCCGCGAGGGCGCCGGCCGCCGTGGCCGTCACGGCCTGCATGAGGCCGCTGGTGACGACGGTGGAGGCGGGCGCGAAGGGCGCCGGGACGGTGTCGAGGGTGAGTTCCGCGTCCCCGACGGCGATCTTGGAGTCGAGCACGATGTCGCAGTGGTCCTTGAGGAACGTGCCGGAGGCGTGCCGCGACGTCGTCTCCGAGGCGTACGCCACCGAGGTCACGCCGACGACCCGGACGCCGAGCGCGCGGGCGTTCATGGCCATCTCCACGGGCAGCGCGTTGCGCCCCGACAGGGAGATGATCACCAGGGCGTCGCCCTCGCGCAGCGGGGAGGAGTCCAGTACGGCGCTCGCGAGCCCGTCGACGCGTTCCAGCGCGGAGCCGAGCGTGGCGGGCATCACGTCGATCCCGACGACGCCGGGCACGACCAGCAGGTTCATCAGCGCGAGTCCGCCGGCGCGGTACACGACGTCCTGGGCGGCGAGGGAGGAGTGGCCGGCGCCGAAGGCGAAGAGCCGGCCGCCGTTCTGCACCGTGTCGGCGAGCAGCGTGCCGGCCGCCTCGATACTGTCCGCCTCCTCGTCGCGGACGCGCCGCAGGAGGTCGATCGCCGCGTCGAGGAACTGGCCGGCCGGCTTGCGGTCGCTCATGCGGAACCCCTTCGTGTGGCTGCGTCGCGGATCACGGTGCGGTCTGGACCAGCGCGGTGTCAATACGGCGTCGACGCGCCGGGGGCGGGCCGGGAGCGCGCCGGGGCCGGGCCGCGCGGGCGCGGCTTTTCGCGGCGAGGCACGGTTGTCGGTGGTATGCGTCAGAATTGGTGGCAGGGCCAGCGCACGCGCCGGTGGGCCGTAGCCTCCGGCAATCTCATCAAGGGGCACGTATGTCCGGACTGATCGACACCACGGAGATGTATCTCCGCACCATCCTCGAGCTGGAGGAGGAAGGTGTGGTCCCGATGCGCGCCCGGATCGCCGAGCGGCTCGACCAGAGCGGCCCGACGGTCAGCCAGACGGTGGCGCGGATGGAGCGCGACGGTCTGGTGTCCGTGGCCGCCGACCGGCATCTGGAGCTGACCGACGAGGGCAGGCGGCTGGCGACGCGCGTGATGCGCAAGCACCGGCTCGCGGAGTGCCTGCTCGTCGACGTGATCGGCCTGGAGTGGGAGCAGGTGCACGCCGAGGCGTGCCGCTGGGAGCACGTGATGAGCGAGGCCGTCGAGCGCCGTGTCCTGGAGCTGCTGCGGCACCCGACCGAGTCGCCGTACGGGAACCCGATCCCGGGCCTGGAGGAGCTGGGCGAGACCGACGGCGCCGACCCCTTCCTGGACGAGGGCATGGTGTCCCTCGCCGACCTGGACCCGGGGACGGAGGGCAAGACGGTCGTCGTGCGCCGTATCGGCGAGCCGATCCAGACGGACGCCCAGTTGATGTACACGCTCCGCCGGGCCGGCGTGCAGCCCGGGTCGGTGGTGAGCGTGACGGAGTCCGCGGGGGGCGTGCTGGTGGGCAGCGGCGGCGAGGCCGCCGAGCTGGAGGCCGACACCGCCTCCCACGTGTTCGTCGCCAAGCGCTGACGAGGGGGCGCCCGGAGCGTCGATCGCGCGCCGCGGGCAGCGGGTGCACGCCGGGCGCACGGATCCCGGCCATCGTGCGCCCCCGTGCGCCGAATCGCAGCGCCCGGAGGCTTCCCGTGCGAGGCTGTGGCGTGAGGCATATGACGTGAGGGGCTCTTGGCCGGGCTCCGACAGCGATGTCGGGCGGGCCGGAGAGGGGGAGGGGTATGCCGGAGACATGGAGAGGGCCCCGGCGCCGAGTGGCGCCGGGGCCTGTCCTCCCCTGTGCTGACCTGGAGCCCCGAGCTCTCAAGGTCAATCCCCTCGGACCGTTTTCCCCGAGCGGTCCGCCTCCCGTTGAAGATCTCCCCTGGGTGGCGGCGATCAATCCCTGAGTGATGTCACTCGAAGGAGGGGTGTTGTTCTCCGGGAGAGCAATTTCGAATGCCCTTTCGATATTCTGTGCAGGTCGAACGGCCGTGGGCACACGTCAGCCACGGCGGGGAACACGAACGGCAAGGAACGGCAGGCAGGACACGGTCCACAGGACCGGCCGACCCGGAGCGGGCGGGCTGGTCCGAGCGGAGCTTGGGGGTGCCAGGACCTATGGCGCGGCGCATCGACGTGACCGGCGCGGGCGGCGTACGCCTCGCCGCCTGGGAGTTCGGCGACCCTCCCAAGACCGACCGGCCGCACGGCACACCCCCGCCCCCGGCGGCGCCTCCCGTGCCCGGGGCGGGAGACCCGCCCGGCGTGCTGTTACTGCACGGCCTGATGGGCCGCGCCTCGCACTGGGCGCCCACGGCCCGCTGGCTCTCCGCCCGCCACCGGGCCGTCGCCCTCGACCAGCGCGGCCACGGCCGCAGCGACAAGCCTCCGCGGGCCTGCTACACCCGTGAGGCCTACGTCGAGGACGTCGAGGCCGCCCTGGAGCAGCTCGGCCTCGGCCCGGCCGTCCTGATCGGCCACGCCATGGGCGCGCTGACCGCCTGGCAGCTCGCCGCCAAACGCCCCGACCTGGTCCGCGGCCTGATCATCTGCGACATGCGGGCCTCCGCCCTCGGCGCCGCCTCCCAGCACACCTGGACCGAGTGGTTCCGCGCCTGGCCGGTCCCCTTCGCCACGCTCGCCGACGTCCGCAAGTGGTTCGGCGAGGACGACCCGTGGGTGGAGCGCCCGAACCCGGCCCGCGGCGAGTTCTACGCCGAGGTGATGGCCGAGTCCCCGGACGGCTGGCGGCCCGTCTTCGAACCCGAGCAGATGCTCAAGTCCCGCGAGACGTGGGTCTACGACGCCCACTGGGAGGAGCTGGCCCAGGTGCGCTGCCCCACCCTGGTCGTCCGCGGCCTCGACGGCGAGCTGGGCCGCGCCGAGGCCCAGGAGATGGTCCGCGTCCTGCCGGGCGGCCAGTACGCGGAGGTCGCCGACGCCGGCCACCTCGTCCACTACGACCAGCCGGAGGCCTGGCGGGCGGCCATCGAACCGTTCCTGAACGCCCTCGGCGACGCCTGACACCCGCGCCCCGTCGTCCTGCCCGCCCCGGCCCTTGGGGGGCCGCCTCGCCGTCCGGCCCCCCAAAGGGCCGGGCCGTCAGCCCTTGCTGACCGCCGTGAGGATCTCCGGCAGCCGGCCTGCCGTGCGCGGCGCGGCCAGCCGCAGGCCGGCCGACGTCAGGGCCGCGCCGTACACCGCCCCCACGGGCAGCAGCAGCCAGCCCAGGTCCCCGGCGCCGCCGACGTGCAGCCAGACCGTCAGCCCGATCACGGGGGCGCACAGCAGGGCCGCGACCACCATGCCGCCGAAGAGGGAGATCCAGGCCAGCCCGGCCTGCCCGGGGGCCACGTTCTTGTACCCGTCCTGCGGGACGGAGTACGGGAAGCGGGCCGACGTCCACGCGCCGCTCGCCAGCATCGCGCCGAGCAGTGCGAAGGACAGGCCGAGCGCCTCGGGCAGGGTCCGCCAGTCGTCGAGCATCGCGGTGGTCAGCACCGTCACGACGGTCGCGTACGGCAGCGTGATCAGCAGCAGCGCCAGCGCGCGGGCGCGCAGCTCGACGTAGGCGTCCCTGGTCGAGGAGATGGTCATGGCGACCATCCAGAACGCGGACGTGTCCTGCCCGAACTGGTTGTACATCTGGATGCCGAGCATCCCGGCGGCGAAGCACGCGAAGTAGACCGAACCGGTGCCCTGCCAGGCGTTGAACACCGGCACGATCAGGCCCACGGCCAGCGAGGTCACCCACGCCGCCTTCGTCTTCGGGTCGCGCCACACGTAGCGCAGGGAACGCTCCATGGTGGTGCCGGTACGGCCCGCGGGCAGCCACCGGGCGAGCCCCGCCGAGCCGCGCTCGCGCACCGGCCGGGTGTCGCTCTGGAGCGTGGAACCGTCGGGCGCGGTCATCAGCCGCGTCAGATGCCCCGCCCACACCCGCAGCAGCAGCACCAGCGCCGCCGCGGTCAGCGCCAGCTGGGCGAGCGCGACACCGTACGACCCGTCGCTCGCCGCGTCCATCGCACCGATCGCCGACGCGGGCGGCACCCAGCGCACCACGTCGGCCACCGGGTCCAGCTCGCCGAGCCCCGACGAGCCCAGCCGCTGCGCGCCGAAGTTGACGAGCTGCGCGCCGACCGCGACGACCAGCCCGCTGAGCACCGCCAGATCGCGCCCCTTGCGGCTGGTCAGCAGCCGTACGTTGGCGGCGGCGACGGCGCGCGCGAGGGTCACGCACACCAGCAGCGCGAGGACCGCCCCGACGACCCCGACGGCGTACGCCGCACCGCCGTGCGCGACCGCCACCACGGAACCGGCGAACATGCACAGCGTGAACAGCGGTCCGATGCCCACCAGCGAGGACGTGAGCAGGGCCCGCACCAGGGGGCCGGGCCGCAGCGGCAGCATCACCAGCCGGGTCGGGTCGAGCGTCTCGTCGCCGCCCGGGAAGAACAGCGGCATCACCGCCCAGCCCAGCGCGAGCACCGCGGCGAGCAGCACGACCAGGGAGTCGACGTGCGCGTACCCGCGCAGCGCGACCAGACCGGCCAGCTGGAGCGCGGCGAAGAGCAGCACGACGACGGCCGAGACGATGTAGGCGGCCCGCCGCCCGCCGGACTGCCGCAGCCCGTTGCGCAGGAGCGACAGTTTCAGCCGCACGAAGACCGACGTGAGGGACGGGACGGACCCCGCGCCGCTCCGCGGCGCCGCAACCGGGGCGGCCGGTGTGGTCCGCGCGCTCATCGGGACCCGCCGCCCAGCCAGTCCAGGTCGGACCCGGCGTCCCGGCCCCCGGCGCCGACGAGTTCGAGGAACGCCTCCTGCAACGAGGCCGCCCCGCCGCGCACCTCGGCGAGCGTGCCGGTGGCACGGATGCGCCCGGCGGCCATGACGGCCACCCAGTCGCACAGCGACTCCACCAGCTCCATCACGTGGGAGGAGAAGACGACCGTGGCGCCGGAGGCGGTGTAGCGCTCCAGCACACCGCGGACGGTCTGCGCGGAGACCGGGTCGACGCCCTCGAACGGCTCGTCCAGGAACAGCACTTCCGGGTTGTGCAGCAGCGCGGCGGCGAGCCCGATCTTCTTCCGCATGCCGGTCGAGTAGTCGACGACCAGCTTGTGCTGGGCGCCGGAGAGGTCGAGCACGTCCAGCAGCTGGGTGGCGCGCTGGTCGACCTCGTCGCCGGGCAGCCCGCGCAGCCGGCCCGTGTACCCGAGCAGCTCCCGCCCGGACAGCCGCTCGAACAGCCGCAGTCCCTCGGGCAGCACCCCGATCCTGGCCTTCACCTCGACCGGATCGCGCCACACGTCGTGCCCGACGACCTCGACCGTCCCCTGGTCCGGCCGTAGCAGCCCGGTGACCATGGAGAGGGTGGTGGTCTTCCCGGCCCCGTTCGGCCCGACGAGCCCGATGAACTTGCCCGCCGGCAACTCCAGATCGATCCCACCGACGGCAACCTGCTGCCCGAACCGCTTCCAGAGCCCCTGAACCCGCACGGCGCCACTACTCACCAACATCTCCCTCCGTCGGCTTCGCACCCTACGGGGGAGCAGCAGGCGTCCCTAACGGTCCCGCCCGCACGCGTACGTCAGCGGCGAGATCAACTCCTCCACGTCCGGCAGCCACCGGTTCGCGGCCGTCGGCCGGCAGGCCCACTGGACGGCGCCCCACGTCCCGAGCCGCGTGGGCGGCGCCGCCACGTACGCCCCCTCCCCGAGCACGCCCAGATCGAGGACGTGGGGCGACCACCCCAACCGCCGGACGAGATCGGGCACCTTGACCGCGGCACCCGGGAGGACGAAGAACCGCATGCGCCGGTCGGGCGTCAGGGTCACCGGCCCCAGCGCCAGCTCCATCCGCCGCATCCGGGCCAGCGCGAGGAACCCCGCGGTCTCGGGCACGTCGATCGCGTCGAACGTCCGGCCCGTGGGCAACAGGACCGACGCCGTCGGCTGCTTCTGCCACATCCGCCGGGCGACGGTCGCGCTGCCCGTCGCCTGTGCCGCCCAGTCCCCGCGCGCCGGGTGCGCGCCGGGGGCGGCGCACGCCGGGTCCTCGCAGGAGCAGCGCTGCCCCCCGTCGGCGGGCACCAGCCAGGTGCCGGGGAACACGTCCCAGTGGCGCTCCTCGGCGTAGCGTACGGCGGTCTCCAGCAGCGATGTGCCGCGCTGCTGCGGGATCTGAGCGGCTTCGGTGCCCCGGATGGTCTCTTCCACGTGGGACTCAACTCCCGTGTTCACGGCGGGTTACGGGGGTGGTGCGCGCGGGAGAGGTGCATCGATGCCGCATTCGGGGCGCATGGGTGCATACCCGGGGGCGCGCAGGAGGATTCAGCGCGGGAGCTGGGTAGCCACGTCTGGGGCCGGCCCCGGCCGTCCTCTCAGCAATCCTCGCAAGTCTCGCTCTTCACGCAAGCATCGCAAGTCTCGCATTGTCGGCACATCGACTGGGCATTGATCTTCACGGCCGGATCCGCTTCGTCCCGCGATCCGCCGGGACAGCATCGAGACCGCAAGAGACCGCATGGGGGTTACGCCATGGCCGCAAGGCCTCTCGTCGCGCGGCAGCCGAACGAACGACTGCAGGCGCTCATTCAGGAAGCGGGCTGCTCGAACGCGGGCCTCGCCCGCCGGGTCAACGTGTGCGGGGTCGAGCACGGTCTCGACCTCCGGTACGACAAGACCTCGGTGGCCCGCTGGCTGCGCGGACAGCAACCGCGGGGCCGGGCACCGGCGATCATCGCCGAGGCGCTCGGCCGCAAGCTCGGCCGCACGGTCACGATCGACGAGATCGGCATGGCCAACGGCAAGAACCTCGCGTCGGGCGTCGGCCTCCAGTTCTCGCCGACGGTACTGGGGGCCATCGAGCAGGTCTGCGAGCTGTGGCGCAGTGACGTGGGGCGCAGGGACTTCCTGTCCGGTTCGTCCGTCGCCGCCTCCGCGCTGGTCGAACCCAGCCGGGACTGGCTGATCTCCGCCCCGGACTCGCAGGTGTCGCGCTCGGCGGGGCCGCGGGTGGGCCAGTCCGACGTGGCGGCCGTGCGCGCGATGACCCAGGCGCTGGTGGACCTCGACCACCAGTACGGCAGCGGGCACGTGCGCCCGGTCCTCGTGCACTACCTGAACAGCGTCGTCTCGGGGCTGCTCGCGGGCTCCTACCGGGAGGCGGTCGGCCGGGAACTGTTCGCCGCGGTCGCCCGGTTGACCGAACTGGCCGGATACATGGCCGTCGACACCGGCCAACCGGGCCTCGCCCAGCGGTACTACATCCAGTCGCTGCGCCTCGCGCAGGCGGCCGGTGACCGCGGGTACGGCGGGTACGTGCTGGCCGCGTCCATGAGCCACCTCGCCGCACAGCTCGGGAACCCGCGTGAGATCGCCCAGTTGGCGCGGGCGGCGCAGGAGGGCGCACGCGGGCGGGTGACGCCGCGCGCGGAGGCGATGTTCCACGCGGCCGAGGCCCGCGGCCACGCGCTCCTCGGCGACGTACGGGCGGCCCACGAGGCGGCCGGGCGGGCGGTCGGCGCGATGGAGGCGGCCGATCCGGCCGCCGGGGACGACCCGGTGTGGATCGCGCACTTCGACGGGGCCTACCTCGCCGACGAGTTGGCGCACTGCCACCGGGACCTCGGGCAGGCCGACGCGGCCGCGCGGTACGCGCGACAGGCACTCGACGGGCACCCGGAGTCGCGGGCGCGCAGGCGGGCCATCGGCCATGTGCTCCTGGCCACGGCGCAGGTGCAGCAGCGCGAGATCGAGCAGGCCTGCTCCACGGCGACGCGGGCCGTGGAACTCCTGCGGACGCTGCGCTCGAACCGGGGCGCCGAGTACCTGGACGACTTCCAGGCCCGGCTCGAGCCGTACCGGGAGGAGGCGGTGGTCAGGGAGTTCGGTGCCCGGCTCGACCTCCAGGCCGCGGCGTGAGACGGACGGGTCGCGGACGCCGAACACGCGTGAACACGCCTGGTGCGACGGCGCGGTGAGCGGGAGGGAACATCAACAGCGTGCCGCGGCCCGGTTTTGTTACTGCCGTCACAGGGAAGGAGTCGACGCCCCATGCGGCGTGGCAGTCGGCTCCGGGGACCCGGTAGCGTGAGCCGACGATTCCGAAGGTCCCCCATTCGTAGGAGTCCCGGTGACGCAGAGTGGACAGGGCGAGGAGCCCTCGGCGCGGCAAGCGCGCGAAGGCATCGTGCTGCCCTCGGACGGTGGCGAGCCCTTGCTGCCCGGCCTGGCCGGCGGCCCGGTCGCCCCGCAGGCCGGTGGCCCCGCGCCCGCGTCGGCGCCGCCCGGCGCGCAGGCCTGGGACCGCCCCTGGGGCCCCGAGCAGCAGCAGAGCCCGCCCCCGGCCAGGGCTGGCCCGCGTCGCCCGACGCCCAGCCGTGGGGGCCGCGGAGACCGCCCGGCCGGCCGTCCCGCCGTCCGCGCCGCACGCCTGGCCGCCCGCGCAGGGTGACCCGGTCCAGACCCAGGTCCCCGGCGCCCTGCCGCCCCCAGCCGGCCCCGGCCCGCTGCCGCCGGAGGACGCGCGGCCACCGTCGTACGGGGCGCCCGCCGACGACCGGGCCTACGGTGCGCAGCCGCCGTACGGGCAGCACCAGAACCAGTACGAACAGCACCAGCAGCAGCCCCATCAGCAGTACCCGCAGCAGCACTCCAACCAGCAGCACCAGCAGTACCAGCAGCATCAGCACGGCGGGGCCGCCGTGCCGCTGCCGCCCACCGCCGACGGCGCCACCCAGTACCTGCCGCCGGTCGGGACCGCCGCGGACGAGGGCGCCACCCAGTACATACCGCACATACCGCCCGCGGGGCCGGGAGCGCTGCCCCCGGAGAGACCCGCGCAGCCGCACGCCGCCGAGTCGACGCAGTACCTCGGCCAGGCGCCGCAGCCGCAGTACCCCGCGCAGCACGCGCACCCGCCCGCGCCCCCGGCGCCCCACCCCGACGCCGAGGCCACGCAGTACATCGCGCCCGTGCCCGGCGGCCCCGCCCCGTTCGGTGCCGCGCCCGGCGGCGACGAGGGCCGTCAGCCGCCCGCCGAGTTCGACAACCTCTTCCGCGGCGCCCCCGGCGCCGACGGCCCGGCCTCGGCCACCCAGCAGATGCCCCGCTTCGAGGAGCCGCAGCCCCCGCACGCCGCCGACCAGCACATGTACGCACCGCAGGGACCCGGCGCAGGCGGCGGTGCCGGTGGCGGCAGGCGGCGCGGCGGCGACGGCGACGGACGGGGCGGCCGGGGCGGGCGTACCGGCTCGCGCCTGCCGGTCCTGGCGGCCGTGGGCGTCGGCATCGCCGTCGTCGGGGTGGGCGCCGGCGCGATGATGTCCGGCGGGGGAGGCGACGAGGACAAGGGCGGCAACCAGACGGTGTCCGCCACGGCCCCCGTCTCCGAGTCCGCCTCGGCCCCCGCCTCGCCCTCCGTGGACTCGGTCCGCCAGCAGGCCGTCGAGCTGGACAAGCTGCTCGCCGAGAGCGGCACCGGCAGGTCCACGGTGATCAACGCCGTGGGCGACGTGAAGAAGTGCGACAACCTGCCCCAGGCGGCCAAGGACCTGCGCGAGGCCGCCAAGCAGCGCAGCGGGCTGGTCTCGAGCCTCTCGAAGCTGTCGGTGGACAAGCTGCCCCAGCACGCCGAGCTGACCGCCGCCCTCACCAAGGCGTGGCAGGCCTCGGCGGCGGCCGACAACCACTACGCGGCCTGGGCCGACAAGACGGCCGGCAAGAAGGGCTGCAAGAAGGGCCAGGCCGCCACCCAGCCCAAGGCGGCCAACCGGGAGAGCGGCACGGCCAGCAAGGAGAAGGCCAAGGCCGCCGGGCTCTGGAACGCCATCGCCAAGCAGTACGGCCTGACCGAGCGCCAGCCCACCCAGCTGTGACGGCCTGACCGAGCGCCGGTCCACCCAGCTGTGACGGCCTGACCGAGCGCCGGTCCACCCAGCTGTGACGGCCTGACCGAGCGCCGGTCCACCCGGCCGTGGCGGCCGGTCCGAGCGCCGGTCCACCCGGCCGTGAGGGCCGGGCGTGGCCCGTTCAGGCCACGTCCGCGTCCTGCAGGGTGCGAGTGGTGTCCACGGCGCCCTCGCGGGCCGAGACCAGGCGCCCCTCCCGCACGACCTGGAGGGTGACGTCCGCGTTGACCAGGCGGGGGAAGCCGACCGAGGCCAGCTTGTCCGCGAACGTCCACCTCAGGGGCGGCGTGAGCCCGCCCGTGTCGATCTCCAGGCCGCCGTCGAGGGCGCGTCGGACGGTGCCGGCGCTCACCTCGCCGTCGCCGAGCGACCCGACGACGGCCTGGAGGACCGTGTACGCGATCCAGGTCGTCTGCACGCCGGCGTCCGCGGCGTCGACGTCGTTGTCGCCGAACGCCTGCTCCTTGACCACCTTCTTCATCCCGGCCCAGGCCGAGTCGCTCACCGCCGGGTACCAGCCGGTGACGTACGCCCCCTCGTAGGGGCCGGACGCCCCGCCGCTCGCGTTGACCGTGGTCTGGTCGACGCTGCCGAGCACGGTCGCGGTCCGCACGTCGGGGTGGTCCTCGCGGGCCCGCCGGAAGGAGTCCATGAAGGTGCCGGTGCGGTCCCCGAGGACGGGCACCACGCACCCCGGTTCCGCCGGGTCGGCGCTCGCCCGCCGCAGCGCCCGCCCGGCCTGGCCGTCGTACTCGGTGGCGTCCTCCGCCGCCCGCTGGTCGCGGGCCGGCTCGTGCCCGCCCGAGATCAGCCCCGAGTCCAGCAGTGCGGGCAGCTGGTCGCCCGCGATCGTGTCCGGCCGCACCAGGGCGACCGGCCCGCAGGAGTCGGCGAGCGCGCCGCCCAGGCCCGCCAGCAGCGCCGGCTGGCCCCCGTTGACCGGGTAGGACAGCGGACTGGTGAACTCCGCGTTGGTGATGCCGTAGCCGCCGATGTACGGGATGCCGGCCCCCTCCAGCACCGGCATGAAGGAGTCGGCGTACTGGCTGTAGGAGCCCACGACGGCGACCGCGCCCTCCTTGACGGCACGGCGGGCGCACTTCGCGGCGGTCACGGCGTCGTTGTGGTCGTTGCAGGTCAGGACGTTCAGCTCGCGCCCGCCGAGACCGCCCTGGGCGTTGATCCAGCGGGCGTAGGCCCGGGCGAGCGCGGGCATGCCGGGTTTGTTGGTCGCGCCGGTGTCCTGCGGCGCCCAGGTCATGACGGTGATCGGGCCGTCCCCGGAACCCCCCGCGGTACCGGGGACGACCCCGCAGCCGGCGGCGAGCGACGCGCACGCCACCAGCGCGCCCGCGGACAGGGCGCCGGAGCGGGTGGCCCGGGAACGGCCGCGGAGGCCGCCGGGGAGAGTGCTGCGGATGGGTCGCCTGCCGGTCATGTCCCCGCACGATTCCCTCACCCGGCCAACCCGGGCGTGACCCGCGGTCAACACGTGGTGACGCCGAGGTGAACAGCGGGCGCCGGCCGGGCCCGGGGGGAAGGAACGTAGGATCGACGACCGTGCAAGGTTCGGAGAACTCTTCCCGTCGCGGCCGTCGCTCCTCCACCATGGGCGGCATGCCACTCAACGACATGCCGTGGTGGCGCTGGCGCAGCCAGGTGCGCTCCGCGCTGCACATGCTCTCCTCCCCCGCCTTCCAGCGGGACGTCTGGCTGGCCGGCGTCGACGGCTACGGGGACGTCACCGACGCCGTGTACCGCCTGGTGGAGGACACCTGGCTGGACCACTGGTCGGCCGAGAAGTACGTGGGCACGGTCTTCCGCGACTCGCAGGAGGCGGCGCTCGTGGACACCGCCGTGCTGCGGGTCCTGCGGATCATGCACCAGGCGGGGCCGGACGCCCCGGTGACCGCGTACCTGGAGCACGCGGACTGGCCGGAGGCGGTGCGGGCGGCCCGCGACGCGCACGTACGGCTGGCCACCAGCGACGGCGAGGATCCGGAGGCGGAGCCGCGCACGCTGGAGGTGCTGCAGATCCTGACCCGGTCCGCCTGACGGGACGGCACTCGGGCCGGGGGGCCGGATATGGGAACCTGTGCTGCATGAACGAGCAGTCCTCCGCCGCCGTCCCGTCGGCCGGCGCCCCGGCCGACCAGTACGTCCTCACCCTGTCCTGCCCGGACAAGCAGGGCATCGTGCACGCCGTCTCCAGCTACCTGTTCATGACGGGCTGCAACATCGAGGACAGCCAGCAGTTCGGCGACCACGACACGGGACTGTTCTTCATGCGCGTCCACTTCTCGGCCGACGAGCCGGTGACGGTGGACAAGCTGCGCGCCAGCTTCACCGCGATCGGTGACGCCTTCCACATGGACTGGCGGATCAACCGGGCCGACGAGAAGACGCGCATCGTGCTGATGGTCAGCAAGTTCGGGCACTGCCTGAACGACCTCCTCTTCCGGGCCCGGACCGGCGCGCTGCCCGTGGAGATCGCGGCCGTGGTGTCCAACCACACGGACTTCGCGGAACTGGTGGGGTCGTACGACATCCCCTTCCACCACATCCCCGTGACGAGGGACACCAAGGCGGAGGCCGAGGCGCGGCTCCTGGAGATCGTGCGCGAGCAGGACGTGGAACTCGTCGTGCTGGCCCGCTACATGCAGGTCCTCTCCGACGACCTGTGCAAGCGGCTCAGCGGCCGGATCATCAACATCCACCACTCCTTCCTGCCGAGCTTCAAGGGCGCGAAGCCGTACCACCAGGCGCACGCGCGGGGCGTGAAGCTGATCGGCGCGACCGCGCACTACGTGACGGCCGACCTCGACGAGGGGCCGATCATCGAGCAGGAGGTCGAGCGGGTCGGCCACGACGTCACGCCGGACCAGTTGGTGGCGATCGGGCGGGACGTGGAGTGCCAGGCGCTGGCGCGGGCCGTGAAGTGGCACGCGGAGCGCAGGATTCTCCTGAACGGCCGCCGGACGGTGGTCTTCGCCTAGCGGGCTCGGAGGGCGCCGGTTCGCCGGCGGCTGCGGGTGGTGTGTGGTTGCCCGCGCGGTCACCGAGCACCCGCAGCCGCCGACGAAACCGCGACCCGCCCCTACATCCGGCTCAAGCCCGCCGCGGCGAACAGCACGTCCCGGATCGCCTCCCGGTCCCCGACCTGCCCCGCCGCCGCTTCCGCCGGAGGCACGTGGCCCGCGGCCAGGCGGCAGAACTCCACGCCGTCCAGGGCGACATGCGCCACCTCGTGATCGGCGGAGCCCACCGCACCCGGGGAGTCGAGCGGGATGAGCCACTCGCCGCCGCCGGAGCCCTCGATCTCCAGCCGCAGGCTGCGCCCCGGTTCACCCGCGGTGACCAGGTGCGGGCGTCCGCCGGGTGCGGCCAGACCGGCCCGGCGGCGGGCCGCCAGGGCGCCCGGCAGCAGCCGTGCCGCGAGGTCGATCATGCTGTTGAGATGCCGCGCGGAGGGCGGCGCGTACGGATAGTCCACCGCGTCGGCGATGTCCTCCGCGTGCACCCAGCACTCGAACGCCCGGTCCAGCATGGCGTCGCGCAGCGGCAGCTCGAAGTCGCCGTACGGGACCGGCATCCCGCCCGTCTCCCCGGTGAACGAGGCCGTGCGGACGATGCCGTGGCTCTGCGCCCGCCAGGGCGCCCGCACCGCCCGGGTCGGCGGGCGGTGCGAGGCCCGCCAGTACGCCTCCGTACGGGCGGCCGGTGCCCGGCTGGGCGTGGTGATGTCGCCCAGCGGGTCGGCGAGGCCCAGGGAGACCGCGACGGTCCCGTCGACCGTCAGCAGGTGCGCGATGACCCCGGCGACGGTGGTGCGGCGGCTCGCCTCGCTGTCCGCCTCGAACCAGCGCAGCCGGACCGGCGCGTGCCACTCGGCGTCCCCGAAGTCCTGGAGCAGCGCGTCCAGCCGCGCGGTCTCGGCGTCGTACGGGGCCGCCCACCGGGGCACCGGGATGCGGGGCGGGCGCCGCTCCAGGCATCCGTCCAGGACGCGGGTGCGCAGGGCGGGGTCCAGATCGAGGCTCTCCGGGCGCTGGAGCAGCGTGACGGCCTCGCGCAGGCGCAGCGCCTCCTCGGCGCAGGCGTCGCACTCCCCGAGGTGCTCCTCGACGGCCGCCGCCTCCTGCGCCGAGCAGGCGGCCAGCGCCCAGGCCCCGAGCAGCGACGTCAGCACCTGGTGCTCCAGCGCCACCGCGGCCACCTCGGGCAGGGTCCGTCCGCCGTCCTCGACGGAGGCACGGGGCAACGGTATGCGCGCCGCGCCGGGAGCCCCCGGCACACCGCCGCCGCCGCCGACGCCGGCGCCGGCGGATCCGGTGCCGGACCCGGCGGCGGCACCCGTGCCGTCGTCTTCCTCCCCGTTCTCCCCGTTCCCGTCGTTCTCGTCGTACGCCTTCATGCCGCACCCCCGTATCCGGGCGGTGCCCCGGGGGTGTGCGGGGAGGCGTCGCGGGCGGTGGCCAGGAGCTGGAGGCCCAGCCGGAGGCGGCGGCGGGCCTCGTCCTCGGTGACGCCGAGGTCGGCGGCGGTCTGGCGGTAGTCGCGGCGCTGGAAGTAGGCCAGCTCCAGGGCGGCGCGCAGCGGCGCCGGCATGGACTGGACGATGTAGTCGGCGCGGGCGGCGACCGAGGCGCGACGCACCTTGGTCTCCAGCTCCTCCGCGGTGCCCGGCCCGCCCCGGACGAGGGCCGCCGTCTCGGTGGCACGCAGTCGCTGCACGGCGAACCGGTGGGTGAGCGCGGCGACCCAGGTGCGCAGCGGGCCCTGCCGGGGGTCGTAGGTGTCGGGATGCTCCCAGACGTGCGCGAAGACATCCCGCGTGATGCGGTCGGCGGCCCGCTCGTCGTCGAGCACGCGGTGCGCCAGCCCGTGCACCAGCGAGGCGAACCGGTCGTACAGCTCGCCCAGGGCCGCGGCCTCGCCGCGTGCGAGCCGCTGCTGCATCTTGCGGTCCCAGCGCAGCGGCGCGTCCCTCTTCGCCATGCGGCCCCTCCACCCCCCGCTCCGTCCCTGCCCGTCCCGGCCGGTGTCCAGCCTGCGGCCGTCTCCTCCCCGAATGTAGTCGGCACGTCCGACAGCGCACGCCCCTTTGTGTCAATGCGCGCCCCCGACCGTCCGGAGGTGATATGTGCCTCCACTACCCTCTACCGTGCGACCGAATTCGATCGAGATGGATTCAGGTGGATCGAACAGGATTGAAACTGTCTGAATCAAGCCTCTTCTGATCGGTCTCCGTTTCCGCTCCGGAGTTTGCGGGAACGGCCGGTGGGCAGGCGCGCGCCCAAGAAGCGTAAGCACGGCTTCCGTATCGGGCGAACCAAGACGAATCAAGAGGAACCCCGAGCAGCAGAGACGTACCGACGGATGAAGGGCATGGTGGTGACGTTCAACGTGACCGGCGGCGAGCGGGGCCAGTGGGCCGTGCTCCAGGTGTCGGGCGAACTGGACCTGGTGTCGTCACCGGTGCTGCGGCAGCGCGTGCACGACGAGGTGGCCGAGGGGCGGCACAGCCTCGTCCTGGACCTCTCCGAGGTGCTGTTCTGCGATTCCAGCGGGGTCGGCGTACTCATCGCCTCCCGGCGGCTCATCCGCTCCTGCCAGGGCAGGCTGCGCCTGATACTGCCCGCGCAGGGCGCCGTCGACGGCTCCCACGTCAACCGCGTCCTCGGCGCGCTGGGAGTGCGCCGGCTCTTCGACTGCCACGCCGACCTCGCCTCGGCGACCGGCGACGAGCCGCGGCCCCTGTCCGCGTAGGCGGCGTCACGACGCGGCAACTCCGGCACGCGGCCGCGCGCGGCGACGTACGCTCCGGGCGGGACGTACCCGACACCGACGTGAGGCGGCCGGAGAGAGCCATGGTCAACAGCGAGTACGAGCGCAGGATCGCCGCGCGGTTCACCACCTTCGACCAGGACGGCAACGGTCACATCGACCGTTCCGACTTCAGCGGGGCGGCCAAGGCGCTGCTCGCCGAGTTCGGCGTCGCCGCCCGCTCCGACCGGGGGCAGGCCCTGTACGGCGGTGCGGAGGCGCTCTGGCAGGGCCTGGCGGGCATCGCCGACCGGGACGGCGACCAGCGCATCACCCGCGAGGAGTTCGTCACCGGCGCGGTCAAGCGGCTGCGGGACAAGCCGGAACGCTTCGCCGAGATCGCCCGGCCCTTCCTGCACGCCGCCCTGGACGTGGCCGCCACCGACGGTGACGGGACGGCCACGGTCGCGGACACCGTGCGGGCGCTGACCGCGTTCGGCGTGCCCGAGGAGCTGGCCCGTCCGGTCGCCGCCGCCCTCGACGCGGACGGCGACGGCAAGGTGGGGGAGGCGGAGATCGTCCCGGCCTTCGCCCGCTACTTCACCGTGCCCGAGTAGCGCCCCGACCGCCCGGCCCATGTCGCGGATCGTGGCGCAGTGGTGTCACGGAGCGTCGATACCGGGTCGTGTCCGCCGCGTGACCCGTCACGGCCCGGAGTCGGTGCCACACTCCGGTACCTTGTGGGGGATGCGAGTGGTCCTGAGCGCCAACCGTGCCGGAGTTGCCCCTGGGGCGGCTCCGGAACCGACGGTGGGCGCCTTGCCCCGCAGGGCACAACGCCCGTCGGCCGCCGCCTGTTCGACTGCTCGGAACGAGCGTCGCACAGTATGCCGCACGGGTACTCCTTCGCGCTGGAATATGCCCGAAGCGCTTGTTGACGTGACTGTCCGTCAACCATGCTGTCCCGTAAGGGATTCACGTTCCGTGATCCCTTCCCCGGTCGTTGCTCCGGCCCTGCTGGTAATGGCTACGATCGTGGCCCTCATGAGGCGCGAGCCTCGGTGTCCGCCGGTTCGGATGGTGTGAGCGGTGCAGGTGCTTCAAGTGCAGCTGGAGGTCCGTCCAGACCCCTCGGAAGTGGGGCGTGCCCGGCGCTGGGCGCGTTCGCGGCTCGCCGGGTCGGGGATACGGGCCGACGAACCACTCGCCGAGACGCTGGTCCTGCTCGTCTCCGAGCTGGTCACCAACGCCGTGGTGCACACCGGCCGTTCGGCCGTACTGCGGCTGGTGCTGCCGGGAGCGGCGAGCGCGGACGCGAAGGAGGCCACCGTCCGCCTCGAGGTCGACGACGCCAGCGACCGTGCCCCCGTGCCCCGTTGCCTGGACGGCGAGGCGACGGGCGGCCGGGGCCTCGCCCTCGTGGACGGCCTCGCCGACCGCTGGGGCTGGAGCCGGGAAGGCACCGGCAAGCGCATCTGGTGCGAACTGGACCGCTGTGCCGCGGGCGAGGACGCCGCCCCGGCCCGCGGGAGCGGCGGCGGCGCGGCGGCGTACGAGGGCTGGGCCTACGAAGCGGTGTGACCGCCGGTGCGCCGGGGCGTGCTTCCGTGCGCGTGGGCGGTGAAACGGGACGCAGGTGACGAAGCGCCCCTCGCCGGTTGACGGATCGTGACCGTTTCCTCACGCTTGTGGTCAACGATTCGCCGCGAGGGGACGACGAGGGCCCGGTGACGGGGCCCTCGGCGAGCGTGGGTCGTGTCGGCGGCGGTTCCCCCGGGGGCGACGGGAACCGGGCGGGAGCGCCGGAGTGGGCCGGTGGCGCGCGATGCCGTGCTCGGGGCGGACAGCGCCGCGCCGCCGGCCGACGAGTCCGGGGTCGGTCCCCGCTCATTCTCCACAGGCTGTGGACAACTCCGCGCGGAAGGTCCGCCGGTACCCGGTCGGCGTGACCCCGAGCGCCGCCTGCAGATGCTGCCGCATCGACTGGGCCGTGCCGAACCCCGCGTCGTGGGCCACCTGGTCCACGGACAGGGCGGTGGACTCCAGCAGGTGCCGGGCCCGCTCGACGCGCTGCCGGGTCAGCCACTGTCCCGGACTCACGCCGACCTCCTCGCGGAAGCGGCGGGTGAACGTCCGTACCGACATCGACTCCTGGGCGGCCATGTCCCGCAACTGGATCGGCTCGTGCAGGCGGCCGAGCGCCCAGGCGCGGGCGCCCGTCGTGGAGGACTGCTGCGGATCGGGCACCGGCCGCTCGATGTACTGCGCCTGCCCGCCGTCCCGGTGGGGCGGTACGACCGTGCGGCGGGCCACCTCGTTGGCCACGGCGGTGCCGTGGTCCCGGCGCACGATGTGCACGCACAGGTCGATCCCCGCCGCCACCCCGGCCGAGGTGAGCACGTCGCCGTCGTCGACGAACAGCACGTCGGCGTCCACCCGCACCTTCGGGAACAGCCGCTGGAAGTGCTCGGCGGAGGCCCAGTGCGTGGTCGCCGGCCGGCCGTCCAGGTATCCGGCGGCGGCCAGCACGAACCCGCCCGTGCAGATCGCGACGAGCCGGGTGCCCGGCCGCACACGGTCCAGCGCGGCGGCCAGCTCCCCGGTCAGCACGCCCTCCTCGTAGACCGGGCCCAGTTCGTAGGAGGCGGGGACCACGACCGTGTCGGCGGTGGCCAGCGCCTCGGGGCCGTTGCCGACCAGGATCGCGAAGTCGGCGTCGGTGTCGACCGGGCCAGGCGGCCGGACCGAGCAGGTGACCACCTCGTACAGCGGGCGCCTGTCCTCGTCGCGGGCGAGGCCGAAGATGCGCTGCGCGATGCCCAGTTCGAAGGGGAGCAGGCCGTCGAGGGCCAGGACGACGACGCGGTGCGGGCGGTCGGAGGTCATGGCCCGATCCTAGCGAACGATGTCCTACCGGCCACTCGATCGGCCGGGGTCCGCTGCCGAGACTCAATGACGTGACCCAGACAACCGACGCCGCCGCCTCCCCCGTGGGCCGGCCGGAGGACATCCGACCGAGCCGCCGCACCCGCGTCCACCGCGCCTGGTGGGTCGCCGCCGTCACCTTCGTGACGATCATCGGGGCCGCCGCCTTCCGCTCCCTGCCCGGCATCCTCATCGACCCGCTGCACCAGGAGTTCGGCTGGTCCCGCGGCACGATCGGCGCCGCCGTCTCCGTCAACCTCGCCCTCTACGGCCTGACCGCCCCCTTCGCCGCCGCGCTCATGGACCGCTTCGGCATCCGGCGGGTGGTCGCCGTGGCCCTGCTGGTGATCGCGGTCGGCTCCGGCCTGACCGTGTGGATGGACTCCGCCTGGCAGCTCATCCTCTGCTGGGGCCTGCTGGTCGGCCTCGGCTCCGGCTCGATGGCCCTGGCCTTCGCCGCCACCGTCACCAACCGCTGGTTCACCGAACGGCGCGGCCTGGTCACCGGCGTCCTCACCGCCGCCTCAGCCTCGGGCCAGCTGATCTTCCTGCCGCTGCTGTCCTGGATCGTCGAGACGTACGACTGGCGCCCGGCGGCCGTCACCGTCGCCCTCGCCGCCCTCGCCGTCGTCCCCTTCGTCTGGCTCCTCCTGCACGACCACCCGGCCGACGTCGGCCAGAAGCCGTACGGCGCCGAGGAGTTCGTGCCCAAGCCCGCCCCCGTGCCCGGCGCCGCCCGCCGCGCCCTGACGGTCCTTGCCTCCGCCGTCCGCACCGGCCCCTTCTGGCTGCTGGCCGGCACCTTCGCGATCTGCGGGGCCTCCACCAACGGCCTGATCCAGACCCACTTCGTGCCCGCCGCCCACGACCACGGCATGCCGATCACCGCCGCGGCCTCGCTGCTCGCCGTCATCGGGGTGTTCGACGTGGCCGGCACGATCGCCTCCGGCTGGTTCACCGACCGCTTCGAACCCCGCCGCCTGCTCGCCGTGTACTACGCGCTGCGCGGCGTCTCCCTCCTCTTCCTCCCCATGCTGCTCGCGCCGAGCGTCCATCCGCCGATGATCTTCTTCATCGTCTTCTACGGCCTCGACTGGGTCGCCACCGTCCCGCCCACCCTCGCCCTGTGCCGCGAGCACTACGGCGACGACAGCGCGATCGTCTTCGGCTGGGTCCTCGCCTCCCACCAGGTGGGCGCCGCCCTCGTCGCCTTCCTCGGCGGCCTCGCCCGCGACCGCTTCGGCTCGTACGACGTGGTCTGGGTCGCCTCCGGCGCCCTGTGCGCGGCGGCGGCGCTGATGGCACTGGTGATCCGGCGGCGGCCGGCTCCGGTGGCGGGGGCGGTTTGAGCGGGTCGTAGGGTGCGGGCATGGGGTGGGGGGAGACGGGGAATCCCGGTGGCCGGCGGCCCGTGCGGCCGAACGACGAATGGAACAGGGCGGCCGCGCTGTGCGCGGGACAGCTGCCGCTGGTGTGGCTGGCGTGGTGGCTCGCCCTGGAGGCGGGCGGGGACGACTACGGGTACCCGGGCGGCGCCTACCTGGGCATCTGCTGCGTGCCGGTGGTTCTGCCACTGCTCGGGCTCGTGCACGCGACCTTGCAGATCACACCCGCGGCGGCCCTGGCCGGCCTGCGGCCCGGCGCCCTCCGGGGCCCGGAGTGGGCCTGGCACCTGGGCGTCTCCGTACTGATCGGCGCCGGCTGGTCGGTGCTGGGACGCCTGCTGTGGGGGTGGCCGCTCGGCGACACCCTCCCGTGGTTCGCCGGGGTCGGTGTCCTGCCGGTGCTGGTCCTCGACCGCCTGCGCGGACGGCCGTGGAGAGGGCGGAGGGTCTGGCTCGGTTCGGCGGTCGCGAGCTTCGTCCTCTTCGTCGGGTGCGGCATACCGGCGGCGGCCCTGACCGACGACTACGAGCCCCCTCGGATGGCCGCCGGCCAGCTCGCCGGGGACTGGCACGGCGCGCACGGGAGCCTGCTGCGGCTGAACCCGGCCGGACGGGCCGAGCTGACCCGCCTGCCGGCCCGACGGGGTGCCGGCGAGGAGGGTGACTTCTCCGTGTGCGACGGGACCGGCACGTGGACGCTCGAACGGGACAACGAGTTCCTGAACACCGACCGCGACGCCGTCCTCCTGCGCCCCGACGGCGAGTGCGGCGGGGAAACGTACTGGACGGTCGGCGGCACCGAACAGGACCCGGAACTCTTCGTGCTGCTCGGCGACCCCGACTCCGGTGACCTGCGCGTCCTCACCCGGCGCTGAGGCTCAGCCCGGCAGGCGTGACACCCGCCCCGCCTCCCGTTTCGCCACCGCCCCGGCGATCCGGCCCGCGTCGATCGACAGCTCCCGCAGCATCCCGCTGATCGGATTGGTGAACCCGGTGAAGTACAGGCCGGGCGCACCGGCCGGGGCGCGGCCCCCGTGGGCGACCGGCCGGCCGGTGTCGTCGAGGACGCCGAGGTGGCCGACCAGGCCCTCCAGGCCCCGCCGGTACCCCGTGGCCGCGATCACCGCGTCGGGGGCGACGCGGGTGCCGTCGGCCAGGAGGACCTTGCCGTCCTCGAAGCCGTCCATCGCGGCGACGACCTCCACCCGGCCCGCGCGCACCGCGTCGATCAGGCCGACGTCCTGCACCGGGATGGCGCCCTGCGCGACCCGGCTGTAGAGCCCGGTGCCGGGACGCGGCAGCCCCTGGGCCGACAGGTCGGGCACGCTCATCCGGGCCACCGGCCGGGCCAGCCGGTCGACCAGCGCGACCGGCAGCCGCCGGCACAGGACGCCGGTGTACTGGGCGGGCCACCCGGCGGTCGAGCGGCGCACGATGTGCGGCGCCGTGCGCACCGAGAGCCGGACCCGGGCGGCCCCGCCCTCCACCAGGTCCACGGCGATCTCCGCACCCGTGTTGCCGACCCCGACCACCAGCACGTCCCGACCGGCGTACGGGGCCGGGACACGGTACTCGGCGGCGTGCCGGAACTCCCCGGTGTACGTGTCCCGGCCGGGCCACTCGGGCACCCGCGGGGTGTGGTTGTACCCGGTGGCGACCACCACCGCGGCGCCGGTCAGCTCCCGGCCCCCGGAGGCGTGCAGCAGCCAGCCCGCGCCGTCGGGAGCGCGCTCGACGCGGAAGACCTCGACCCCGGTGACGATCTCCAGCTGGTGGTGCTCGGCGTACTTCTCCAGGTAGCGCACCACGTCGTCGCGGGCCACCCACCGCCCGAAGCGGCGCGGCATCGGCAGGCCGGGCAGTGCCGACAGCCGGCGGGTGGTGTGCAGCCGCAGCCGGTCGTAGTGGCGCCGCCAGGAGGAACCGACGCCGTCGGCCCGCTCCAGGACCACGGCCCGCAGACCCCGGGCGCGCAGCGCGTGCGCGACGGCGAGACCGCCGGGACCGGCGCCTATGACGTACACGGGGCGGTCCGCGGGGTGTGCGGGCTGCTGCGGGTCAGCGGACGCTGTGGAGTCGGCCATGCGGCGAGCGTATGCGCGCACCCGCTTGATGGGTCTCGGTCAAGACCGGAATCGGTTGCGGATCGGTCACGGACCGCCGCCGTCGGATTGAATGGACGGATGGCCCACACACGTCTGCACACCCTCGACCCCGCCCTCTCCCGCACCGAACCGCGCGGCCACGGCCTGCGCCTGGCCGCCTGGGACGCCGGTTCGGACGCCGACGCGCAAGCGTGGCTGCGCGGCCACCTGGACCCCGACTTCCAGCGCTGGAACACGCCGCTCAAGCTCTGGACCGACCTCGCCGGGGCCCGCGAGTCGCTGCGCGCACGGGCGCGCGACGCGGCGGACGGCAGGTCGGCGTCGTTCCGGATCACGGACGACGAGAGCGGTACGACGCTGGGCGGAATCAGCGTCAACGAGATCAGCAGGCAGATGAGGGTGGCCCGGGTCGGCTACTGGGTGCTGGCCGAGGCCCGCGGCCGCGGCGTCGCCACCCGGGCCCTGCTCCTCGCCTCCCGCTGGGCCTACGCCGAACTCGGCCTGCACCGCCTGGAACTCGGCCACGCCGTCGGGCACGACGCCTCCTGCCGGGTCGCCGAGCGGAGCGGCTACGTGGCCGAGGGCACCCTGCGCGAGGCGATGTTCGAGGCGGGTCGGCACGACGCGTTCCGGGACGTGCACCTGCACGCGCGTCTGGCGACGGACGAGGAACCGACGGCGCCCGGCGCGAGCTGAGCGCCGGACGCCGGTGCGCGGTGGCTGCCCGCCGCGCGGTGAGCGCCGCTCACGGCCACAGCAGCCGCCGGTCCCAACCGCCGTCCTCCGCACGCCGGTAGGACAGCCGTACGTGGCGCCGGCGGGCGTCCCCCTGGAAGAACTCGACCTCGTCGGGGCGCAGCCGGTACAGCGTCCAGCTCGGTACCGGCGCGTCCGGTTCCCGCCCGGCCCGCTCCCAGGCCGCCTGGGAGACGCGGGCCAGCTCCTCGGCCGACGCCAGCTCCTCGCTCTGCCGCCCGGTGAGGGCCGCGGCCAGGGCGCCCGCCGACCGCGCGTGCAGATCGGCCCGCGCCTGCTCGGCCGGGGCAGTGGAGACCGGGCCGCGTACCCGCACCTGGCGGCCCAGCGCCGGCCAGTAGAAGACGAGCGCGGCGTACGGGCGGGTGGCGAGGTGGCGGCCCTTGCGGCTGCCGGCGTGTGTGGCGAACGCCCAGCCGTCCGTGTCCGCGCCGTGCAGCATCACGATCCGCGCGTCGGGCAGGCCCTCGGCGTCCGCCGTGGCCAGCGACACCGTGTGCGGCTCGCGCTCCCCGGCCGCGACCGCCTCGGCGAACCACCGGGTGAACAGCTCCAGCGGGTCGCCGGGCGCGGTGGACGGGTCGAAGGGCGGCAGCTCGGTGACCGCGGCGTCCCACACCCGCAGCGACCTGAGCAGCTCGGGCAGGTCGCTCACACGGAGCCCAGGTCGGAGGAGAGCCAGCGCTCGGGGCGCATCCGGACGACGACCTGATCGCCGTGGCTCGCCTGGGAGAAGGCGACGTAGTCGTCGACCTTCTCGGCGGGGAGGTAGCGCGCGGACATCTCCCGCAGGTGCGCCTCGGTCGCGGTGAGCGTCCCGACGACCGGGCCCTCCACCGACACGTAGCGGACGGTGGGCTCCAGCCGGTCGACCATCAGGGAGAACCGGCCCGCCTCGCGGATCAGCTTGTTCTTGCGGCTGTCGAGTCCGGTCATGATCCACACCTCGCCGCCGGGCTCGTACTGGTACCAGATCGGCACGGTCAGCGGGGCACGGCCCGCCTGCGCGTCGACCGCCAGTGCGGCGATGTGCGGCTCGGCCAGGAACGTCTCACGCTCTGCGCGGGTCAGGGCCATCGAGGTCTCCTCCAGCTGGTGCGGGCACGGTCGGTTGGCACAACAGCGGGCGGGCGGGCGGCTGTTCCCCGTCCGCGGCCACCGCGGGGCTGGACTTCGAGGCGCTGGACGCCGTGTCGGTGCGGCCGGAGGGGCCGGGGCACGGTCGCCGAGTCCGAGCGGGGGCGGCCGACGGGGCGGGCGAAAGGTCCAAGGGGCAGGCGTACGAGCCGGAGGCACGGCGGGCAGGAGACGCGGCAAAGATGACAGGCTGCCGCGCGGCGTACTACTTCGAGGGCTTCTTCCCGGTGATGCCGAGATACGTCAACAGGGCGAGAGTGGGCTTGAGTTCAGCCTGTTTCACACCCCACGAGGAGAAACCCTTCTGGTGCGAAGCGGCGGCCGCGAGCATGACGACCAGTGACCCGGCGACGGCCGCGGGGTTCACGTCCTTGTCGACCCGGCCCTTGGCCTGAAGATCGGCCACGGAATCCGCGAGGGAGGAATTCACCGAATTCAGGATCTTCATGCGGATCTTGGAGAACCGTTTGTCGCCCTCCGCCGCGCCGAGATCCACGACTCGGAGAATCGCGTCGTTCTTCCTCCAGAACTCCAGGAATCCGTCGACGAGTTCCTGAGCCGTCTGCCAGCCGGCCTTGCCGACCCAGGAGCGGTCCGCCGTCAGTTCGGCCAGCGAGGAACTCTCGGCGGCCATACGCTCGGCGATCTCCAGAACGGCGCCCTCGACGTCCGGGAAGTACTGGTAGAAGGTCGCGGGCGACGTGCCCGCCTTGCGGGCGACATCGATGACTTTGACATCGCGATAGGGGGAGGAGCTGAGCATTTCACTGAGGCAGTCGAGCAGTTTCTGCCTGGTCGCCTGCCCACGTCGACCGGCCACGCGGCCGTCGACGGTACGCACTTGTCCTGTCATGCCGGTCAGCTTACCGACGGGTGATCCGAGCGCGATTCGGCCGACTGCAAATGGGGTGCGGGAGCGGAGAGGGACTGGTGTGCCTGGTCTGCGCGGTGCGGGCGTCGCGGTTACTTTGACGGCATGGCCGAAAACGGGGCATCCGAGAAGAGGGCGTCAGCCCGTCCGTCCGACCACCGGGAGGGTGTTCCCTGCTGGGTGGACGCACAGCTCTCCGACGTGGAGGCGGGCAAGCGTTTCTACGGCGAGCTGTTCGGCTGGACCTTCGAGGAGGAGTCGCCCGCGGGGAACGCGCAGGGCGCGGGGGACGCGGGGCGGTCCGTGCGGGCGTGCCTGGACGGCGAGCCCGTCGCCGCGCTGGTCCGCAAGACGGACGGCCGGATGCCCACCGTGTGGTCCGTGTACTTCCACACCCCCGACGCCGCCGCCCTGGCCGGGCGGATCCGGGCGGGCGGCGGCCAGGTCGTCACCCCGCCCCACCCGGTCGGCGACCTGGGCACCGCGGCCCTCGCCGCGGACCCCCAGGGCGCGGTCTTCGGGCTCTGGCAGCCGGGCCGCCGCACCGGCTTCGGACGCCGCCACGAGCCCGGCGCCTTCGCCTGGGCCGAGCTGTACACCCGGGACACCGAGGCCGCCAACGCCTTCTACGGCGACCTGTTCCACGACGCGCTCTTCGGCCCGGATGCCTCTCCCGACTTCGGCCGCGCCCCGGTCTCCGACGTCTTCCCCGCCGAGATGCCGCCGCACTTCCTCGTCCACTTCCTCGTCGAGGACGCCGAGGCCGCGCTCGGGGCGGTGACCGCGCTCGGCGGCCGGGTGCGGGTGCCGCCCTTCGAGACGTCGTACGGGAGGGCGGCCGTCGTCTCGGACGGCCAGGGGGCGTCGTTCGCACTCCTGCAGCGCTGAGCGGGATGCGCAGGGCCGGGCGCGGGCGTAGGCTCTGAGCTTTGCCCGTAATCAGGCAGGACACCCCGATTGTCGCCAGGTTCGCCACCAGCGCTCCGGACAGGAAGAATCGGGGTGCGTGGCGCCACGGACGTGCGGTGGTGAGACGCTGCACTTCGGTCGCGTACATATGTGGGTGGCGCGGCTCGTACGGGGAGGTGGCAGGCAAGTGGTGGATCAGCTGACACAGCACGATCCGCGGCGCATCGGGCCGTTCGAGGTGCTGGGCCGGCTCGGCGCCGGCGGCATGGGGCTGGTCTATCTCGCGCGCTCGGCGTCCGGGCGGCGCGTGGCGATCAAGACGGTGCGCACCGAGCTGGCGGAGGACCAGCTGTTCCGCGTCCGCTTCACCCGAGAGGTGGAGGCCGCCCGCGCGGTCTCGGGCTTCTACACGGCCGCCGTGGTCGACGCCGACCCGCGCGCCGCCGTGCCGTGGCTGGCCACGGCCTACGTGCCCGCTCCCTCCCTCGAGGAGATAGTGAACGAGTGCGGCCCCATGCCGGCCCAGGCGGTGCGCTGGCTGGCCGCGGGCGTCGCCGAGGCGCTCCAGTCGATCCACGGCGCCGGACTGGTCCACCGCGACCTGAAGCCCTCCAACGTCCTCGTCGTCGAGGACGGCCCCCGGGTGATCGACTTCGGCATCGCGTCCGGCGTCTCGAACACCCGCCTGACCATGACGAACGTCGCCGTCGGCACCCCCGCCTACATGTCCCCGGAGCAGGCGAAGGACTCCCGCAGCGTCACCGGCGCCAGTGACGTGTTCTCGCTCGGCTCCATGCTGGTCTTCGCCGCCACCGGCCACCCGCCCTTCCACGGGGCCAACCCGGTCGAGACGGTCTTCATGCTGCTGCGCGAGGGCCCCGACCTGGAAGGCCTCCCCGACGAGCTGCGCCCGCTCATCGAGTCCTGCATGCAGATGGAGGCCACCGGCCGCCCCAACCCCGCCGACCTCCAGTCCCAGCTCGCCCCGCACCTCTTCGGCTCCGGCTCCGACGACAGCGGTACGGCCTCCGCGTGGCTGCCCGAACGGGCCGTGGGCCTGATCGAGGGACGCCGGGGCGGACGCCCCGCGATCAAGCCCGCCACGACGGCGGGCGGCCGCGGCCCGGGCCCGGCCGGCGGCCGCCCCGCCGTCCCCGCGCCCCCGCTGCCGCCCCCGCCCTCGCACGACCCCGTCGTCCCGGCGCCGCCCGCGCACGGACCGGCGGTACCCGTGCCCGACGGCGGTCCGGTCCGGCTGGCCGGCGCGGCCGTGCCCATCGGTCCCGGCCCGCGCGTCGCCGACATGCGCGCCGCCGCCGTCGCCGCGCCCCCGCCGGAGTCGGCCCTCGCCGCGTCCTGGTCCCGCCCGCGCCCCGGCGTCAACGGCGCCGACCCCGCCGTACCGGCCGCGCCGCCCGTGCCGCCCCCGTCCCCGGAGGCCTCGCCGGCCGGCTGGCGCCCCTGGCGGTTCCGGATGTCCAACGACGTCTGGGGCACCCCCCGCGTCGCCGGGGAACTCGTCTACGTCACCTCCTTCGAGGTGCACGCCCTGGACGTGGCCACCGGACGGCGCCGCTTCAAGACCCGGGACGTCGCCTGGTCGATGGCGGTCGCGGACGGCCGCGTCCACGCCTCCGACGGCCCCACCCTCTTCGCCCTGGACGCCCGCGAGGGCGCCGACCTCTGGCGCGTCCAGACGGACGCCTGGGTGTACTCCCTCCAGGCCGAGCGGGGCACGGTCCTCACCGCCACCCGCGGCGGCGGCGTCCAGGGCTGGGAGGCCTCGACCGGCCAGAAGCTGTGGGAGGTCACCGGCGCCCAGACCGACTTCGAGTCCCCCGAGGCCGGCGCCGCGCTCCACGACGGCACCGCGTACGTCTGGCAGGACGCCCGGCTGCGCGCCCTGGACGCCCGTACCGGCGACGAGAGGTGGTCGTACCCGATCGGCGACGCGGCCTCCTGCGGCGGCGTCCCGGTCCGCCTCGGCCAGGCCCCCGACGGCTACGTGTACGTCGCGGCCGGCACCCGGGTCCTCGCCCTGGAGGTCGCCTCCGGCCACGTCCGCTGGCACTTCGAGGCCCCGGCCGTCTTCCTCGCCCCGCCCACCTTCGTGCCGGGCCCGGCGGTGACCGGCGGCGGGGTCTACCTCGCCGACTACCTCGGCACCGTCTACGCCCTCGACGCCACCGACGGCCGCGACCGCTGGCGCATCGCGACCGAGGCCCGCTCCTCGACCGACCCGGTCCTGGTCGCCGCCGGCCACGTCCACGTGGGCAGCGGCAAGGGCCTCTACACCCTGGACGCGGTCACCGGCACCCCCAAGTGGCGCTTCCAGGCGGGCGGCGACATCGTGGGCGCCCCCGCGGTCGCCGAGGGCCGCATCCACTTCGGCTCGACGGACCACCTGCTCTACACCCTGAAGGCCGACGACGGCCGCCTGCGCTGGAAGCTCGCCACCGGCGGCGAGATCACCGGCTCCCCGGTCGTCCGCGACGGCATCGTGTACGCGTGCAGCAAGGACCGCTGCGTATACGCGCTGGACGCGGAGAAGGGCACGGGGACGGCACGTACGACGTGAGGGCGCTCACGGGGCGACGGCCCCGTACGGCGTGAGCGGCCGTGGCCGACCGGTGACGTGTCCGTGACATGCACCCCCTAGCGTGATCGCCATGACGACACGGGGGCGGGCACTCAGGTACACGGCGATCTCGGCACTGGTGGTCCTCAGCCTGACCGGCTTCTCGACCGGCCGCCACGGTCACGGGGGCGACGGTGGGGGCGGCTGCAGCAGTTCGGGCCAGGACCACGACGGCTCGTCGTCCTCGTCGGGCGGCGGCGCCTACAAGGACGACGACGACACGTACAGCGGCAGCGGCGGCGGCAGCAGCGGCGACGACTACGACGACGACACCTACGACGACGCGAGCGGCGGTGGCGGCGGTGACGAGGCCGAGGCAGCGGCCCTGACCCTGGTCGCCTGCGCCAAGGAGTCGGAGCCGTACGCCACGGTCGAGGTCACCAACCCGAACGCCGTCGAGTACACGTTCCCCGTCACGGTGCTCTTCAAGGACGCGGCCGGCACGACGCTCGGCGAGGGCAGCGAGGAGGTCACCGTCCCCGCGGAGGGGGTGGGCGCGGTCCGCGTCCCCTTCGACGGCTCCGACGCCCCCGACCACTGCGAACTGGACCACACGGTGACCGCGCCGCTGCCCGCCTCCTAGGGCGCGCGGCGGCACCGGCACCGACGGAGGGGGACAAGGGAATGGACCCGAACGACCCGGCAGCCCCTACCGCGGCCGCCCTGCGCCTGCGGCGGGCGGTCGCCCGGACCGGGGACGCCACGCGGGGACGCGCCCCCACCGGCCACCGCCCGGAGGACGCCGACGACCTCCGGGGCACCTTCGCCACCGACGGGGCACTGGGCTTCGACCCCTTCCCCCTCCTCCGGGCGCTCCACGACGCCCGCTCGCACGCCGTGGTCGTCGGCCAGGTCGCCGGCATCATGCACGGCTCCACGGAACTGACCGGAGACCTCGACCTGCTCTGGGACGGCACCCCCGGCGAGGCCCGCGCCCTGCGCGAGGCGCTCGCCCGGTCCGGCTGCGCCGAACCACCCGACCTCGACCGCTCCCAGGTCGCCTACCGGGTGCCCGGCGCCGACGGCGACCTGTGCACCCCGGCCCTCCCCTGGGGCGCCATGGACGTCGCGCCCTGCCTGACCCGGGCGGACACCACGCGCGACCCGGCCGGCTTCACCGTCCGCTACGTCGCGCTCGACGACCTGATCCGCATGCGCCGCGCCCTCGGCCGTCCGAAGGACCTCCGCCGCGCGGACGAGCTCGCGCGACTCGGTGGGCGGGTCTGAGACCGTCCCCCCTCACGCCGTACGACACACGGCGGCCGCGGCGGCTCCCCTCCGCGCCGCCGCGGCCGATCCCCGTGCGGGAAAGGGTCTACTTGCCGTCGCCGTCCAGGTCCAGGGCGGGCGGGGCCGGCATGGGGTTCTCCATGGTCCTGACGTCGGGCTTGGCCGGTCCGCTGGGCATCGGGTTCTCCAGCGTCCTGACGGCCCCGTCCTTCGGCGGCGCGGGCATGGGGTTCTCGAGCGTCGTGAAGGTCTCGTCGGAGGCCGCCTCGCCCGTGGCCGTCGCTTCCGTGTCCTGCTGGTTCTCGCTCATGGGCTTGGTCCCTCCGGTGTAACGACATGTGGCGAACGCCCGCCCGGTAGCTCCCCCGTAGGCCGCCGGGCGGGCGTCGGAGCCGCACCATAACCGGTCGGCTCCCGTCAGACCGTCTGCCCCCCGACGCGACGGTGTGACGGGTACGACCATGCCGGGGGGCGATAAACGAATGCTGAACGCCCGTCGTACGCGGCCGACTCACGCGGCCGAAGCGGGCCTGAGCAGGGCCCTCGCCTCGCTCGCCTCCTCGGCGCCCTCCTGCTCGTACAGCCGCAGGGCCTTGCTCCAGCAGGCCCTGGCCCGGTCCGTCTGCTCCAGCCCGGACAGGGCCCGGCCCAGCAGGGTCAGGACGTTGCCCTGCATGCGGTCACCCCCGATGCAGCCCAGCGCGAGGGCCTGTTCGGCGTGCTGCGCCGCCTGCGCGGGACGCTGGGCGGCGAGGTGGACCTCGGCGATGCGGTAGTTCGTCGTGCCCTCCCACAGCCGCTGCCGGTGCGCGGTGAAGATCGTCAATGCCTCGGAGAAGTGCCCGAGCGCCTCCGTGTGCCGGTCGGCCCGGTTGAGGGCGATGCCCAGCGCGTAGTGGCTGTTGGCCAGACGCACGGTCCTGCCGAACTCGGCGTGCGCGTCCAGCCCCCGCCGCGCGAAGTCCACGGCCTGGGCGACGTCGCCGGCTCCCAGGTGGGCCCGCGAGAGGTTGCACAGGGCCGTCGCCTCGGGCGGACGGTTGCACAGGGCGCGGAATCCCTCGATGGCCCGCTCGAAGAACGGCTTGCTGTCGGTGTGCCGTCCCTGGTGCAGGCAGATGAGCCCCAGGCTGTTGGCGACCCAGCTCACCGCGGCGCCGTCGTCGACGGACTCCGCGAGCCGCATGGCCAGCCGCGACTCCACCTCCGCCTGCGGGATGCGGCCGGTCACCAGCAGGACGTCGGTGAGCACCGTCCGTGCCCGTCCCTCGGCCAGGGTGTCGCCGGCCGTGCGCGTCGCCTCGCACATCCCCCTGGCCGTCGCCTCGTACTGGTGGGAGTCGGCCCCGGACTCCGTGAGGTCCTTGGCCGCCCACAGCAGGTCCACCGCACGCCGCAGCCTGCCCGTCCCCACGGACTGCCGCACGCACGCCAGCAGCGGCCCAGCCTCGGTGTACAGCCAGTCCAGGGCCGCCGACCCCTCGGTGAACGTCAGGCCCGGGTACTCCGTCGGCTCCAGGCCGTCCACCAGCCGGTCCCCGGGCCGCTCGATCGCGTACACCCCCGCGGCCGTCGCCAGGTAGAAGTCCAGCAGCCGCGACAGCGCCGCCGCCCGCTCGCCGGGCGGCTGCTCGTCCCGCTCCGCGCACGCACGCGCGTAGAGGCGGACCAGGTCGTGGAGGCGGTAGCGGCCCGGCGCCGCCGATTCGAGCAACGACGTGTCCACCAGGGACTCCAGGAGGTCCTCCGTGTCCTGCGCCGGGAGGTCCAGGACCGCCGCCGCGGCCGCGAGGGAGATGTCCGGGCCGTCCGCCAGACCCAGCAGCCGGAAGGCGCGGGCCTGGGCCGGTTCCAGCTGGCCGTAGCCCAGTTCGAAGGTGGCCTCGACCGCCAGGTCACCGGCCTGCAGCTCGTCCAGACGGCGTCGCTCGTCCGCCAGCTTCGCCGCCAGCACGGAGACGGTCCACGTACGGCGGGCCGCCAGCCGGGACGCGGCGACGCGGATCGCCAGCGGCAGGAAACCGCACGCGCCGACCACGTCGAGCGCCGCCTTCCGCTCCGATGCCACCCGCTCCTCGCCCACGATCCTCGTGAAGAGGACCAGCGCCTCCTCGGGCGACATCACGTCCAGGTCGACCAGGTGCGCCCCGGCCAGGTCCACCATCCGCACCCGGGCCGTCACCAGCGCGGCGCAGCCCTCCGTGCCGGGCAGCAGCGGCCGCACCTGGGCGGCGTCGCGGGCGTTGTCCAGCAGGACGAGGACACGGCGGCCGTCCAGGACGGAGCGGTACAGGGCGGCCCGCTCCTCCAGCGAGTCGGGGACGGCCGAGTCGGCGGTGCCCAGGGCCCGCAGGAAGGAGCCCAGCACCGTCTCCGGCTCCGCGGGCCGCGCGCCGGCACCCTGGAGGTCGACGTACAGCTGCCCGTCCGGGAAGGCGGCCCGCGCCCGGTGGGCGACGTGCACCGCGAGGGTCGTCTTGCCGACGCCGCCGATGCCGGCCAGCGCCGACACCGCCATCACCCGGCCCGTCGTCGCGCCCCCGGACGCCGCGGACAGGACACCGCTCAGCTCGCGGACGAAGGACGCGCGACCGGTGAAGTCGGGCACCGTCGCCGGGAGTTGCGCCGGACGTACCGGGAGCGGCGCCGTGTCCGCGGCCGGTGCGGGAGGCTCCGCCAGGTGCGGATCGGCCCGGAGGATGCCCTGCTGGAGCTCCTGGAGGCCGGGGCGCGGGTCGACGCCCAGCTCGTCGGCGAGCAGGCGCCGCGTGTCCGCGTAGACCGCGAGGGCCTCCGCCTGGCGCCCGCTGCGGTACAGGGCCAGCATCAGCAGCTCCCGCAGGCGTTCGCGCAGGGGGTGGGCCGCCGTGAGCGCGGTCAGTTCCGAGACGGACTCGGCGTGGCAGCCCTGCTCGAGGTCCATGTCGAGGCGGGTCTCCAGGAGTTGCAGCCGCCATTCGCCCAGGCGGACGCGCTGCGTCTGGGCGTACGGGCCCGGTACGCCGGCCAGGACCTCGCCGTCCCACAGGGCCAGTGCCCGGCGCAGCAGGTCGCGGGCGTGGCCCAGGTCTCCGGAGCTCCTGGCCTTCTCGGCCTCGGCGGCCAGGTCCTGCGCCCTCGCCAGGTCCAACGCCCCCTCGGCCAGGCCCCGCACGGCGTACCCGCCCGACTCGCTGGCCAGCACGCCGGGGTCCAGGACCTTGCGCAGCCGGGACGCGTACGTCCGCACCGCCGCCAGCGCCTGCGACGGCGGCTCCTCGCCCCACAGGGCGTCGATCAGCTCGGCCGCCGTCGCCGTACGGCCCTCGCGGAGCAGCAGGGCGGCCAGCAGCGCGCGCTGCTGGGGTGAGCCGGTGGCCAGCGTCTCCTCGCCGCGCCAGGCACGCACCGGTCCGAGCACACCGAAGCGGAGCGCGGCCGGCCCGTCCGGTTCCGCCGGGGATCCGGGGCGCCGCTGCTCCGGAACCCGCGGTACACCGTCCATGCCGTCCCCCTAGACATCCTGAGCAACCAGGCCAGTTTGCCTTGTTCATGCCGACCGCGTCAGCCGTGGGAGACGCCGATCACAGGTTCCTCACCTGCTCCCTTGCCCCCGCAGCTCCACCCGTACCGTCAGCAGTCCCGTCCGGACGCCCATCGCCCGCACCACGAGGCCGTTGTAGCGGGGGAGGCGGCGCAGGCGGGCGAGCGGGTCGTCGTCGGGCAGGAGGTGGGCCGTTCCCGGGTACCAGCGGCCCCGCAGGCGCACCCGTACGCGCGGATCGGCCCGGATGTTGCGGACGTACTGGGACCGTTCCCCGAACTCCGACACCAGCCAGAAGGAGTCCCCGGTCCGGCGTCCGCCCACCGGGGTGCGGCGGGGGAGGCCGGAGACGCGGCCGGTGGTCTCCAGCAGGGTCTGCCCCGGAAGCCGGCGCACGACCGCGTTGAGCCGGCGCTGGAAGGCCGTCACGGCCCGGTACTTGCTCTCGGCCTTCTCGGCGGAGGACGACATCGTTCGTTCACGCTCCCGTCTCGTGTGCCTCCATGTTCTCCGGAAATCCTCTGGGGGAAGGTGTGGACGGGGCCGAGAGACGGGCGGTGCGGGCGTGCGGGTCGTGACCTGGAACCTGTGGTGGCGGTTCGGCCCGTGGGCCGAGAGGCGCGAGGCGATCCTCGCCGTGCTGCGGGAGTTGCGGCCCGATGTCGTCGGCCTCCAGGAGGTGTGGGCCGTCGACGGAGGGGAGAACCTCGCCGAGTGGCTGGCCCGCGGCCTGGGTCTGCACGCGGCCTGGTGGCCCTCGCCCGCCCCCGGGCGGTGGCAGCGGCGGATCGGGGACGACACGGTGGGCGTCGGCACCGCGGTGCTCAGCCGCCGGCCCGTGGTGGAGCGGGCGGTGCTGCGGCTGCCCGCCCCCGCGGAACTGGACGACGGGCGGCTGGCGGCGTACGCCCGGCTGGACGTGCCCGGGCACCGGGTGCCCTTCTTCACCGTCCACCTGACCTCGGGCGGTCGCGCCCGTGCCGTGCGCCGCGAGCAGGCCGCCGCCCTCGCCGCCTTCGTCGCCCGGCACCGGCACGGCACCGCCCACCCGCCCGTCGTCACCGGTGACTTCAACGCCCGCCCCGGGGCGCCGGAGGTCCGCCTGCTGCGGGCGGCGGGGCTGCGCGACGCCTGGGAGCACGCCGAGCCGGGGGCGCCGTCCGGCACCTGGGACACCGCCAACCCGTACGTGGCCCACGCGGACGGCGAGCCGAGCGTACGGATCGACTACGTCCACGTGGGCCCGCCGGGACCCGGCGGACTCGGCCGGGTCCTGGCGGTCCGGCGGTCCGGCGACGGTCCCGTGGACGGGGTCTGGCCCTCCGACCACGCGGCGGTCGTCGTCGACCTCGCCGACGCCGGGACGCCCCCCGCCCCGGCTACCGGCCCAGGAACACCGGATTGGTGAACGCCGCGAGCGCCCCCGGCAGCGGGCCCGCCGCCGCCTCGTGCCGCACCTCCGCCCGCACGTACGCCGCGTACGAGGCCGTCGTGCGCCACTGCGCGGTGCCGGTGCCCGACTCCGGCAGCGGGTCGCCGGTGAACAGCACCCCCTGGTCCGTGACGAACCGGACCGTGCAGCGCGGGGCGCCCGACACCTCCAGGCGGACGGTGACCGGGGTGTCGCCGTCCACGCGCAGCCGCTCGCCGATACCGGCGTGTTCGCCCCGGCCGCCGGACGCGCCGAAGGACAGCGACACCTTCGACGACTCGGCGACGTACGACCGCCCGGCGCGAATGCCCTCCTGGATCGCCTCGCGGGTCAGGTCGTCGGCGAGGACGACGGTCTGCGGGCGGCCGATCACGTCGGGGGAGCGGTGGGAGTCGCTGCTGCCCATCGCCGGGAGCCAGCCCCGGCCGCCCGCCCCGCCCCCGTCGCGCACGGCGGCGACCAGCATGCCGTCCCAGTCGGCCAGTGCGACCTCGTCGTCGGGCGTGTAGGCGCCGTTCCACACCTCGACGGCGTCCGCCTCCCCGAACCCGAACTTCCAGTTGCAGCCGATGCAGGTGGCGTGCGGGTGGGCCGGCACGACCAGGCCGCCCGCGCGGCGGATCTGCCGGGCGAAACGGCCGAAGCGGTTGTCGCGGGCCCGGTAGCGCCAGTCCACGAACGTGCCGGGGTCGGTGCCGAGGGCGACGACGTGGCCGTTGCGGGTCGTCACCTCCTCGCCGAGCAGGATCAGCAGGTCGTCCCCGGCCAGTTCGGCCCAGTGCGGGTGCGCGGAGTGCGTGTTGTGCTCGGAGGAGTTGATGAAGTCCAGGCCCGCCGCCCGCGCCAGCCCGGCGATCTCGGCGAGGGTGTAGCGGCCGTCGGAGTACTCGGAGTGCAGGTGGCAGTCGCCCCGGTACCAGGCCCGGCCCCGCCCCCCGGCCCGCTCGGGCGGGTACACCGGCCGCGGCGTCCGACCCGGCTCGCCGTAGGTCAGCGTGATCGTGATCTCGTACGCCAGGCCCCGCGGGGCCACCGTGTACGGGCCGAGCGCGATGTGCCAGGTGCCCGCCCGCACCGGCCCCGGCACGTACCCGGGCGTGGCCTCGTCCGCGCGGACGAAGAACTCCGTGCGGGCCCCGCCCGACCAGCCGCGGAAGCCCCGGCCGCCCAGGCCGGTGCCGCGCTCGTCGAAGAGGCCGATGTCGAGGGCGTTGCCCTGGGTGCCGGCCGGGACGGCGGGGCGGTCGTAGGTGTAGGCGACGCGGATCTCGCGCACCCCCCGGGGGACTTCGACCGGGACGTACACGAAGTCGGGGGCGCCGGGCGGCAGGGTGCCGCGTACGGTTCTGGTCCGCTGTTCCCGGGGGGCCGCCGAGGCGAAGCTCACGCTCCCCAACGTAAGCGCGGCGGCGGCTCCCGTCACGAACACCGCGCGTCTGCCGATCCCGGCGTGGTCGTGCTCGTGGTCGTCCTCGCACATGCTGCTGCTCCCCAGGTGTCGTCGATGACAGGGCACGGGTGGTGCAGGGGTTGGTGCGTGCAACCCTCGTATTGAGCCGTGAACCGCGGGACAAGGGAAGGGGGGAGACGGATGGAGGACCGGAAACCGTGCGGTGGGTCACCGGGACGGGCCGCCCGTGCTGATCACGCCGCTCGTATCCTCGAAGGATGACGACTTCCGCGACCTCCGGAACCGGACCCGCCGACCCCACCGGCCCCACCGAGAACTCCATGCGTCGCGCCCTCAAACGCGCCCGGGACGGCGTCGCCCTGGACGTGTCCGAGGCGGCCGTGCTGCTCCAGGCGCGCGGCGAGCACCTCGACGCGCTCACCGCGTCCGCCGCCCGGGTCCGGGACGCGGGCCTGGAGGCGGCCGGGCGCCCCGGCGTCATCACGTACTCGAAGAGCGTCTTCGTGCCGCTGACCCGGCTGTGCCGGGACAAGTGCCACTACTGCACCTTCGTCACCGTCCCCGGCAAGCTGCGCCGGGCGGGCCACGGCATGTTCCTGTCGCCGGACGAGGTCCTCGACATCGCGCGCAAGGGCGCCGCCCTCGGCTGCAAGGAAGCCCTCATCACCCTCGGCGACAAGCCCGAGGACCGCTGGCCGGAGGCCAGGGAGTGGCTCGACGCGCACGGCTACGACGACACGATCGCCTACGTCCGCGCGATCTCGATCCGCATCCTGGAGGAGACGGGCCTCCTCCCGCACCTCAACCCGGGCGTCCTGTCCTGGACGGACTTCCAGCGGCTCAAGCCCGTCGCGCCGTCCATGGGCATGATGCTGGAGACCACCGCGACCCGCCTGTGGTCCGAGCCCGGCGGCCCCCACCACGGCTCCCCGGACAAGGAGCCGGCCGTCCGGCTGCGCGTCCTGGAGGACGCCGGCCGCTCCTCCGTCCCCTTCACCTCCGGCATCCTCCTCGGCATCGGCGAGACCTACGAGGAGCGCGCGGAGTCCCTCTTCGCCCTGCGGAAGGTCTCCCGCGCCTACCACGGCGTCCAGGAGCTGATCATCCAGAACTTCCGCGCCAAGCCCGACACGGCGATGCGCGGCATGCCGGACGCGGAGCTGGACGAACTGGTCGCCGCGGTCGCCGTCGCCCGGCACATCATGGGCCCGTCCGCCTGCCTCCAGGCCCCGCCGAACCTGGTGGACTCGGAGTACGAGCGGCTGATCGGCGCGGGCATCGACGACTGGGGCGGCGTCTCCCCGCTCACCATCGACCACGTCAACCCCGAGCGGCCCTGGCCGCAGATCGACGAACTCGCCGCGAAGTCCCGGGCGGCCGGCTTCGAGCTGCGTGAACGCCTCTGCGTGTACCCGGAGTTCGTCCAGCGCGGCGAGCCCTGGCTCGACCCCCGCCTGCGCCCGCACGTGGCGGCGCTCGCCGACCCGGCGACGGGCCTGGCGCGCGCGGACGCGACGGTCGAGGGCCACCCGTGGCAGGAACCCGACGAGGCGTTCACCGCCACCGGCCGCACCGACCTGCACGCCACCATCGACACCGAGGGCCGCACCTCGGACCGGCGCGACGACTTCGACGAGGTGTACGGCGACTGGGGCGCCCTGCGCGAGGCCGCCGCCCCCGGCATGGCCCCCGAGCGCATCGACACCGACGTGCGCGCCGCGCTGGCCACGGCGGCCGACGACCCGACGCGGCTCACGGACGACGAGGCCCTCGCCCTGCTGCACGCCGACGGCCCCGCGCTGGACGCCCTGTGCGAGATCGCCGACGACGTCCGCAGGTCGGTGGTCGGCGACGACGTCACGTACATCGTCACCCGCAACATCAACTTCACCAACGTCTGCTACACCGGCTGCCGTTTCTGCGCCTTCGCCCAGCGCCGCACGGACGCCGACGCCTACACGCTCTCCCTCGACCAGGTCGCCGACCGCGCCCAGCAGGCGTGGGAGGTGGGCGCCGTCGAGGTCTGCATGCAGGGCGGCATCCACCCCGACCTGCCCGGCACGGCGTACTTCGACATCGCGAAGGCGGTGAAGGCCCGCGTCCCCGGCATGCACGTGCACGCCTTCTCGCCGATGGAGGTCGTCAACGGCGCGACCCGCACCGGCATGTCGATCCGCGAGTGGCTGAGCGCCGCCAAGGAGGCGGGCCTGGATTCGATCCCGGGCACGGCGGCGGAGATCCTCGACGACGAGGTCCGCTGGATCCTCACCAAGGGCAAACTCCCGACGGCCACCTGGATCGAGGTGATCGAGACGGCCCACGAACTGGGCATCCGCTCCTCGTCCACCATGATGTACGGCCACGTCGACCAGCCCCGGCACTGGCTGGGCCACCTGCGTACCCTCGCCGGGATCCAGCAGCGCACGGGCGGCTTCACGGAGTTCGTGACGCTCCCGTTCATCCACACCAACGCCCCGGTGTACCTGGCGGGCATCGCCCGTCCGGGCCCCACCCTCCGGGACAACCGCGCGGTCACGGCGATGGCCCGCCTCCTCCTGCACCCGCACATCCCCAACATCCAGACGAGCTGGGTGAAGCTGGGCACGGAGGGTGCGGCCCAGATGCTCCGCTCCGGCGCCAACGACCTCGGCGGCACCCTCATGGAGGAGACGATCTCCCGCATGGCGGGCTCGTCCTACGGCTCCTACAAGTCCGTCGAGGACCTCGTCGCCGTCGCCGACGCGGCCGGCCGCCCGGCGAAGCCCCGGACGACGCTGTACGGCCCGGTGCCCGAGGAGCGACAGCGGGCGGCCGCCGCCTCCGACGGGCACCTGCCGGAGCTGCTGCCGGTGCTGGACTGAGTGACGGGTGGGGCGGCACCGATGCCGCCCCGCCGTCGCTCAGCCGCAGGCGGCGGGCCCGTCGGAGACCGAGGTCAGGTAGCGGGCCTGTTCGGCTTCGGTGAGACGGCGGTGCACCCGATGGCACAAGCTCTTGATCCAGGCGTCGGCCGAGGTGTCCCAGGAGAGCAGCGCGCCCTTCTCGGTGACGGACCACAGCGACGATCCGTCGGGGGAGAACGCCAGCGAACTGTGCGGACCGGCGCCCGAGATACCGGCGATCGTGTGCGGGGCCGGCAGCCGCGTGCTGCCCAGCCGCTCACCGGTCCGGGCGTCCCACAGCCAGACCGTTCCGTCCCCGGCCAGCGTCGCGACCCAGCGTCCGGTGGGGTCCGCGACCACGCCGAACCCGGCTGCCCCGTCCGAGCGCCACCGCAGCTTGCCCGTGGTGCTGTCCCATCGTTGCAGGGTGGTGCCGCCGACGACGGCGTAGAGCGCGCTGTTCCTCTCGGACAGGGCGAGGGCGTCCACGGACGAGGAGCCGGTCGTCAACCGGTGTCTCCGGTGGCCGGAGGGCAGCTCGTGGATGTCGATCCGGCCGTCCTGGGTCGAGACCGCCGCGAGCCGGCCCTGTTCGCCGAATGCCCGCTGGTACTCGACTTGCTCGTACCGCGCCCGCTCGGCCGCCGTCAGATTCGGCTTCCGTGCCGCTACCGCTGTGGACCGTTCCCCCGTGGCGGGGTCGAGGAGCAGCACGGAGCCGTCGGACGGCATCACGGCGACCTTGCCGTCTGCCGCCGCCACGAGACGGACCGCGCCCGTGGTGTCCCTCTGCGGGTCGGAGTCGTCTTCACGCACCCGGACCGAGTGCTTCCGTACCAGTGCCCCGGAGTCGGCCACCGACCACGTCTCCACGACCTTCTCCGTGGCCGTGTAGATCAGCTGTCCGCTTCGGCCGAACACGATGGCGTCGTAGAGTTCGTCGGCCCCCTGCCCGTACACGAGTGAGTCGGCCTTGCTGCCGGGTGTCCAGGACTCCAGAGTGGTGCTGTCGTCCTGCGGGTCGTGACTCCACACCAGCGTGCCGTCCGGGCCCACGGCCAGCGGCGGGTGCGAGGGGACGATCGTTGCGTCCGGAACGGCGATACCGGGAGAGTGAGCAGTGGGGCCCGGGTCGTTCAGCTCCCACAGGGCGACGGTGTCCCCGTTCGCCGAGGCGAGGCGGTCGCCGTCCCCCGGGGAGAAGGTGAGGACCGACGGAGCCTCGATGCCGGTGAGTGTCTCCAGCGCCTCCGGCCGGTCACCGGTGGCCGCGGTCGACACCAGCAGTCCGTCACTCGTCCCCACCGCGGCCCTGCCGCCGTCCGAGACCGCCAGGACGTCGGCTTCGTTGACGATCACGCCCGGAGGGGCCGGGCATTCGCCGTCCTCGTCCTCGGGCCCGCTCCCGCCCGTCTCGGCACGGAGCATGTTCCCGGGCGAGTCGAGGTACACGCCCCCGTACTTCACGAAGCCGAAACAGCTGCCGTTCGGCGAAGCCGCGTGCCGGTAGTTGTTGAAGGGGTAGATGGTGCGGTCGGAAGAGGCGAGTTCGACCGTCTTCCCGCCGTCACCGCCGTACAACTTCCAGCCGACGGGGTGGGAAACGAACAGTTTGGTCCCCTCGTCCAGAAAGGACAGGTTCATGACACTGCCGACGTCGGTCTGGACGCTGTCGACCGGCTTGTCGCTCGTGGTGTCGTAGAACCGGAGGGTCCCGGCGTCGTCGACGGTCGCCAGCACGTGGGACTGGAAGCTGAACATCATGGCCTGTACGGCGTCGCCGCCACCGGACAGGCGGCGCAGCCCGTCCTCCGCGTCCTTGGCGTCCAAGTCCTGGACGAGAGTCTCCCCCGACTCGCTGGACACGGCCAGCAGGCGGTCGTCGTCGCTGAACGTCAGACCCGTGACCTCGCCGGAGGCGTCGAGCGTGCGCACTTTGCGGGTCCCGTCGGCCGTCCACACGTCGACCGAGCCCCGCGCGGAGCCGACCGCCACGTACCGGGGCGAGTTGCTGAGGGCCAGCGCCGTCACGCGGTCGTCGGCACGGACGAAGCGGGTGAGCCGGGGGCTGGCCGCGCTCACCCGGTACAGCGCCGACACCGTCTCCGGCGTCTCCTGCACCCGGTACGCCTGCACCGCGAGCAGTGAGGCCAGTTCCAGGTCGTCGTCGCTCAGGTTGAGGGCCGTCGCCGCCAGTTGGCGGGCCGTGGCGATGCGGGCCTGTTCCTGGGCCGTGTTGCGCTGGACGAAGGCGAACACCGCGGTGGCGGTGGCCAGTACGGCCAGCGCGGTCATGCCCGCCAGCATGCCCCGCCGGAAGCGGCGGAGCCGGCCCCGCTGGGTCACGTCCTCCCCGAACAGTTCGTCCTTCGGCCGGCCGTGCAGCGGCGCCGCGAGGTCCGCGACGGCCTCGCGGAAGCGCGGGTCGCGGAGGTCTCCGGCGTGGTCGGCGTCCATCCACCGCAGGTCCACCCAGCGCGGTTCGGCGGTGAAGTGGCCGCGCAGGGCCGGATGGAGGCAGGTGGAGCGCGCGAAGTCGAAGTCCCCGGCCGCCTCGTCCCAGTGGATCTCCCCGCCCGTGACCACCAGCAGCAGCTTCTCCGGACGCGGGCCCCGCCGCCACCAGTCGATCTCCTTGCCCACCCACTTCGACGCCCCCGCCTGCGGCGACGCGAGGAGCAGCAGGTACTCGGAGTCGCCGAGCGCCTGCTCCACGGTGCTCCACAGGTTGTGCTCCATCGACATGGCGGCGTTGTCGAGGAACACCCGCAGCGCCCGCATCCGGTTCCAGGGCCTGGCGAACGTGTGCAGCGCCTGTCTCAGGAGCCGGGCCCGACGCGTGTCGGGTGTGTGACTGTACGAGATGAACGCGGCATAGCGCATGGATGGACCCCCGTCCCGGCGTGCGGCAGTGACTGGCTCATGCCCCTTGGCCAACGGCCTGACACGCTGTCAAAAGTGACGCAAGAATACTCACTTGAGTGGCCGGAGTCGCGAGAGTGGGGGCGCGGATGAGTGACGGGTCGCACGGCCTGGGGGACGACGACCTTCCGGTGGTGTTCCGGTCCTCGGACTCCGCTTCGCTGGGCGGGCAGCGGAACTACATCCGGGGTACGAAGATCCGGCTGGCGCTGGCCGTCGCCGCGGCGCTGTGCGGCGCCCTCGACCAGCGAGCGGCGGTCGTCGGGCTCGTGGCGGTCTTCGTGCTGACCATCTGCGTCGAGGTCTGGCTGCTGACGGAGCGCCCCGAGCAGTCCTGGTACGACGGCCGCGCGCTCGCCGAGTCCACGAAGACCCTGGCCTGGCGCTTCGCGGTGGGAGGGACGCCCTTCCCCGCGGACCTGCCCGAGGCCGGGGCGCACCGCAGGTTCCAGCTGCGCCTGGGGGAGCTGCTGCGGGAGGCGCCCGTCTCCAGTCTCTCGCCGCTGGGGTCGATCGCGGTCACCGACGCCATGACGGACCTGCGCGCCCGGCCCTTCGCCGAGCGCAAGGAGGCGTATCTGCGCCACCGGATCGAGGACCAGCAGGCGTGGTACTCGGCGAAGGCGGCGTCGAACGTCCGCAACGCCCGGCGCTGGCGCCTGGTGCTCATCGCCGTCGAGGGACTCGGCCTGACGGCGGCGGTCCTGCGCCTCCTCGACCTGTTCACCTTCGACCTGGCCGGCATCCTCGCCGCCGTGCTGGGCGCCGGCTCGGCGTGGCTCGCGGTGCGGCAGTACGAGACGCTCGGCCGGGCCTACACCTTCGCCGCCACCGAGCTGAGCGTGATCCACGAACGCCTGGTCCACGCCGACGAGGAGACCTGGGCGGACGAGGTGTCCGACGCCGAGGAGGCGATCAGCCGCGAGCACACGATGTGGCGGGCCTCCCGGGGAACGGGCTGACGGCGCGGCCGGCGGCCCGGGGCACGAGACCGGCCGCAGTAAGATGATCGGACCCCCGGTGTGTCGGGGTTCTCGTAGCTGAGGAGATGCGTGCCCGTGCCTGCCCGAGTTCCCTCCTGGGCCTGGGTCTCCGGTCTGACCGTGGGCGCGATCGCGGCGGTGACCGTCCTGGCCGCGCAGGCGGAGCAGGGCCCCCAGCCCACCGCCGCGGCGACGAAACCGAGGCCGTCGGCGTCGGCCCCCGCGGACGCGCGCCCCGAACCGAAGAAGACCGCGCCGGCCCCGGTGCCGGACGGATCGGGCACCGGGCGGCGCGTCGTCTACTCGGTCGGACAGGACCGGGTGTGGCTGGTCGACGCCAGCGACGCCACCCGGCGGTCCTTCGCGGTGTGGCCGGGGACGGTCGATCCCGACCCCGGCAAGTACAGCGTCGGCACCCGCCGTCAGGACCCGACGACGGGCTCCGACGGCGTACGGGTCGAGCAGATCATGTACTTCACCCAGGAGGACGGCGTCTGGGTCGCCTTCTCCAACGCCGTGGACGGCTCCTCGCCGCCCCCGGCCGCCGCCGGCGCCAGGACGGGCGGCATACGGCTGCCCAAGGCCGACGGCGACGCGCTCTGGGAGTTCGGCACGTCCGGCACCACGGTCACCGTGGTCGCGTAACCTCCGCCCGGTCGGACGGCAGGTGCGCCACGATCAGCACGACGCCGCTGAACAGGAGCACCCGCGTCGCCGCGTCCAGCCCGTTCCAGTCCTCCGACTGCCACATCGCGAACCACTCCCCGCCGATCGCGAGGAACCCGGCGCCGAAGAGCAGCATCAGCATGAGGGTGCCGTACGTGGTGAAGCGCCGTGCCAGGGTGTGGTCCCTGCGTATCCACAGCCAGGTCGCGCAGATCAGCACCAGCGCGGCGACGGTCTCCCAGACGATGATCGCCACGTAGGCGGTGTCCTGGAGCCCCTTGCTCGTGATCGCCCGCCACATCAGGTCGTCGTCCTTGAACGTCGTGTCCATCGCCAGGACGTGATGCACGTACTGCTGGTTGTTGTCGAAGTCGGTGATGTTCCCGAGGGCCACGAGGGCGATGTAGAGGGCGAGGACCGCGGTGAGCACGGTGGAGGCGAGTAACAGGGTGTTGCGTGGGAAATTGACCATGGCAGCACTATCCCCAAGCCGGGAACCGGGCGAGTGGGTAGGGTCCCGAACGTGATCTCTTCGAAGCGTTCCGCCGACCAACTTCCGGGCGATCCGCGCCGGTTGAACCTGGAGTACCGGACGTGGCACTTCGTCGGCTCGGAGGGGGACGAGAACGGCTTCGACGCATGGGACGTGTCCGTCCGGTCGAGCCGGTACCTGGACCGGCCGGAGGGGTCCGCGACGCAGACCGTCCGGCACGAGATCGGCTCGATGCGGCTCTTCCGCCTGCGGATGGACGAGAGGTTCAGCCCCTTCCCGTTCTCCGACGCGGAGGGCTACGACGTCGGCCTGTCCCACCTGGTCCTCGGCGTCTACGACCTGGGCCGGGGCGGCTACCGTCAGGAGTTCCGGGACGCCGTGACGGACTGCGACGGCGACCTGCTCGTCCTCTTCGACATGCGGCTGGACCCCGCCTGGCGGGGCTTCGGCCTCGGGCCGGTCCTCGCGGCCGAGGCCGTCTGGACCCTGGCCGACGGCTGTAGCGCCGTCATCACGGCCACCCACCCCACGGAGCTCCCGGACGCCCCCATGGGCGAGGCCGCGTTCGGGCGGGCCGGTGAGAAGATCGCGGCACTGTGGGAGAGCGTCGGATTCCGGCGCCGTGCGGGCTCGCTCGGGCACCTCCTGGACCCCAGGACCGACGAGGCGCGGGACCTGAGGAACGAGCGGCGCAGGGACCTCGACGCGCTCGCCGACGCGTGGCGCGGGTCGCTCCGCTGCTGAGCCGTTACGCCCGCCTGCCGGTGAACGCCAGGAACGAGGTCCAGGACGCGTCGGTGAAGGAGAGGCGGGCGGCCTCACGGACGCCCGGGGCGACCGGGTCCCGTGTCTCCCCGATCCGGCTGCCGAGGAGGAGGAAGGCGGACGCGGACTGCGCATCGTGGCCGCGTACGCGGACCGCTGGGGCGTCGACACGGGACCGGCCCCCCGCGAAGACCGTCTGGGCCGAACTGTCACCGGGGCGTGGCCGGATGTGACCACGCCGGGCAGCGGGGTATCTGCGTAAAAGCGTGAACACTCGACGGCAAAGTGTCCTCCACGGGCTCATTTGAGCGGTCCGAGGACAGAACAAGCCGAAGTGTTCACGCTTTTTCGTACCCCACCCCACCCCACCCCGCCGCCGGGGCACGGGGTGCGGGGTGCGGGGGCTACCGGCAGACGGCCGTGTCGACCAGGTCGAAGACGTGCTGGTGCGCCGCCATCATGCCCGCGGGTTCGGCGGCCACCGAACTGGACAGGGCCGTCGCCGCCACGGTGGCCGCGCGGCCGTCCCGGGTGGCGCCGCCGTAGGACTCGTAGCCGTGGATGGAGCCGCCGTGGCCCCACAGCTCGACGCCGCAGGACAGGGGGGTGCGGAAGAGGCCCAGGCCGTATCCGGTGCCGGGCGTGGGGGCGCCCTCGGTCACCGGGACCGTGGTCTTCATCTCCTTCAGTTCGGCGGCCGCCACCACCTTGCCGCCGAGCAGGGCGGAGAAGAACCGGTTCAGGTCGCGCGGGGTGGTGACGAGCTGTCCGGCCGCCCAGGCCTGGGACGGGTCGAGGCGGGTGATGTCCTCCAGCGGGGCGCCGGGGGTGGCGGCGGCGTAGCCCTTGGGGTGGGCGCCCCGGATGCCGCGCTCGCCGACGCTCGGCCAGTAGGTGTCCTTCAGACCGAGGGGGCGGATGATCCGGTCGGTGATCTCCTCGCCGAAGGGGCGGCCCGTGACCTTCTCGACGAGCAGGCCCGCCAGGACGTAGTTGGTGTTGCTGTACTGCCACTTCGCGCCGGGTTCGAACGCCGCCCTCTGGCTCAGGGCGAGGTCGATCAGGTCACGCGGGTTGTAGTAGGTGTCGCGGACCTCGAACGGGTCCAGGCCCAGCGTCTGGACGTAGTCCGGCAGGCCGCTGGTGTGCTGGAGCAGGTTCCGCACGGTGATCCGGCCGCCGTCGATGCCGTCGCCGCGCACCAGGCCCGGCAGGTACGTCTCGATCGGCTCGTCCAGCTTCACCTTGCCCTCGCCGACCAGCTGGAGCACGACCGCCGCGGTGAGTGCCTTGGTGTTGCTGCCCGCCCTGACCTGGCCGTTGACCGGCACGGACGCGCCGGTCGCCAGGTCGCCGGTGCCCGCCGTGTAGTCGCGTACGCGTCCGTCGCGCCCCTGGACGGCGGCCAGCGCGGCGGGGAAACCGTCCTCGCGCACCAGGTCCTTCGCGCCCTCGCGCACGGCGTCGCGGTGACCGGCGTGGTGCGGAGTGCCGTAGGCCGTGGAGCCGCTCACGGCGAGGCCGCCGCCCAGGACCGCCAGTGCGGCGACCACCGACAGCACACGCCCGCGCTGCTTCTTCGGCTTGTTCCGGACGGGGGAGGTGTGGAGACGAGCGGACACGCGCTTTCCTTCCAACGGGGCTGTTCTGGCGACTCCTTGATCCTGTCGCGGCCCGGACGTCCGCTCGATGGGGCCAGGCGGCGGAAACGGGGTGTACCTGTGACCACCCCCGACCGTGAGGGTTTCCACACAGTTCCGGCCCGTTCCAGCCCTGAACCGACCGCATTCGTTCGCATACAGTGCTGGACGTCGTACGTACGGACAGTGGTGTGGACAGTGCCGAGGGAGGTCCGGGTGGGCGTGACGACCGGTGCCGTCTGGGGGCGTGCCGAGCAGCAGGACTTCCGCAGCCGGGTGCGCGGGACGCTGCTCGGCGCGGCCGTCGGGGACGCGTTCGGGGCACCCGTCGACGGTCTCGGCCTGGACGGGATACGGGAGGCGCACGGCGCGGAGGGCCTGGCCGACCTGGCCCCCGCGTACGGCCGGCGCGGTGCCGTCACCCACCTGACGCAGCTCACCCTGTTCTCCGTGGACGGGCTGATCCGCGCCCAGGTCCGGCGGGACACCGGCGCCTGGCACCCGCCGACCGACCTGCACCGGGCGTACCTGCGCTGGGCCGCCACCCAGCGCGACTGGGGGCCCGACCTGCGACGCAAGGACGACGGCTGGCTGGCCCACGAGGAGTGGCTGTACGTCCGCCGGGACGCGCCGCGCGCGCTGCTGCTCGGCCTCGGCGACGAGACGATGGGCACCCCCGAGGCGCCCAAGAACCCCGCCGAGCGCGGTGCCGAGGCCGCCGCCCGCTCGGCGCCCTTCGGGCTCCTGGTCGGCTGGGAGCCGCAACTGGTCGCCCAACTCGCCGTGGAATGCGCGGCGCAGACCCACGGCCACCCCACGGGCTACCTGGCGGCGGGCGCGTACGCCGTGATCGTGCACGGGCTGGCGCGCGGGGAGAGCCTCGACGCGGCCGTGCAGCGGGGACTCGCCCTGTTCGCCGCACGGCCCGGACACCAGCCGGTCTCGGACGCCCTGCAGCACGCGCTCGGGGCCGTACGCCAAGGGCTGCCGACCCCGGCACGGGTGACCGAGCTGATCGGCGAGGGCACGGCGGAGGGTTTGGTGGCGGCCTCGGTGTACTGCGCCCTCGTCGGGGAGGACGTACGGCACGGGCTGCGGCTCGCCGTCAACCACGGCGGCCCCTCGGCCGCGACCGGCGCCCTGACGGGCGCACTGCTGGGCGCCCTGCACGGCGAGACGGCGCTGCCCCCCGCCTGGCTGGCCGAACTGGAGGGCCGTCCGACCGTGCTGGAGCTGGCCGACGACTTCGCGATGGAGATGACCCAGGGCCCCGCCCTGCACGGCCCGGCGGGCTCGTCCCCCGGGTGGCTGACGCGGTACCCGCGAGCGTAGGGGCCCCGTTTCGCCCCGTGCTCGTTTTCGGCAGGCGCCGACCCGCGGGACGCGGCTAGCGTGCACGCCATGGACATCAGCATCCACACCACGGTTCTCCCGCACGACGACCCGGACGCCTCCCTGGCCTTCTACCGCGACCTCCTCGGCTTCGAGGTCCGCAAGGACGTCGGGAACGGCAAGATGCGCTGGATCACGGTCGGGCCCGTCGGCCGGCCGGACCTCTCGCTGCTCCTCTCGCCGCCCGCCGTGGACCCCGGCATCACCGACGCCGAACGCCGCACCATCGCCGAGATGATGGCCAAGGGCACCTACGGGTGGATCCTCCTGGCGACCAAGGACCTCGACGGCACCTTCGAGCGGGTGCGCGCGGGGAACGCCGAGATCGTCCAGGAGCCGACCGAGCAGCCGTACGGCATCCGCGACTGCGCCTTCCGGGACCCGGCGGGCAACCAGATCCGCATCCAGGAACTGCGCTGAGCACGGTACGGGGACGGCACGGCGCGGTGCCCCCGCCGCACCGTGCCGTCCCCGTACCGCCGTGACACCACCCGGTCAGTCGCCCACCCGGCTGCGCCCCACCGCGTCGTCCACACCGCCCGCGGGCGTCGGGATCGCCGCCGCCGCGCCGGAGACGTCTCCGTCGCCGTCCGTGTTGACGCGCTCGATGATCGCCAGCCGCTCCGGGGTGTCCTCCGGCTTCAGGTAGCCGATCAGGATGTACAGGACCAGCGAGACCGCCAGCGGGACGGAGACCTGGTACTCCAGCGGCACCCCGCCCTCCACGCTCCAGTTGATCGGGTAGTTGACCAGCCAGAACGCGACCAGGCCCAGTCCCCAGCTGGTGAGCGCGGCCGTCGGTCCCGAGCGGCGGAAGGGCCGCAGCAGACCGAGCATCATCGGGATCGCGATCGGGCCCATCAGTCCGGCGACCCACTTGATCACGACGGTGATGATGTCCTTGAACGTCGGCGAGTCGACCTGCGTCGCCACCGCCATCGAGAGCCCGAGGAAGATCACCGTGGTCAGCCGGGCCGCCAGCAGCCCGGACCGCTGACCCCAGCCGCGCGCCCGCTTCGACAGCACCGGCGCCACGTCACGGGTGAAGACCGCGGCGATGGCGTTGGCGTCCGAGGAGCACATGGCCATGGTGTGCGAGAAGAAGCCGACGATCACCAGGCCCAGCAGCCCGTGCGGCAGCAGCTGCTCGGTCATCAGCGCGTAGGAGTCGGAGCCGTCCGCCTTCTGGGACTCCACCAGCAGCGGCGACATCCACATCGGGAAGAACAGCACCACCGGCCAGACCAGCCACAGCACCGCCGACAGCCGCGCCCCGCGGGCCGCCTCGCGGGCGTCGCGCGTGGCCATGTAGCGCTGGGCCTGGTTGAGCATGCCGCCGTTGTACTCGAAGAGCTTGATGAAGAGGAAGGCCAGCAGGAACACCGTTCCGTAGGGGCCGACCAGCGGTTTGCCGTGCCCCTGGAGGGCGGGTTCGTCCCAGACGCCGAAGAAGCCGCCGTGGTCGCCGAGTTTCATGACCACGGCCACGAACATCGAGACGCCGGCCAGCAGCTGGATGACGAACTGGCCCAGCTCCGTCAGCGCGTCCGCCCACAGGCCGCCGATCGTGCAGTAGATGCCCGTGATGACGCCGGTGATCAGGATGCCCTGGTTGAGGGACATGCCGGTGAAGACCGACAGGAGCGTGGCGATGGCCGCCCACTTCGCGGCCACGTCCACGATCTTCAACAGCATGCCGGACCAGGCCAGCGCCTGCTGCGTGGGCAGGTTGTACCGGCTCTTCAGGTACTCCAGCGGCGAGGCCACGTGCAGCCGTGAGCGCAGCCGGTTGATGCGCGGCGCGAACAGCCTGGAGCCGATGGCGACGCCGAGCGCGATGGGGAACGACCACGTCACGAAGGAGGTGACGCCGTAGGTGTAGGCGATGCCGGCGTAGCCGGTGAACATCACCGCGCTGTAGCCGGACATGTGGTGCGAGATGCCGGACAGCCACCAGGGCATCTTGCCGCCGGCCGTGAAGAAGTCGCTGACGTCGTCCACGCGTTTGTGCGACCAGACGCCGATCGCCACCATGACCGCGAAGTAGCCGATGAGCACGGACCAGTCGAGACCGTTCATGTGCCCCCTTCCGGGGTCCGCCTTGTGAACTCCGCTCAGCTGGTTGGCACTTCGCAGGAGCGGGGTAGGGGCGAGGCAGGCAGCGAAGTGCCCGCTCATCGTGGTTGCGTCGACGCGGGCACGACAAGGAAGGGGGAGGTCAAGAGGAAGTAAAAATGTTCTGCTTACTGACCTCTGTTCATCTACATGAACGAGTGTGCGGGGGTGGCCGTCGGGCTACCTCAGCTCCTCCGGGCACGGCGTGCCCCGCTTCAGCCCGTACGGTGCGGCCAGCCGGTACGTGCCCTCCCTGGGCGCCACCAGCCAGGTCCACTTGTCGCCCTCGGCGGTCTCCTCCGTCTCCGTCACGCAGCCGTTGACGTTGTCGTACGTCTTCGGCGTGCCCTCCGGGGCGTTCTCGGAGGCCTCCGTCTCCTGGGGCGCCTCGAGCTTGTTGCCCTCGGCGTCGACGAGGCTCAGCCACGGCGAGTACGGCACCCGGACCAGGATCCGGCCCGGCTCCTTCACGTCGATCGTCCACTCGCCCTGTTCGGCGCGCTGGACCTCCGCGTGGGGCTCCGCCAGCGGGGTCGGGTGGGTCACCTGGAACAGCTGCCAGTTGGCGTCGCCCCAGATCTGCTTCAGATACGGCAGCCCCCGCTGCACCAGCTCCCGCTCGCGCTCGCCCCCGTCGCCGTCCGGCTCGCCCTTGGGCAGCACGACGAAGTGCACGGCCCAGCGGCGCAGCCACTCGTGGTAGTTCGCCGAGTTGAGCGTGTCGTCGTAGAAGAGCGGGTTGCGCTCCATGTCGGCCTGGCGGTTCCAGCCGCGCGCCAGGTTCACGTACGGCGCGAGCGCGGACGCCTCCCGGTGCGAGCGGGCCGGTACGACCTCCACCCGGCCGCGCTCGGCGCCGACCTCCTGCAGTTCGTTGACCAGCGGCGCCAGCTCGCGCGCCCAGGAGGCGGCCGGCGTGGTGTGGATGATGTCGTCGGCGGACTTGAAGCCGATCCAGCCCACGAAGCCGACGATCGACACCACCAGCGCGTACCACTTGCGCGACTTCGGCACCGTGAACGGCAGCGCCGCCACCAGCGCGACCCCCGCGAACAGCATCGGCAGCCGGGTGATGTTGGAGCCGATCTGCGAACTGATCAGCCACACCAGCAGCACGGACAGGCCGTAGACCGCCGACGTGATCCGCACGGTCGTCCAGGTGCGCGGCACGAACGCGTACACCAGGCCCGCGTACAGCACCGGGAGCACCGCCGAGCCGAACGACATCGGCTGCGTCCCGGAGAACGGGAACAGCCACGCCGACAGCCCCACGACCGCGCTCGGCGCCAGACCGAGCGCCCACGCGCCCGGGCGGCGCTTCTGCAGGAACAGCGCCACCGCGACCAGGCCCACGAACAGGCCCGAGACCGGCGAGGCCATCGTGGACAGCGCGGCCAGCGGCGCCGCGCACAGACCCTTGGCCCAGCGCTCGTGCCGCCAGCGGTGCGGCCAGCAGAACACCGCGGCGACCGCGCCGAGCCCGAACATCATGCCGAGCCCGAACGTCACCCGCCCCGACGCCGCGTTGCCCAGCAGCGCGAACAGGCCCGCCAGCGACGCCCACAGCGGATTGCGGACCACCCGGCTCCGGATCAGGATCATCGTCAGCAGCCCGGCCGACAGCGTCCCCGCGATCATCATCGTCGTCCGGACGCCGAGCACCGACATCAGGTACGGCGAGACCACGCTGTAGGACACCGGATGCATGCCGCCGTACCAGGCGAGGTTGTACGCCGAGTCCGGGTGCCGGCCGACGAACTCGGCCCAGGCGTCCTGCGCCGCGAGGTCGCCGCCGCTGTTCGCGAACGTGAAGAACCAGACGATGTGGAGAACCCCGGCCAGGGCGGTCACGGACAGCACGGGGTGGCGCAGCATGCGCTCGCGCAGGGCGAGGAAGGCGGCCTTCACCGCCGGCGGCGCTTCCGGGCGCGGTCCGGCGGGGGCGGACCCACCGCCGTCGTCCGCCGGGTCATGACCGGCGCGTCCGCTCTCCGCGCCGGGCCCGTCGTCCCCGCGCGGTGCGGGTACGCGTGGGCGTGGGCCGGCTCCCGGGCCCGGATCGGCGTCGTCGGCGCGTGTCGGCTCCGCAGTGGCCACCTGAAGGCACTCCCCGTGTCCCGTCTTCTTCTTTGGGCCGAGTCCCGTTCCGGCGACCGGCGACTGCCCCGTTTCGTGACGCTAGCACGCACGCCCGCACGGTGGCTTCTCCGTTCCCCGGCGCCCGGGAACGCGGACGCCCCCGCGGCCGGGTGACCGCGGGGGCGCAGGGCGTGGGGGCGTCGCTTCGGCCCGGACGGGCCGGCGGTCAGCCCAGGCGGGTCAGCTTGTCCCCGAGGCCGGGCTCGGCGAGGTCGTCCCGCAGGGCCACCGGCACCTTCACCGCGCCGCTGGTGCCGCCGTCGCCGACCGTGAGGCTGCCGACCTTGGTGCCGGCCTTCGCGGTGTGCGGCACCTCGTCCGCGTCGAAGGTCAGCTTCACGGTCAGCCCGCCCCAGCCGACGGCCTTGACGTCCTGCGTGGCGACGACCGGGGTGCGGTTGCCGAGACCGTCGTCCACGTAGCCGACGACGGCCCCCTTCTTCACGATCGTCGACGACTGGAGGGTGTCCTGCGCGGCCCGGATCAGCTTGTCGCTGGAGTCCAGGGCGGCGGCGAGGATGCCCCCGCCGACGTCCGGCTGACGCACCACCGCCCCGATGACGGTCCGGGTCTCGCCGTCGATCTCCTTCTGCGCCGCGAAGACGAGGTTGCCGAGGGCGGCGGTGCTGGTGCCGGTCTTGATGCCCACCACGTCGTTGTGGCCGACCAGCTGGTTCCAGTTGGAGTGGTTCACGCCCTTGTAGTCGTCGTACGACATCATCGCGGAGACCTCGCGGAACGCGGGTTCCTTCATCGCCGCCTTGGCCAGCTTCACCTGGTCCACGGCCGTGCTCACCGTCGTGCTCTTGAGCCCCGACGGGTCGGTGTACGTGGTGTTGGTCATGCCGAGGTCCTTCGCGGCGGCGTTCATCTTCTCCGCGAACGCCTCCTCGGAGCCCGCGTCCCAGCGGGCCAGCAACCGCGCCACGTTGTTCGCGGACGCGATCAGGACGGCCTCCAGCGCCTCGCGCTGGGAGAACGAGTCGCCCGCGTAGACGCGGACGATCGACTCGTCGGCCGCGTCCGACTGGTCCTCCGCCTTCTGGTCGATCTTGATCTTCGGGCCCTCGGCGCCGCTCTTCAGCGGGTGGTCGCGCAGGATGACGTACGCGGTCATGACCTTGGCCACGCTCGCGATCGGCAGCGGCTTCTGTTCGCCGGACGAGCCGAACGTGCCGATGCCCTGCACGTCGAGCGCGGCCTGCCCGCTGGACGGCCACGGGATCTCCGGCTTGCCGCCGTCGAACGTGAAGCTGTCCTGCGCCGTCAGTTCGAGGGTCGGTGCGGGCAGCGGGCGCATGGACTGCGCGACGCCGAGGGCGATCAGCAGCAGCAGGACCAGCGGCGTCCAGATCTTGACCCGGCGCACCGTCGTCCGCAGCGGGGTCTCCGGGGGCGGCGGGGTGTTCGTCAGCTCCGCCAGCAGGTCCAGCGGCGGTTTCGGCGGCAGCGGCTGCTGGCTCGTCCGGTCGGGCCCGACGTGCGACCGGGCGGCGGTGACGCCGGTACGGGGGGCCTGCGGAGGCTTCGGGGCATCGGTCGCGGGCACCGCGGCCTGCGGGGGTTTGCGGCTCGACGCGTCGTCCGGGTGCCGCAGGGCCACGAACCTGCTGGTCCGCTCGGCGTCGCCCTCGGCCGGGGCGGTCGGGGCAGGGGCGTCGTCGCCCTTCCCCGCCTTCTTCGACGCGGCGGCGGCGTCGCCCAGCTTCAGCATGGTCGTCGGCTGATCGACGGCGGGCTTGTCGAGCCGCGGCGCCTTGAACACGGCGGTCGGCTGATCCACACCCCGCCCACCCTCGCCACCGACGGCGTCGCCGCCGTCCGACTCCGACTCGGCGCCCGACTCCGACTCCGGGACGGAGCCCGACTCCGGCTTGGCGCCCGAGCGCGGCCCCGGCTTCGGGTCCGAGCCCGGCTTCGGGGCATCCTCCGGCTTCGCGTCCGCGTCCGGCTTCGATGCCGAGTCCAGCTTCGGGCCGGGACCCGACTCCGGGTCGCCCTCAGCCTCCGGGCTTGCGCCCGGCACCGGGTCTCCCTCCGGGCGCGCGTCCAAGTCCGGGCCCGGCTTCGATTCCGGCTTCGGGGCGTCCTCGGCCTTCGAGCCCGAGCCCGACTCCGGGTCACCGTCCGGGCGCGCGTCCGAGTCGGGGCCCGGCTTCGATGCCGAGTCCGGCTTCGGGCCGGGACCCGACTTTGGGTCGCCCCCAGCCTCCGAGCCCGCGCCCGACTCCGGGGCGCCCGCAGCCTTGGAACCCGCGCCCGACTCCGGGCCACCCTCCGGCTTGGCGTCCGACGCCGAGGCCGCGGCAGGAGTCCGTTCCACGTTCGCTTCCGCCTCCGTGTCGGAGGCCGCGTCCGCACCCGGGGCGGTGCCGTCGGAGGCCGCGCCAGCATCCGCGTCCGCCCGCGAACCCGGCTCCGCGGCGGAGGCAGCCTTCTCGCGCCCCTCGGCGTCCTGTGAGGGGCGCTCCTCGCCCTCCGGACGTCCAGGGGCGTCGGAGGCCGCGCCCGCCTCCTGGGAGCCGTCGGCGTCCCCGAGTCGCGCGTCGGCGGCGGCACGCTCGTCCGCGGTGGCCACCCAGGCCGCCACGGCATCCCGCAGCCGACCGTCGCCCGCGGCGGCCGGCTCCGCGCCGTCACCCTCCGACGTACCGGTCCGCTCCGACGTACCGCCCTCCTCGGCCTCGGCCTCGGTCTCCGCGTCCACGTCCGTGGCCGCTTCCGCTTCCGCCGAGGTTTCCGCCTCCGTCTCGCGGACCGACAGCACACGGGTCGCCGTGTCGACGCCGCCACGGGAACCGGACCCGGCCCCCGCGGAGCGCTCCGCGTCCTCCCGCGCCACCGTCAGCCGCGGATCACGCGGCTCGCTCGTCCCGGTCCGGGCTTCGGGAACCGGACCCGCACTCCCCGACGTCGGTTCTTCCGACGACTCGCGCTGCTTCGACCTGTCGGGGGACTCGCCCGCCACCGATGCCTCCTCCATGCGCCGCACGACCTGTGCGCGCTACCGAACCCGTACCGAAACCATGTACCAGTGTCCTGTGTACGGGTGGAACCCACGCGGTAGACGAGAACGACATACCTACTGGTTCCACTACGAAGCGGTCACGCACCCTCGACAGACCAATGTGAGAGGGGTCACCCTGTCTGTCATCCACGCGGGGAGGCATGGATGGGCAGGAGCCGCAGAACACTTCCGGAGGAGCTTCTGCTGCTGGCGTTGGACCCGACCACGGGTACCACCGCACAGCCGCAGTCGCTCGACCTCGGTCTGGCCGGAGCACAGCTGGTGGAGCTGGCGCTGGCCGGACGGATAGCCCCAGACGGGGATCGTATCGCCGTGGTGGCCCCACGGCCGACAGGAGATCCAACACTGGACTGCGCGTTGGAGTTGCTGCGAAGGCGTGGCGCTCCCGTACGGGCGGTCAACTGGATTGGCGGGCCCCGCCTGGGGCTGCGCCAGACCTACCTCTCGCATCTGGAGCGATGCGGCATGGTGCATGCCGTGGAGGGCCAGATGTGCGGGGTGCTGCCGACGACTCGCTACCAGGCGACGGACACGGCGATCAGCAGGGAGATCAAGGCCCGGCTCGACTCGGCGATCCGCACCGGCGTACCGCCGGACCCGCGGACCGCGGCGCTCGCCGCGCTGGCCCACGCGGTCGGTCTCGGCAAGCACCTCTACCCGGGCAACGAAGGACGCTCGTCGCGGTCCCGGCTGCGGGACCTCATCAGGCACGACCCCATGGGCGGACTGGTGGCGCACGCGGTGATGGACGTCCAGAACGGAGCTGCGGCCCAGCCACGCCGCAGTCCGGCCCCGGCCGGCCGCCAGGCCCCGGGACCGGGAGTCAGGCCCGCCCCGGAACCCGCCCGCGGTGTTCCGGCGCAACCGCACCACGGATCCATGGCGCGAGCGGTGGCCCATTAGCCCGACGAGTCCACCGCGGCACCACAGCACCACCACACCCAGCACCACCACACCCAGCACCACCACACCCAGCACCACCACACCCAGCACCACCACACCCAGTACCGCAGCACCCGGCACCACAGCACCGCCGCACCGCCAGTCCCCAAGCCCGGTCACGGGAGCCGCAGGTCCGCGCGGGGCGGCGGAACCGACCGTACGTCCGGCCCACCCGGACTGAGGAAAGGTTCCGCCGCCCCGCGCGGCCGCATGCGGGGGTGGCGCCCCGAACTGGCGTGTACGCGGCGCATATCGACCGTTTCCCAGCGGTAGAAAGCACCTTGGTGGCAGTCTGCTCAGCAGCAGATACACAAAGTGGCAAGTATGAGTCACCCAGCCGGAGGTGCACGTCCCGTGGCGTCGAGTGTCAATCCCACCGTTAGGCGGCGTCGGCTGGGCCAGGAGCTGCGCCGGCTCCGTGAGCAGAAGGGCATGACGGCCGAGGAGGTGGCGGAGCGGCTGCTGGTGTCGCAGTCGAAGATCAGCCGCCTGGAGAACGGCCGCCGCAGCATCAGCCAGCGCGACGTCCGCGACCTGTGCGGGGTGTACGAGGTCGAGGACCAACGGGTCGTCGACTCACTCATGCAGATGGCGAAGGACTCGCGCCAGCAGGGCTGGTGGCACGCCTTCGGCGACATCCCGTACAGCGTCTACATCGGTCTGGAGACCGACGCGGAGTCGCTGCGCACCTACGAACCCCAGATCATCACCGGCCTGTTGCAGACCCGCCCCTACGCCGAGGCCCTGATCCAGGGCGCGTTGCCGGAGACGTCGGTCGCCGACGTCGAGAAGCGGGTGCAGGTCCGCATACGACGGCAGGAGCGCATCTCCGCCGAGAACAACCCGCTGCGCCTGTGGGTGGTCCTCGACGAGGCCAGCCTGCGCCGGGTGGTGGGCGGCAAGCAGGTGATGCGGGAGCAGTTGGAGCACGTCGCCGAGATGTCGCAGCTGCCGCACATCACCGTGCAGGTGCTGCCGTTCGACGTCGGAGCGCACCCCGGCATCAACGGGCAGTACTCCATCCTGGAGTTCGCCGACGCGGCCGACTCCAGCGTGGTGTACATCGAGGGCGTGACCAGCGACCTCTACCTGGAGAAGGCGCCGGACGTGCAGAAGTACACGGTGATGTACGAGCACCTGCGGGCCCAGGCCCTGAACGTGGAGCAGTCGCGGCAGCGCATCGAGGACGTGGCGAAGGAGTACGCACGCTGAGCGGTGCGGGATGGTACACCCCCGCACCGGTGTACGGGAAGACTCACCTGGGATATGCCATCCGGTCGGGTGAATGACTCCTCCGCTCAGGGAGGCCAGCGAGTAGCGTCGATCACGCCAAAGATCACACGTCATTGGCGTGAACCACACTCAGCGACTCGCCATCGGAGCAGACATGGCAATTCTTCAGGGCGCCCAGGCATCGTGGACCAAGTCCTCCTACTCCGGAGGAAACGGCGCGTGCGTCGAGGTCAGGTCACCGGTCGTGGCGGCACTCGCCGTCCGTGACTCCAAGGTGACCGGCGGCCCGGTCCTGGCGTTCCCCGCCGACGCGTGGAACGCCTTCGTGACCTCGGTCAAGGAGTAAGACCTCCGCGCCTCGTCCGCCGTTACCGCCGACGGAGCCCTCTCGACCAGTTCGCCGACCTTGCCGAGAGGGCTCCCGACGGTCTCACCCCGACGGCCTCACCCGCGCGGTCTCACCCGGTGTTCTCACTCCACCGGGAACGCCACGTCGCACACCGGGTCCTCGGGGCCCGCCGCCTCCCAGTCGGCGAAGTACACCTCGCGGCACGGGCCCGCCACCGTCAGACCCCGTGCGGCGATCCACTCCTCCACCGCCTCGAAGGCGGCCAGGATCTGCGGATGCGCCACCTGCGCCTTGGTGATCCGGGTGTACGCCAGACGCCGGGCCGGCTCCACCCGCACCCGCGTCTGCCAGGTCCGTCCCCGCTCCTCGCTCCACCGCCGCGCCGCCGCCGCGTCGGCGACCGGCACGCACGACTCCGCCGGACCGTCGCTCTCCATCGACACCTCCGCGTGGTAGACCACGAACGGCGCCGCCGTCACACCACCGCAGTCCCCGGCCGCCTCCTCGAGCCGCCCCAGCGAAGCACCGATCCACGGCGACAACTCGTCCGCCAGCGTGTGCCGGGTCTCGCTGAGCACCACCCGCTCGGGCACGTCCACCGTCTCGACCACGAACTTCTCGTACACCTCTGAGCCCCTTCCCGACAATCGTCCACGGAGGTACTCGGCGAGCGTGCGCTGCCCGGCCACCCGGGTCTCCACCGCCGACCAGTAGGCGTCGAGCAGCCCGGCGGCCCGGTCCCCGTCCGCGTGGACCACCTCCGCGACCCGCGCCAGCGGCATGTCCAACTGGCGCAGCAGGGCCACGAGCCGGGCCTGTTCGGTCTGCCCGGCACGGTAGTAGCGGTAGCCGCTGACCTCGTCCACCCGGGCGGGCACCAACAGGCCCAACCGGTCGTACAGCCGCAGCGCCTTGGCCGACAGCCGAGCCCGCGCGGCGAACGCCCCGATGGTCAGCGACGCGTCGTCGCGAGCGTCGCCCACGCCGTCGTCTCCGCCGCCGTCCACATAGTCGTCCACGTAGTCGTCCACGTAGTCGTCCACGCCGCCATCCTCCGTCACCGGGCGGCTGTTCCGCCCGGTGACGAGGACGCTCGGGCTTCCCCCAGGGGCAAGGTCAAGGCCGGCGGGTCAGCCCGCCAGCCGGGCCTCCACCGCCGCCACGACCTCGGCCGCCTCCGGCTCGGTCTGCGGGGAGAACCGGGCGGCGACCTTGCCGTCCCGCCCGATCAGGAACTTCTCGAAGTTCCAGCGGATGTCCCCGCTGTGCCCCTCGGCGTCGGCGAAGCCGGTCAGCCGCTCGTACAGCGGGTGCCGCCCCTCCCCGTTGACCTCGACCTTCTCGGTCATCGGGAAGGTGACCCCGTACGTCGCCGAGCAGAACTCGGCGATCTCGTCGGCGCTGCCCGGCTCCTGCCCCATGAACTGGTTGCAGGGCACGCCGAGCACGGTGAGGCCCTGCTCCGCGTACCGCTCGTGGAGCCGCTCCAGGCCGGTGTACTGCGGGGTCAGTCCGCACTTGGAGGCCACGTTCACCACCAGCACGACCCGGCCGGCGTACTGGGAGAGAGCCGCCGCCCCGCCCTGGAGGGCGCCGATCTCGACGTCGAGGGGCAGGCTGTCGTCGTTCCGCGTGTTCGCTGAGGTCGTCATGGAACGGATGCTAGCCCGGCCCCCTCCCGCGGCCCGCCTCGACGAGGACCTCCCCGGCCGCCGTCCGCGAGTACAGCACCGACCTGCCCGCCCGGCGCCGCTCCACCAGACCCGCGTCGAGCAGCACCCGCAGATGCCGGCCGACCGAGCCGAGGCCCTGCCCGGTCACACCGACCAGCTGGCTGGTGCTCATGGGCGTCCCCAGCAGCGTCAGCACGCCCGCGCGGGCCGGACCGAGCAGCGCGCCGAGGGCGGCGGGCACCCGCCGGGCCCCGCCGTCCACGAGGGCGCCGGTGCACGGGTAGACCACCGCGTACCGCTCCGGCTCCTCCCACGCCACCCAGCCGTGCCGCTGCGCGGTGATCGGCACGAGGACCAGCTCGGCACCGGACAGGTCGCGGGGCGGGTACGGGTTGAGGTTGATCTGGAGCCGGCTGCCGCCCAGCCATCGGGTGCCCGGCCGCAGCGTGTCCAGCACCGCCGCCCAGCCGCCACGGCTCACCCGGGCGATCCGCGCGACGACGTCCGCCTCCAGGATCCGGCGGCGCCGCTCCCAGTCCGGCCGTACCGCATCGGTCCAGACGTCCGACAGCAGCGCGGCGGCCCGCTCGGGCAGGTCGTCCCGGTCCAGGACGGCGGGAAGCGTGCCCCCGAGGGAGACGGCCAGGTCCGCGCGCGCCTCCTCCGGGCGGGTCGCCCGGACCCGCGCGAGACCCTCCTCGAAGCTGTGGCCCTCGGTCGGCGCGGGGGTGAGGAAGTCGGCGTTCCACTCCCGGCCGAGGCCCGAGGCGACGAGCAGCGCGGCCACCGGGTCGGCCGCCACGCGGCGCAGATGGGCGGGGCGGTGGGTGTCGAGCCAGGCCCGTTCACCGGGGTGCCCGGCCACCCCGAAGTGCAGCATCTTCAGGCAGGCCAGGGTCTCGTCGAGCGGCGAGACGACGAAGCGGCTGCGGACCAGGGTGTCCGCGTCGATCTCCCACCAGCCCATCCGGCCCCTCCCCACCCCGACCACGTTTCGCCCGCACGCGAAACAGTAACGGCCGGGCCGCGTGCCGCCCCAGAATCCGCGCATGCCGGACACCCCCCGCAAGACCTACGCGGCCCTCTTCCGCACACCCGAGTTCACCCCCCTCTTCCTCTCCTCCTCCGCCAACGTCGCCGCGCAGACGGTGAGCGGCCTCGCCCTCGGCACGCTGGTGTTCCGGGCGACGGACTCCCCGCTGCTGTCCGCGCTGAGCATGTTCGGCCCGGCGCTCGCCCAGGTGCTGGGCGCCACCCTCTTCCTCTCCGGCGCCGACCGGCTGCCGCCGCGTACGACACTGGCCGGCCTCTCGCTGGCCTTCGCCGCCGCCACCGCGGCCCTCGCACTGCCCGGCCTGCCGGTCTGGGCAATGCTCGCCATCGTCCTGGTGGAGGGTCTGATCGCCTCCCTCGGCGGCGGGGTCCGCTGGGGGCTGCTGACCGAGATCCTCACCAAGGACGGCTACCTGTCCGGGCGTTCGCTCTTCAACATGATGAACGGCGTCATGCAGATCGCCGGATACGCGGTCGGCGGCGTCCTGGTGACCGTGCTCGACCCGCGGCTGTGCCTGCTGCTCGCGGCCGCCCTGTTCGGCACGTCGGCCGCGCTCGCCCTGCGCCTGACCCGGCGCCCGCCGCGAGCCTCCGGCCGCCCCTCCGTCGCCGCCACCTGGAGCGCCAACGCCCGCCTGTGGTCCGCCCGTCCGCGCCGCCACGTCTACCTGGCCCTGTGGATCCCCAACGGCCTCGTCGTCGGCTGCGAGTCGCTGTACGTCTCCTACGAACCGCGCGCCGCGGGCACGCTGTTCGCCTGCGCGGCCCTGGGCATGCTGGCCGGGGACGTGACGATCGGCCGACTGCTCCCGGCCCGGCTGCGCCCCCGGCTCGGCATCCCGCTCCTGGTGCTGCTGGCCGCGCCGTACCTCGTCCTCTTCCTGCGGCCGCCGCTGCCGCTGACGGCCGTACTGGTCGCCCTGGCCTCCGTGGGGTTCGGATCGAGCCTGGTGCAGCAGGAGCGGCTGGTCGCGCTGACCCCCGACGACCTGTCCGGGCACGCCCTCGGACTGCACTCCGCCGGGATGCTCACCATGCAGGGCGTCGCCGCCACCCTGGCCGGCACGGTGGCCCAGCTCACCTCACCGGCGACCGCGATGACCGTGATGGCCGTCGCGTCGCTCGCGGTGACGCTCACCCTGACCGCGGCGAGCCGCCGGGGCGCGACCGACGGGGGACTGTGGCCGACCCGGGCGGTACGGACCGCGTGACGCAGGCCTCGATTGGGTTAAGCCCCGCTGGGGAACTCCTGTGCGCTCGGCCCTTTGCATACTCTGAGGAGCTGGGGGAGGGGCGCCTGAGGACAAGGAGAGGGCGACTCCTGAGCGCAGCCACACCGGAGTAGCCATGACCGTGAAGAAGTCGCCGCCCGCGTCCAGGACGCTGTCCTGGATGCCCGTCGCGGCCATGGCCGTGGTCGCCGTCGTGGATCTCACCATGGGGCCCGGGGTGGGGCTGCTGCCCCTGGTGTCGCTCGGCCCGGCGTTCGGCGGACTGGTCGGCGGCTGGCGGCGCACCGCGGTGATCGGACTGGCCGCGCTGCTGCTCTGCGTGGGCCTCGGGATGTACAACGGGCTCTTCGACCGGCCCCGCGGCTACACCGCCATGCTGTCGGTGGCCGGTGTGACCGGCGTCGGCATCGCGGCGGCCGTGATGCGCTCGCGCCGCGAGGCCGAACTCGCCAGCGTCCGCTCGATCGCGGAGGTGGCCCAGCGCGTTCTGCTGCGCCCCGTACCGCTGACCGCGGGACCGCTGCACGCGGCCGTCTCGTACACCTCGGCGCTGGCGGAGGCCCGGATCGGCGGCGACCTCTACGAGGTGGTGGCCTCGCCCCACGGCGTCCGGGTGATCGTCGGCGACGTCCAGGGCAAGGGCCTGGCGGCGGTGGAGACCGCGGCCCGGGTCCTCGGCACCTTCCGGGAGGCGGCGTACGACGAGAAGGACCTGGTCAAGCTCGGCGAGCGGCTGGAGCGCAGCGTCGCCAGGGAGCTGGAGGACGAGAAGTTCGTGACCGCGATCCTCGCCGAGATCGGCCACGACCAGCAGGTCGTCCTCCTCAACTACGGCCACCCCGCGCCCATGCTGGTCCACGGCGACGGCACCGCCGACTTCCCCGAGCCGCCCGCCTACGCCCTCCCCCTGGGCCTGGCCGCACACGGCGGCCCCGGCCCGGACCCCTTCACGGTGCCCTTCCTCCCGGGAGACCAACTGCTCCTCTACACCGACGGCGTCACGGAGGCCCGCGACGTGCGGGGCGACTTCTACCCGCTCGCCGAGCGCGCCCACCTCCTCGGGGACCCCGACGCCCACCGCGCCCTGGACGCCCTGCGCGAGGACCTCGTACGGCACGCGGCGGGACCCCACCACGACGACGCGGCGATGCTGCTGCTGCGCTACCAGGGCTGATCGCAAGCGCCGGGGCCGCCACTTCCCCGCGCCGCGGCCCCCGGGCGGCGGCTGGGCGGACGATGTGGACTCGGCGCCGGACGGGGCCGGTTCGCACGCAGCGGCCTCGTGCGGCCCGGCCCGGTCCGGTCACCGGCGGTCGTGGGGACGGGAGTTGAGGCGGGCGGCCTGCCGGGTCAGGTGGTCGCGCTCGGCGAGGTCGGGCGCCTTGCGGGCCGCCTCGGCGTACAGCCGCGCCGCCGTGTCCAGGTCGCCGTCCCGCTCGTGCAGGTACGCCGACACGGCGGCGTAACGGGGCAGCGCGTCGTCCAGCACGGCGAGCGCCGCCAGCCCGGCCCGCGGACCGTCGGCCTCCCCGACGGCGACCGCGCGGTTGAGCCGGACGACGGGGTTGCCGGTCAGGCGCACGAGCTCGTCGTACCACTCGACGATCTGCACCCAGTCGGTCTCCCCGGCGGTGGGCGCGTCGGCGTGCAGGGCGGCGATGGCGGCCTGGGCCTGGAACTCGCCCAGCCGGTCCCGGGCGAGCGCCGCCTGCAGAATCCCCACCCCCTCGGCGATCGTCGAGGTGTCCCACCGGCCGCGGTCCTGCTCGGCGAGCGGCACCAGACTGCCGTCGGCCGCGGTCCGCGCGGCACGCCGCGCGTGGTGGAGCAGCATCAGCGCCAGCAGCCCCGCCGCCTCGGGATGGTCGACGCGGGCCGCGAGCTGCCGGGTGAGCCGGATGGCCTCGGCGGCGAGGTCGACGTCGCCGGAGTAGCCCTCGTTGAAGACGAGATACAGGACCCGCAGCACGGTGGCGACATCGCCGGGCCGGTCGAACCGGACGCCGGACACCGTGCGCTTGGCCCGGCTGATCCGCTGGGCCATGGTCGCCTCGGGCACCAGGTAGGCCCGCGCGATCTGCCGGGTGGTCAGCCCGCCGACGGCGCGCAGCGTGAGCGCGACGGCCGAGGACGGCGTCAGGGAGGGGTGGGCGCACAGGAAGTAGAGCTGGAGCGTGTCGTCCACCTCCGGGGCCGGGCCGGGCGCCGGCTCCTCCTCGACGCGGTCCTCCCGCCGCCGACGGGCGGTGTCGGCGCGGGTCGCGTCGAGGAACCGCCGCCAGGCCACCGTGACCAGCCAGCCCTTCGGATCCCGCGGCGGGTCGGCCGGCCACCCGCGGACCGCCTCGACCAGCGCCTCCTGGACCGCGTCCTCGGCCGCCGCGAAGTCGGCTCCGCGGCGGACGAGGACGGTCAGCACACCGGGCGTGAGGCTCCTGATCAGGGCCTCGTCCATCGTCGGGGTCACTCCGTGACGGTCGGGGGCGCGGTCAGGAACGGACGCAGCTCCAGCCACTCGTGGATCGGCTTCCCGCCCGCGCCCGGGGCGGCGGACAGCTCCCCGGCCAGTTCGACGGCGCGCTCGTAACCGTCGACGTCGATCACCATCCAGCCGGCGATGAGGTCCTTCGTCTCGGCGAACGGCCCGTCGGTGACCGGCGGCTTCCCCTCGCCGTCGTACCGCACGAAGGTCCCCTCGGGCGCGAGCGCCTGCCCGTCGACGAACTCACCGGACTTCTCGAGCCGGTCCGCGAAGTCCTGCATGTACCGCATGTGCGCCGAGATCTCGTCCGGCGTCCACTGGTCCATCGGCACGTCGTTGACCGATGCCGGAGCGCCTCGGTAGTGCTTGAGCAGCAGGTACTTGGCCATGATGCGTCGTCTCCTCGGTGCTGGTGCGGCCCATTGTGGCCGCCCTCACCCCTGGGACGGAGCGGGACGCGCGTTCTCGACACGGTGGCGCGGGTCAGGACGGAATTTCTTCCGGAACCCCGGAGATCTCCCTCAGCACACCCTCCACACCGTGCAGGAAGGTCTCGGACACCAGCTCCGGATCGAAGAGGCACCCGGCCGCCATCGCCCCGTCCCGGAGCATGACGAGATGCCGCCCGGCGGCAGCGGCGGAGCCGGCGGGTACGTCGCCCTCACCGGTCCCGTCCTCGCCCCCGACCCCCGCCGCAGCGGCCAGCAGCTCCGTGACGGTGTCCAGGAACCACTGCCGGTGGGCCAGTACGGCCCGGTGGACCGGGTGGGCGGGGTCGGGATACTCGGCCACGGCGTTGAGGAAGGCGCAGCCGCGGAAACCGGGGGACCGGATCCCGTCGACGATCGACCGCGCGACGGCCCGGACCTGCCCGGCAGCCGACGCACTGCCGGCCCTGGCGGCGGCCACCTGCGCCCGGATCCCCTGATCGGCCCCGTCGAGGTAGGCGAGGATGAGATCTTCCTTGCCCGCGAAGTGCCGGTACAGCGTGGCTCGCGTGACCTGCGCCTGCGCGGTGATCCGGTCGATGCCGACGGAGTGGATCCCCTCCGCGTAGAAGATCTCGGTGGCGGTACCGAGCAGCCGCGCTCGCGCCTCGGAGGTGTTGCGGGCTACAGCGCTCGGAGTCATGCGTACACCGTACCAAGGCGATGAGGGAGAACGTTCGGTCTTGACAGGGGCGACGGGAAGCCCTTTGACTGCGACATGAGACCGAACGTTCTCCCTCACGTCCTCACAGCCCCGCACCCTTACTCATCGAGAGGCCCCCCGTGGACACCGTCGTCGCCGCGGCTCCGCCCGCCAGCGTCCCCGTCACCCTGCGCAAGCTCTACTTCGTCCGCTTCGCGTTCGCCGCCGTATGGGCCGCGTCGCTCTTCGCCACCGCCGACACGCTCGGCCCCCTCAGCACGACGCTCCTGCTGGTCTACCCCCTGTTCGACGTGGCGGCCGCGATCGTCGACGTCCGCTCGTCGCGGGCGAACGGCGGCCCGGCCCCGGCCCTGTACGCCAACATCGCGATCAGCTCCCTGACGGTCGCCGCCCTCGCGGTCGCGGCCACGTCCGGCATACCGGCCGTCCTGCGGGTGTGGGGGGCGTGGGCGGTCACCGCGGGAATCGTCCAGCTCGTCGCGGGCGCCGTCCGACGGCAGCTGGGCGGCCAGTGGCCGATGATCGTCAGCGGTGCCGTCTCGACGCTCGCCGGCCTCTCCTTCGCCACCCAGGCGGGCGCCGACGATCCCTCGCTGGGAAGCCTCGCGGGGTACGCCTTCCTCGGGGGCGTCTTCTTCCTCGTCTCCGCCCTCCGCCTGACCCGCCCGGGGCGTCGCCCGGCCTGAACCCGCCCGCTCGTCGGGGGGCGGCGAGGAGCGGCCGGTGCCGGGACGGCCCGGAGGTGTGACTCCGGTCCGCAGGTGACTCCGGTCGGTCCGGAGGTGTGGCTCCGTACCCTTCGAGCACTCGTGGCGGTACCGGGGGAGTCGCAGAGCGACGGAAGGGACCGGCCGTGTCACACCACCAGCCCGACCCGCCGAACGGGCCCACCTCGCCGAACGGGCCCAGTCCGCCGAACCGGCCCAGCTCGCCGAACTGGCCCACCTCGCCGAACCGGCCCAGCCCTCCGAAGCCGCCCGACGGCACCGCGGACATCCGGTTCATCGGCAACGCCACCCTGCTGATCCGCTACGGAGACCTGACGCTCCTGACCGACCCGAACTTCCTCCACCGCGGACAGCGGGCCCACCTCGGCTACGGGCTGGTCTCGCGCCGCGTGACGGAACCGGCCCTCGACGTCACGGAACTGCCGCACGAGGACCTGGACGCCGTAGTCCTCTCCCACCTCCACGGCGACCACTTCGACCGGGTCGCCCGCCGCGGCCTGGACCACGGCCTGCCGCTCCTCACCACCCCGCACGGCGCGCGCCTCCTGAAGGGCCTGTACGGCTTCCGCCGCGCCACCGGCCTGCGCACCTGGCAGCGCTACACCCTCTACCACGGCGACTCCACGGTCCGCGTCACCTCACTCCCCGGCCGCCACGCGCCCGGCCCCGCCCGGTTCCTGCTGCCACCGGTGATGGGCAGCCTGCTGGAGTTCGGCGACCGCTCGGGCGAGACCCGGCTGGTCCTCTACCTCTCCGGCGACACCCTGATGTACGACGGCCTGCGCGAGATCGCCGCACGGTACCCGGACATCCACCTGGCGGTCCTGCACCTCGGCGGCACGACCCTGCCCGGCGGCCTCGTGGTCACCATGGACGCCGAGCAGGGCGCCGACCTGCTGGACCTGCTGCGCCCACGCAGGGCGCTGCCCGTGCACTACGACGACTACACCGTCTTCCGTTCCCCACTGGAGGACTTCCTCGCGGAAGCCGGCCGCCGAGGCCACGACACCCGCCTGGTGCGGTGCGCCCCTGGCGAGCACGTGATCGTCGGCGCGGAGACCACCGCCTGACCTGTTCTGCCGCACGGGGGACAGCCCGGACGCTTCGTGCAGGGCACGCAGCCAGATGGACCGGCTGCTGCGGAGGCGTCCTGGTCGTCAGTGGCCAACGGAGCTGAAGCACGCAGGTGTCAACGGCCCCGGACCGTGATCGGTCTGGGGTCTATCGGCGGGCCCGCAGCAGTTCGATGACGCAGTTTGATCACATACCCCCTTGCGGACAGACTGCGCTTCATGGGACCAGTAGGCACAGCCGTCGGCGCGCAGACCAAGAAGCTGCCATGAGCGCCGAGCTGCCCTTCTTCCGGTATCACCCGGACCCCCTGGCAAGCGGGTCCATTCGCGCGTCCGCCGAGTCGTGCGCCTGCTGCGGCCGCAGCACGGGCTGGATCTACACAGCAACCTTCTACTCCGCCCACGAGGTCAGCGGACGTTTCTGCCCCTGGTGCATCGCAGACGGGAGCGCGGCCGATCGTTTCGCGGGTGAATTCACCGACTCCTACGGGCTCGACGGCGTGAGCGACGACGTGTCGCACGAGGTCACCCGCCGCACCCCCGGGTTCCATGCTTGGCAGGATCCGCATTGGCTCGTGCACTGCCACGACGCGGGCGCCTTCGTGGGCGAAGTCGGGTACACCGAGTTGGCGGAGCATCCCGAAGCCCTGGACCAGTTGCGTACAGACCTCCGCATCGATGGCCACCATGACGAAGGCCGGCTTGAGCGCCTCTTGACCCACCTCGGCGAGGGGATGACCGTCATGCTCTTCCGTTGCACCGTCTGCGGTGACCACCTTGCCTACGCCGACGCGTCCTGAAGATCGTCTGCCACCGCGAGTCTGCGACCCCCGCTTTAGGAGTTTCCCCGGACGGGGCTGTGACCTGCGGAAACGTCGAGCTCAGGGCGTCTGGCCTGGGAAATCACCACCCGGTAGTTCTCACCGGCTCGCGGAGTTTCCCGTCCTCATGTGTGCTGAATCCGTGCGTATCGTCTCTCGCGCTGGGATCAGTCCTGGCAACCGGCTGGCGATTTCAGCGCACTGAACCGTGGAGGGTGCAGTACAGGAACTCGGGCATGTGTGTGATCAACAGATGGTGGCCGCCGGTTGTGCCCGAGGCGGTCGGGGCCAGGCCCCGAGGGGGAGCGAGTGATCACGAACCGGGAGGTAAGGGGCTTAATGCTCTCTCAGGCGATCACATGCCCAACAACGTGACGAAGCCGTGCGCAGGGCGACAGTCATGCCAGCCGGTGAATGATGTCGGAAAGCCGTATGCGGGAGAACCGCACGTATGGTTCGAATGGTTCGAAGCGGCGGGAACTGGATAGGGAGCGGCAGCCACCGCGCCAGTCCCCGATGCTAAGAGGCTCGGTTTTGGGCAAGCGCCGGGTTCTGGGTGGGGGTGTCGGTCGGGGCCCGGACGTCCTTCCCGGCGTTCTCCGACGCGCCGAACCAGGCCACCGCGACCGCGCCCGAGACCGCCAGGACGAAGCCGGTCACCGCCAGCCAGGCGAAGCCGGGGCGTGATGCGTCCCCCAGCCACCAGACGCCGATCATGCCGGGCAGCACGGTCTCGCCGACCACCAGCGCCGCCGTCGCCCCGTTCACCGAGCCGATCTGCAGCGCGACGGTGTGCAGGTACATACCGCCGATTCCGGCGACCAGAATGGCGTACAGGGCCGGGTCGGTGAGCAGCGTGGCCAGGTCGAACGGATCGATCCCGTTCAGCACTCGCACGCCCACGCCCAGCGCCCCGAAGCCGAGACCGGAGAGCAGACCGGCCAGGATCGCGGCCCGGGCGCCGAGCAGCCGGACCAGTACTGTGCCGCCCGCCATCAGCAACAGTGAGATCGTGAGGAGCCACCAGTGGGTGGTGATCGGCGTGTTCCCGCTGCCCTCAGAGCCCGCCGCGCTCGCGAGCAGCACCAGCGCCGAGCAGACGACTGCGATCGAGATCCACTCCGCCCGGGTCAGCCGGACGCCGAGCAGCTTGACGCTCAGGACGGCCGTGATGACGAGGTTGGCGCTGATGACCGTCTGGGAGAGGAACAGAGGCAGCAGGCGGGCAGCGAGCGCGCCGAGTCCGAAGCCGACGAAGTCCAGGACCGTGCCGACGATGAATTCCCAGGTCATCGCGGCCTGGGCAGTGGAGGAGAGACTGGGGCCGCCATGCGCGGTGACCTGTCCGGTGGTATGCCCGGCGGAGGCCGCCTCGCGGCGGGCCGACCTGCGGGAGCCGACGGCCTGGAGGACGGAGCCCGTGCCGTAACAGATCGAGGCCGCAACGGCGGTCAGGAGTCCTATGAGCACCGAGCGCTCCGTTCAAGGGGGTGGTTCCTGGCTGTTCTCCCTGTCAGACGAGGGATCGACCGCCCGCGTTGTGTGAACCGGGTCTGCGTCGAGATGGACGTGAAGAAGGCCGCCGGTATCCCGCAGGGGACGCGCGATCAAGCGGAGATGCCCGCTGCGTGTTCCGTCGCAGCAGGCCACGGGCTGCGACCGCCAGCAGCGGAGACACCACCACTGCGGCCAAACAGAACCATCGGCTGGTGCCGCCCTCGAACGCCGGATCCGTTGGATGCGGACTCTCCGAACGGGCTTGAGGTTGGTGCTCGCCATGCTGATGGCCAATGCCACGGCTACGACGAACAGCGCGCCCACCCGAGAGAGGTAAACGCGCTGGTCAGACACTGTGCCCCCGGCAGGATTCGAACCTGCGACACCCGCTTTAGGAGAGCGGTGCTCTATCCCCTGAGCTACGAAGGCGGGGCGTGCCGCCGGTGTGGCGGTGCCAACAGGTTAGCGGATCGGGGGCCGGGGTGGAGGCGGAGGTGGGGTGGGTCAGGTCGGGGGGATGTGGAGGAAGCGGCCTGCCACGCGTAGGTCGGCCTCGATGGCGGTTGCCGTTCGGGAGAGCTCGGGCAGGATGTCCGTCTCGCAGGCCTGTGTGGTGCGGCGGGCCGCGTGCATGGAGACGTTGAGGGCTGCCACCGCCCGGCCCGTGCGGTCGCGTACCGGGACCGCGATGGAGCGCAGGCCGGCCTCCAGTTCCTCGTCGACCAGGGCGTAGCCCCGCGCCCGGGCCTCGGGGTGGGCGAGCAGGACGCGGCCCAGTGCCGTCGCCCGGGCGGGGAGGCGGGCGCCGACGGTGATGCGGGCGCTCAGGACGCGGCCGGTGGACGCTCGGGCCGTGTACTGGATCTCGTCGCCCGATTCCGAGAGGACGGCCAGGGACGTCGACTCGTGGACGCGGTCGGCGAGGGCGGTCAGGTGGGGCTGGGCGATGTCGGGGAGGGAGGTGCGGGAGAGGGGTGGGAAGCCGAGGGACAGGACCCGGGGGGTGAGGGTGAAGGTGTGGTCGGGGGCGGGGGCCACCAGGCCCGCGTGCGCGAACGTGATGAGGGCCCGGCGTGCGGTCGCGCGGGCCAGGCCCGTCGTCCTGGCGACCTGCGCCAGGGTCAGCGTCGCGCGGCCTTCGCCGAAGGCGGTCAGTACGGTCAGGCCGCGGGCGAGGGACTCCACGAACTCCCGGCCCAGTTCTTGTTTGGAGGCGCCCGTCCAGGTGGCCAGGCCCGCGCGGGGCGGCCCCGGTTCCGGCGGCGGGGCGGTGCGCAGGTCCTCCTCCATCGCCGCGACCGCCGTGCGCAGGCGGGGGAGCAGGGCCGCCCGCAGGTCCGGTGCGGTGTGGCGGCTGGTGTGGCTCACCACGCTGGCCACGCACGCCACCCGGCCGGTGCCGGGATCCCGTACCGGGACCGACAGCGCGACCAGCCCCGGTTCGATCAACTGGTCGTCCAGGGCCCAGCCGTCGCCCGCCGCCTTCGCCGTACGCCGGCCGAAGTCCTCGTCGTGGGGGCCGTGTTCGCGGGGCGGTACGGCGGGGAAGGCGTGGTCCTTCGGGTCCGCGGTCCGGCGCTCGTGCCAGCGGTGCCAGTCGGACTCCGTCCACTCGGTGGCGAACAGGGGGCCGGGGGCGGTGCGTTCGGCCGGGAGCAGGTCGCCGATGCGGAAGCTCAGGGACATCGCCCGGCGGCGCGTCGCCTGGTGGATGAAGCGGATGCCGTCGCGGTCGCCGACCGCCAGCGACACCGACTCGTCCAGTTCGTCGGCCAGGGCGTCGGCGCGGGAGGAGAGCAGGGCGGGGAGGCGGAGGGCGGCGAGGTAGGCGTTGCCGAGGTCCATCAGGCGGGGGGCGAGGGTCACGTCGCGGCCGTCCAGGCGGACGTATTCCATGCGGGCGAGGGTCGCCGTGAGGCGGTCGACCGTGGAGCGGGCCAGGCCGGTGGCCTTCTCCAGGCCGCTGAGGCTGAGGGTGCCGCCGTCCGCCTCGGTCAGCCCGCGGAGTACGGCGATGCCGCGCAGCAGCGGGGCGACCGCCTCGGCCGGTACGCCCGAGTCCGGCCCGTCGGTGGGCCTGGCGCGCGCTCCGTCGGGGGCCCGCTCGGGGGCGGCGTCGCGAGTGGTTCGGGCGGGCATGGACTCTCCGGTACGGCGGTCACGGCAGGTCGCCGCCTACGGTAGCCCCCGCCACCGTGATCACCCCGGTCGCGTCACGCCGCTCGTGCCGGTCGGCCCGGTCGTCCCGCTCGCGCCAGACGTCCCGCTCGCCCCGGTCGTCCCGCTCGTCCCGCTCGTCCGGAACCTACCCCTACCTCCGCCCCTGCCCCCGCCCTCGTACTCCGGCCCCCGACGTCATTTACGGGTGACCCGCACCCGGACGTCGCCCTTCGCGTCCGTCTCCGACACCTTGACCGTGATGCCCCGGCGCGGGTCCTTGAAGGTCTCGCCGGCGGTGAAGGTGGCGTCGGAGAGTTCGGCGTGGACGTTCGGGCTGCGGGTGCAGCCGCCGCTGTCGCGCTCGGAGTCGTAGACCCGGACGGGGCCCATCCCGGTGTCCACGTCCGCGTCGACCTTGTAGATCAGTACGCCGGGCCGGCACACGGTCTGGTCGTTGCCCTCACGGGTGCGCAGTTCGAACGCGTAGCCGGTCCTGCCGTCCAGTGGGAGGACGACCAGCTTGTCGCCGCCCTTGCGGGCCAGCGGCGTCAGCGTGTACTCCGTCGTCCCCGGCGCGGACGCGCAGTGCACCTGGGACGGCTCGAGCCAGCCCAGCTTCCACTTGTGCCAGCCCAGGAGGTCGTTGTTGGCGCCCCAGTCCTCGCTCATGATGTCCCAGTGGCCGACGGCGCCGCCGCCTTCCTGGGTGTAGAGGTCCGGCAGGCCGAAGACGTGGCCGTTCTCGTGGGGGAGGACCCGGTAGCCGGTCTTGTCGTAGGAGCCGGAGCCGTCGTCCTGGCGGGAGTAGACGAAGGAGGCGTTGGCCACCGGGACGCCGTCGGCGACGGGGGCGTCCTGGTTGCCGGCGAAGGTCACCGACAGGACGGTGTCCAGGGCGGAGGGGCCCGCGTTCGGGGTGACCAGGACGTTCAGGAGGTCGTACGCGCGGAAGTCCACCTTCGCGTCGGCGGCCGCGACCAGGTCCTGGATCAGTTTGCGGTAGCCGGGTTCGAAGGGGGCGCCGCGCTCTATGCCGTACTCGGCGAAGGACTTGGGCATGCGGAGCCAGTCGCGGATCGGGGTCTCGGGCCGGTAGTCGAGGCGGCCGTAGCTGCTGGCGGCGAACCACTGCTTCGTCTGCGGGAAGAACTCGGCGTACCGGTCGAGCGCCTTGCCCTCGCCGGGCGCGTCGGAGAAGTCGATCATCAGGTTGAGGGCGCGGACGGTGCCGGTCGAGCGGGCGTAGCCGGTGGAGGTCGGCACGCCCTCGGACATCTGGATCTCGGAGCCGCCACTGATCATGCAGGGGCCGTGCGCGGAGGAGCGGGAGAGGGCGGCGGGGCCGGGGCCCGCGGTCGAGGTGCCGGGTGCCAGCCGGCCGGTGCCGGCCGAGGTGCTGAGCGCGAGGGTCAGGACGCTGACGGTTCCGATCGCGGCCAGGCGGCGCGGGCGTATGCGCCGGCTCGGCGGCTGCGCCTGCCCCTGCGGCTGCATGCGGACCTCCCGGACCACGGCAGCCGCCCGACCCGGCTGCACCCTTGCGATTCACCCTGTGCCGAGGGGTGGTCGGGCGCGCGCTGGAGGGGCCGATCGTGGGTTTCTCGCCGGTAGCCGCCGACCGGGGGACCGGCCCGGGACGGGATGTGACTCAGGTCACCGGAAAGTTCTTCGGGAGCGGGAAATAACCGGGGACGCCTTCCCCGTTTAGACCTGTGTCCGAGCGAAGCGGGGATTGACTCCCCGGATCGTGAACCCAGTCGTCACATCCGACACGGACGTCGCCACACAGCATCACCGACAAGCATCACCGACAGGCGTCACCGACACCTCACCGACACCAAGGAGTGCGCCGTGCAGACCGCGACCGCGACCCCCGAGCTGCGCAAGGCGGCCCGGCCCCGTGCCGATGCCCTGCGCAACCGGGAGCGGATCGTCACCGCCGCCCGGGAGATGTTCGTCGAGCACGGTCCGGATGTGCCGCTCGACGAGGTCGCCCGCAGGGCGGGCGTCGGCAACGCCACGGTGTACCGCAACTTCCCCGACCGCGACGCCCTCGTCCGCGAGGTCGTCTGCTCGGTCATGGACCGCACGGCACAGGCGGCCGAACTGGCCCTCGCGGAGACCGGTGACGCGTTCGAGGCGCTGGAGCGCTTCGTGCACGCCTCCGTCGACGAGCGGATCAGCGCCCTGTGCCCCATGGCGTCCAGCTCCTTCAACCAGCACCACCCCGATCTGGAAGCGGCGCGCGAACGGGTCGAGCGGCTCGTCGCCGAGGTCATGGACCGGGCGAAGGCGGCCGGTCAGCTCCGCGGTGACGTGGGCGTGGGCGATGTGATGATCGCCGCGGCCCAGCTCAGCCGGCCTCCGGCCGGTACGGGGTGTCTGAGCGCCGACCGGTTCGTCCATCGCCATCTGCAGCTGTTCCTGGACGGGCTGCGGGCACCTGCCCGCACCGCCCTGCCGGGCACGGAAGTGACCCTGGAGGACCTGCGCCGGCCCTGCGACCAGTAGCCCCGCCACCGACACTCCGTCACCGACACCTACGCCAACGACATCTGCACCACTGACGTCTCCACCACTGACATCTGCACCACCGGCATCTCCACCACCGGCGGGCCGCACACCATCAGCGGGCCGCACCCCGGCAGTGGCTGAACGCCGGCGACACCGGTAGTCGCGCGCCGGCGGCTGCGCCGTCAGCGGCCGCACGCCGGTAGCTCCGCGACTCCCGACCGTCTGTACAGAAAGGACGGCGGCCCCACGGCCGTCGCCCCGAGCCCAGTCGTCCCTTTACTCACCTTTTTCCGTCACGAAGTCCCGAAGTGGGTACCCCCATGTCTCAATCAGCCGTCAAGGCCTCCGGCGTCTCCGACGCCCCGGACGCCGGCCGCTGGAAAGCGCTCGTCTTCATCGCGCTCGCCCAGCTGATGGTCGTCCTCGACGCCACCATCGTGAACATCGCCCTGCCCTCCGCGCAGCAGGACCTCGGCATCTCCGACGGCAACCGGCAGTGGGTCGTCACGGCCTACGCCCTCGCCTTCGGCGGTCTGCTGCTGTTCGGCGGCCGGATAGCCGACCTGTGGGGCCGCAAGCGCACCTTCGTCCTCGGTCTGACCGGTTTCGCCGTCGCCTCCGCGCTGGGCGGTGCGGCCACCAACGAGGCGATGATGTTCGGCTCCCGCGCCCTCCAGGGCGTCTTCGGCGCGCTGCTCGCGCCCGCCGCGCTCTCCCTGCTCGCGGTGATGTTCACGGACGCCAGGGAGCGTGCCAAGGCCTTCGGCATCTACGGTGCGATCGCCGGTGGCGGTGGCGCCGTGGGTCTGATCCTCGGCGGTTTCCTCACCGAGTACCTGAACTGGCGCTGGACGTTCTTCGTCAACATCCCGTTCGCGGTCGTCGCCGCGGCCGGTGCGTACCTCGTCATCCGTGAGCCCGGCGGCGGCCGCAACCGCTCGCCGCTCGACATCCCCGGCGTGATCCTGTCCACCCTGGGCCTGGTCGCGCTGGTCTACGGCTTCACCCGCGCCGAGTCCGAGGGCTGGAGCGACGCGATGACCGTCGGCATGTTCGTCGGCGCGGCCGTGCTGCTGCTGTCGTTCGTGCTGGTCGAGTCCCGGGTGAAGGCCCCGCTGCTGCCGCTGCGCGTGATCACCGAGCGCAACCGGGGCGGGATCTACCTCTCGCTGGGCCTGGCCGTCATCGCGATGTTCGGCCTGTTCCTCTTCCTCACCTACTACCTGCAGATCGTGCAGGGCTACTCGCCGGTGAAGACCGGCTTCGCCTTCCTGCCGATGATCGCGGGCATGATCACGGGCTCCACCCAGATCGGCGCCCGGCTGATGACCCGGGTCGCGCCCCGGCTGCTGATGGGCCCCGGTTTCCTGGTGGCCGCCGTCGGCATGCTGTTCCTGACCCGGCTGGAGCTCGACACCTCCTACGCCTCGGTGCTGCTGCCCGGCATGCTGCTGCTCGGTCTCGGCATGGGTACGGCGTTCATGCCGGCCATGTCCATGGCCACCATGGGGGTGGAGCCGCGGGACGCCGGTGTCGCCTCGGCGATGGTCAACACCTCGCAGCAGGTGGGCGGCGCGATCGGTACGGCGCTGCTGAACACGATCGCCGCCTCGGCCACCACGTCGTACATCGCCGACCACATCGGCGGCGCGGGCTCCCGGTCCCAGCAGCAGCTGGTCCAGCTGGAGGGCCAGGTGCAGGGCTACACCAGCGCGATCTGGGTCGCCGTCGGCATCCTGGTCGTGGCGGCCGCGATCGCCCTGACCTTCGTCAACGCCGGGCGTCCGGGCGGCAGTGCCGTCGCCGGTTCCGGTGCGGGCGACGCGGCCGAGGACGAGCTGCCGGTGCCGGTCGTCGCCCACTGACACCGGTCCCGCCACCCGCTCGGGCCCCTGTTCCACCCGTGCGTACGGGGAGGGGACGCCCCGTACGCACGGTTCCCCCGGACCTGCCCCGGCCGCGCGCTCAGCGCAGCCAGGGCAGGTCCGCACCCGCTTCGCTCGGCTGAAGTCCCTCGGCGACGATCCTCATGATCGCGCCGAGGGACTTCTGCTGTTCCGGGGTGAGCCGGTCGAAGACGGCCTGGCGTACGGCGTTCACGTGACCCGGCGCGGTGCGGCGCAGCACGTCGTACCCCTCGTCCGTGAGGATGGCGAACTGGCCGCGCTTGTCGGAGGGGCAGTCCTCGCGGCGGACCCAGCCGTTCTTCTCCAGTCGGGCGACCGCGTGCGAGAGCCGGGAACGGGTGATCTTCGCGTACTTGGCCAGCTCCGTCATCCGCAGCCGCCGCCGCGGCGACTCGGCCAGCTTGACCAGCAGGCCGTAGTAGACGTGCGGCATGCCCGCGTCGCGCTGGAGCTGCCGGTCGAGGTGATCCTCCAGGAGGGTGGCGGCCTCGATGTAGGAGCGCCAGACGAGCTGCTCCTCGGGGTCGAGCCAACGGGGTTCGTCGTTCATGCGTCCCACTCTACGAGGCGACTTCTTGAATGTTAAACAAAATGGGCGTAGATTGACGGCAAGTAAAGATTGAGAGTTCAAGTATTGGAGTAGCCATGGCCGCCGCCGTCCAGGAGCGCATGCCCGCCCTCTACCTCAGCCACGGCGCCCCGCCGCTCGCCGACGACCCCGTCTGGCCCGGCGAACTCGCCGCCTGGTCCGCCGCCCTGCCCCGCCCCAGGGCGATCCTCGTCGTCTCCGCCCACTGGGAGGAGGCTCCGCTCGCCCTCGGCGCCACCCGGACCGTCCCCCTGGTCTACGACTTCTGGGGCTTCCCGGAGCACTACTACCAGGTGCGCTACGAGGCCCCGGGCGCCCCCGCGCTCGCCGAGTCCGTACGCAAGCTGCTGCGCGCCCCCGGCACGCCCGTGCAGGACGTCCCCGACCGCGGCCTCGACCACGGCGCCTACGTGCCGCTGGTCGAGATGTACCCGGACGCCGACATCCCGGTCCTCCAGGTCTCCATGCCGACCCTCGACCCGGCGCGGCTCATGGACATCGGCCGCAGGCTCGCGCCGCTGCGCGACGAGGGCGTGCTGATCATCGGCTCCGGCTTCTTCACCCACAACCTGGCCGCGCTGCGCCAGGGCGGCATCCCCTCCTGGTCCGCGGAGTTCGACGACTGGGGCCGCGGCGCGCTGGAGGGCGGGGACGTGGACGGGCTGCTCGACTTCGCCCGCAAATCCCCGGCGGGGCGGCTCGCCCATCCGCGCACCGAGCACTTCGCGCCCCTGTTCGTGACGATGGGCGCGGCGGACGCGGCCGGTGAGCTGGACCTGCGGCGGTCCGTGATCGAGGGATTCTGGATGGGGCTGGCCAAGCGGTCGGTGCAGTTCGGCTGACCACCGGGGACGTCACCCCCGGCGGGGGCCGGAGCCGCCGGGGACGTCACCCCTCGGCGGGGTCGGGGCGGCCCCGGGGCGGTCACAGCGGCTTCTCGTACCAGGCCACGTCCCAGTACCGGCCGAACTTGCGGCCCACCTCGCGGTACGTGCCGACGTGCCGGAAGCCGAAGCGCGCGTGCAGCCGGGCGGACGCCTCGTTGGGCTGCGCCACGGCCGCGTAGGCCCGGTGCAGGTCCTCCTCGGCCAGGGCGTCGAAGAGGGCCGTGTAGAGGAGCGAGCCGACACCGCGGCCGCCCGCCCCCGGGGCGACGTAGACGGTGGTCTCCACCGAGGTCCCGTAGGCGGGCTTCGCGCGATAAGGGCTGGATGTGGCGTAGCCCAGAATCTCCTGTGAGTCCGCGTCCGTGGCAACCCTCAGCCGGTACGGGCCGTCTTCAGGGTGGGAGAGCAGCCAAGGGCGGCGCTCTTCCGGGGTGAACGGCTCGGTGTCGAACGTGACGGGCGTCTCACGTACGTAGTGGTTGTAGAGGTCGGTGAGGGCCCCCAGGTCGTCCGTGGTTCCCGGTCTGACCTGGACCTCGACGGATTCCGGCCGCATCGCCCCTCCCTCTGTGGCGGCACAGGGTACTGCATGATCAGAAAAATCGAGGGGCGGGTTGGGAATTCTGTCCGGATTCCAGTCGTTGTTTCCATCGGATGCAGGGCACCCGAGGAGAGTCCCGAGAGGGACCGGAGACAACCCACGGGGCGCCCGAACTCCACAGGACCACCCGCTGAACCACCATCGCAAGGGAGCACGCATGGCAACCCGTGCCGTCGCCCGTCGTAAGTCCGCCACCGGCGAGACCTCCGGCGCGGCAACCAGCGTCCGCGCCAACGGCGGAGAGCTCGCCGACCGCGATCTGGTCGGCATGTACCTGGACGAGATCGCCCGGACACCGCTGCTCGACGCCGCCAAGGAGGTCGAGCTGTCCCAGACCATCGAGGCCGGTGTGTTCGCGCGGCAGGTCCTCGAAGGCGGCGAGGAGACCGCGGCCGACGCCAGCCGCGAGGAGCTCCAGGCGCTGATCGACGAGAGCGAGCGGGCGAAGGACGTCTTCATCCGCTCCAACCTCCGTCTGGTCGTCGCCGTCGCCCGCCGCTACCCGCGCAGCGGTCTGCCGCTCCTCGACCTGATCCAGGAGGGCAACGCCGGCCTGGTCCGCGCGGTCGAGAAGTTCGACTACCGCAAGGGCTTCAAGTTCTCGACGTACGCGACCTGGTGGATCCGTCAGGCCATCACCCGCTCGATCGCCGACCAGTCCCGCACCATCCGGCTCCCCGTCCACCTGGTGGAGGAGCTGGGCCGGATCCGGCGCGTGCAGCGCGAGTTCAACCGCGAGCACGGCCGCGAGCCGGAGCCCGCCGAGATCGCGGCGGAGCTGGGCTCGACGCCGGAGCGCGTCACCGACGTGCTCGACTGGGCCCGCGACCCGGTCTCGCTGAACATGTCGGTGGACGACGAGGGCGAGACCCAGTTCGGCGACCTGCTGGAGGACACCTCGGCCGTGTCCCCCGAGCAGTCGGTGCTGACCCTGCTGCGCAGCGAGGAGCTGGACGACCTCATCGGCCGCCTCGACCCGCGCACCGCCTCCATCATCAAGATGCGGTACGGCATCGACGACGGCCGCGAGCGCACCCTGACCGAGGTCGGCAAGGAGCACGGCCTCACCCGCGAGCGCATCCGCCAGATCGAGAAGCACGCGCTGCTGGAGCTGAAGAAGCTGGCCCGTGACACCGGCTTCGAGGCGGCGGCGTAGCGTACCGACGGGGCCGGCCGACACCGACGGTGCCGATCGGCCGCCCGGCCCGGGGAAGCCGTTCCGGGCGGGGCGGCGAGCCGGACACCGCGTGACGCGGGGGCGTGACGTGGCGCGTGGGGCGTACGCCGGTGACCGGGCCCCGCGCGAACATGGCCGTACAACGCTGCTTCAACCCGCGGGGCGCCGGGAACAAGAACCTCGGGCCCAGCTTGCGCGGGCCTCGACCGCCGGTGCACGACCGGCCCGGCCCACCGCCCCCTCGGACCACGTCCCGACGCACTCCCCCCGGCGCCGGGACCTTCCAGGCCGGGTTGCGGCGCCTCTCCCCCCGGGGCGCCGCAGCCCGGCTCCTTCCACGCCGGGAGCACGGCCACCGTGCCCAAGCAGAGCGGGGTGGCGGGGCACCCCGAACCTGAACCCCGGGGTGGCCCGCCGAATGGCAGATTCTGCCACAGCGGCATAGCCTGCCGAAGTGAGCAGCACGATCCCCGCGTTCCCCGCCTCCGCCCCCGAACCGGGGCCGGTCTCCCTGACCGAGCGGCGCAAGGCCGAGACCCGGATGGAGATCGCCCGGGCCGCGGCCCGCCTCTTCGTCGGCCAGGGCCTGCGGGCCACCCGGGCCGAGGACATCGCCAGGGCCGCCGGGGTCGCCCCGCGCACCTTCTACCGCTACTTCGCCGCCAAGGAAGAGGCGGTCGCCCCGCTCTACGCCCTGGGCGCCGAGCGCTGGGTACGGGCGGTGCGCGAGGCCCCGGCCGAGCTGGCCCCGCCCGACGCCCTGGAACACGCCGTGCGGCACACGCTGACCCCGGGCGCCGGTGTCTCGGCGCCGTCCTGGGAGTGGGCCCGCACCCTCATCCACCTGGCCGGGAGCAGCCCGGCGCTGCGCAAGGTGTGGGCCGAGGTCTGCCACTCCACGGAGCGTGGACTGGTCGAGGCGCTGGCCGCACGGATGGCCGGCGGCGACGACAACGTTGCCGCGCGACTGGCCGCCTCTCCCCGGCTGCACTTCGCGGCCGCCGTGGCGGGTGCGGCCGTGCGCGTCGCGGCCGAGCACTGGGCGTCGTCCTCCCAGGGGGCGCGCAGTCCCCTGGAGCAGGCGCTGCTGAACCTGGCGGCGCTGCGCGGGTTCGCCTGGGAGGACGCCCCCGCCTGACGGGGTGCGCTCAGTCGCCTCCCGCCGCCCGTCCCAGCCGCGCACCCAGTTCCCGTACGCACTCCACCAGTTCCGCCGGTTCCCTGACCCGGAACTCCAGCCCGCTCGTCGCCAGCCGGGCCGCCGTCCACTCCACCGGACCGGACACGGTCGCCCGCACCACGCACGAGGTGCAGCCGTCCACCGGCTCGGGCGTTCCCATCCAGTACGGCAGCAGCGGCGCGACGGCCTCGGCCGGTGCGTGGAAGACGACCACGATCTCGTAGGAGTCGTTGCGGCGCCGCATGGAGCGCCGCAGGTACTCGGCCGCGTCGCCGGTCGGCAGCTCGCGGGGCGCGAACCGGGCACCCGTGGCGAAGGGCTCGCTCACCCGGTCGACCCGGAAGGTCCGCCAGTCGGCCCGGTCGAGGTCGTAGGCGACCAGGTACCAGCGCCGCCCCGTCGACACCAGCCGGTACGGCTCCGTCACGCGCCGTGTCTCGGTGCCGTCCGCCGCGCGGTAGGCGAACCGCAGCCGCTCGTGCCCGGCCACCGTGGACGCCATCACGGTCAGCGTCTCGGGCGCGATGCTCGGCCCGTCCCCGCTGGTCAGCGGCGTGGTCGCGGACTGGAGCGTGGCGACGCGGTGCCGCAGCCGCGAGGGCAGCACCTGTTCCAGCTTGGCCAGGGCCCGCACCGACGCCTCGTCCAGGCCCGCGACCGCGTGCCCGGCGCCCGCCCGCAGCCCGACCGCGATGGCCACCGCCTCCTCGTCGTCGAGGACGAGCGGCGGCATCGCCTTGCCGGCGACCAGTCGGTAGCCGCCGTCGGAGCCCATCGTGGCCTGGACCGGATAACCCAGTTCGCGCAGGCGGTCGATGTCCCGCCGGACCGTGCGACGGGAGACCCCGAGCCGGCCGGCCAGTTCACCGCCGGGCCATTCGCGGGGCGTCTGGAGGAGCGAGAGCAGCGTCAGCAGCCGTGCCGGGGTGTCCGTCGTCATGCGTGCGAGGATGCCGCAGATCTAGGACATCATTCGACCTACTGCCCCCATAGGTTCCTTCCCATGACCTCCACGCACACCCCGGACCCGGCTCCCGCCCCGCACGTCCCGCCCGCCGCCACCACCGCCACCGTCACCGCCCCGGCCGACGCGGGCGGTGCGGGCGACCGCCGCCGCTGGTTCGCGCTCGCGATCGTGATGACCGCCGCGTTCATGGACCTGGTAGACGTCACCATCGTCAACATCGCCATCCCCTCGATCCAGAAGGACGAGGGTGCCTCCTTCAGCCAGATCCAGTGGATCACCGCCGGTTACGCCCTCGCCTTCGCGGCCGGCCTGATCACCGGCGGGCGGCTCGGCGACATCCACGGCCGCAAGCGGGTCTTCCTCCTCGGCATCGGCGGCTTCACCCTGGCCTCGGCGCTGTGCGGCCTCGCGGCCAACCCGGAGATGCTGGTCGCCTCCCGCATCCTCCAGGGCGGCATGGCGGCGCTGATGGTGCCGCAGGTGCTGTCGATCGTGCACGCCACCTTCCCGGCGCACGAACGCGGCAAGGTCTTCGGGCTGTTCGGCGCGATCGTCGGACTCGGCGCCGTGTCCGGCCCGCTGCTGGGCGCCCTGCTCACCGAGTGGAACCTCTTCGGGCTCGAATGGCGGCCCATCTTCCTCATCAACCTGCCGGTCGGCATCGCGGGCCTCGTCCTCGGCAGCCGCTTCATCACGGAGTCCAGGGCGCCGCGCGCGCTCCGGCTCGACCTGGTCGGGGTCGCGCTGGTCACCCTCGGCCTGCTGATGCTGGTCTACCCGCTCACCCGGGGCGAGGAGCTGGGCTGGCCGCTGTGGGGGTACCTGTCGATGGCAGGTTCGCTGGTCGTCCTCGCGGTCCTGGTGGCCTACGAGCGGCGCAAGAGCGCGCGGGACGGATCGCCGCTGGTGGAGCTGTCGCTGTTCAGGGTGAAGAGCTTCGCGGCCGGGATCGCCGTGCAGACCGTCTTCGGGGTCGCGCTCGGCATCTTCTTCCTGGTGTGGACGCTGTACATGCAGTTCGGGCTGGGCTGGAGCCCGCTGCGGGCCGGCCTGACCGGCGTGCCGTTCTCGATCGCCGTGTCCGCGGCCGCCGGGGTGTCGGTGCAGAAGCTGGTTCCGCGCTTCGGGCGCAAGGTGCTCCAGGCGGGCGCGCTGGTGATGGCGGCCGGAGTGCTCCTCTACATCTGGGAGTCCGGCCGCTACGGGCTCGCGATCACGTCCTGGCAGATGGCGCTGCCGCTGGTCGTGATGGGCCTCGGGATGGGCCTGATCGTCGCGCCGCTGACCGACGCGGTGCTCTCCCAGGTGCCGCGCGAGCACGCCGGGTCGGCGTCGGGGCTCATCAACACGGTGCAGCAGATGGGCAACGCGCTCGGGCTCGGGCTGGTGTCGGTGGTCTTCTTCGGCACCATGAGCGACCGGCTCACCCCCGCCCGCATCGGCCCGGCCTACGTGGACGCCTTCCAGAACGCGCTGGGGTGGGTGGCCGCGGTACTGGCCGTCATCTTCCTGCTGATGTTCGCGCTGCCCGGGCGGCCGGCCCAGCACGTGGAAGGGGACCCGGCGGAGGACCGGACGGGGGAGAAGGAGCCCGCGCTGGCCTGAGACCGCGGTCACGGGCCCGCGGAAGCGGGACAGGGGAGGGCGGGCCCGGCGCGGAGGCGCCGGGCCCGCCCTTCTCCCTACCCATGCCCGTTCATGCCTGGTTGTGTCTGAGTGTTTCCGATCCCTGTTTACATTTCGGACAACCGGGCGTAGCCTCCGAGCGAAACAACAGGTTCGGGCATGGGTCGGAGGTGAACGGTCATGTACGCACCGGAGCGGCAGCAGGAGATCCTCCGGCTGGCCCGGGACGGCGGCCGGGTGGACGTGGTGTCGCTGGCCGAGGAGTTCCAGGTGACGGCGGAGACCATCCGCCGCGACCTCAAGGCGCTCGACCGCGCCGGTCTGCTCCGCCGGGTGCACGGCGGCGCGATCCCCGCCGGGCGGCTCGACTTCGAACCGGACCTCGCCGAGCGCGAGTCCACGGCCGCCGACGAGAAGGACCGCATCGCCCGGGCGGCCCTCGCGGAACTCCCCGTCGAGGGCACGGTGATCCTCGACGCGGGCTCCACGGTCGCCCGGATGGCCGCGGCGATCCCGCCCGAGGCATCCCTGACCGTGGTCACCCACAGCCTCCCCATCGCCGCCCGTCTCGCCGACCACCCCGGCATCCAGCTCCACATCGTCGGAGGGCGCGTGCGGCACCGTACACGCGCCGCCGTGGACGCCTGGGCGCTGCGCGCGTACGGCGAGATCCGCGCCGACGTGGCCGTGGTGGCGGCCAACGGGTTCTCCGTGGAGCACGGTCTGACCACCCCCGACCTCGCCGAGGCCGCCGTCAAACGGGCCGCGCTGAGCGCCGCCCGGCGCGTGGTGCTGCTCGCCGACTCCTCCAAGTACGCCCAGGAGCACTTCGCCCGCTTCGGCGCCCTCGGCGACGTTGACCTCCTGATCACCGACAACGGGCTGAGCCCCGAGGACGCGGGCGACATCGAGCGCGCCGGCACGGAAGTGGTACGCGCATGATCCTCACCGTCACCCCCAACCCGTCGCTGGACCGCACCTACGAGGTGCCCTCCCTCGACCGCGGCGAGGTCGTCCGCGCCACCGGCGAACGGGTCGACCCCGGCGGCAAGGGCGTGAACGTCTCGCGCGCGGTGACCGCAGCCGGGCAGCGCACCGTCGCGGTGCTGCCGCTGGGCGGGGCACCGGGCGCCCTCGTCGCCGCCCTGCTCGACGCCCAGGGCATCGAGGTCGCGCCGGTCCCGATCGCCGGGCCCACCCGCTCCAACATCGCGCTCGCCGAGGCCGACGGCGTCCTGACGAAGATCAACGCACCGGGTCCCGAACTCTCCCCGGCCGAACGCGAACTGCTCCTGGAGACCGTACGGCGCCAGTCGCCCGGCGCGGACTGGATCGCCTGCTGCGGCAGCCTGCCCCGCGGACTCGCCCCGTCCTGGTACGCCGACCTGGTCGCCCGCGCACACGCCGCCGGGGTCCGCATCGCCCTGGACACCTCGGGGCCGGCCCTGCTGCGGGCGCTGCGCGAGCGTCCCGACGTGGTCAAGCCGAACGCCGGGGAACTCGCCGAGGCCGTCGGCCGTCCGCTGGCCACGGTCGGCGACGCCGTGAAGGCCGCCGAGGAACTGCGGGAGCTGGGCGCCCGCGCCGTGCTCGCCAGCCTGGGCGCCGACGGGCAACTGCTCGTGGACGACGCGGGCACCTGGTTCGGCACCGCCCGCGTGGACGCCGTGCGCAGCAACGTCGGCGCGGGCGACTCCTCGCTCGCCGGTTTCCTCGTCGCCGGCGGTGCCGGTCCCGGCGCCCTCGCCTCCGCCGTCGCGCACGGCGCCGCCGCCGTCCAGCTGCCGGGCAGCGTGATGCCGACGCCGCACGACCTGGACCCGGCCGCCGTGACCGTCACGACGGAGGTTCCGGTGGACCGCGTACTGAGGGAACCGGCGCCATGACCCCCGGCCCCGCAGTCCCCGGCCCCGCAGTCCCCGGCCCCGCAGTCCCCGGCCTCCCCGTCGGCCCCGCTCACGGCCTTCTCGCAGGGGTCGCTCACGGCCCCTTCCCCGGGGCCGTCCCCAGCCCCCACCGCAGTGCCCCCGTCCCCCTCCCCGCCCCCGCCCCTCACCCCACGGTCCGGGCGATACGCGAGCTAAGGAGCCCGCGATGAGCGACATGATCACCGCGGACCTGGTCGACCTCGACCTGTCCGCCGACACCAAGGAAGCGGCGGCGCGCGCCCTCGCGGAGCGGATGGCGGCCCTGGGCCGGGTGACCGACCTGGACGGCTTCCTCGCCGACGTCGCCGCCCGCGAGGCGCAGATGCCGACCGGACTCGACGGCGGCATCGGCATCCCGCACTGCCGCAGCGAGCACGTCACCGAGCCGACGCTCGCCTTCGGGCGCAGCCCGGCCGGTATCGACTTCGGGGCGACGGACGGCCCGGCCGACCTCGTCTTCCTGATCGCCGCTCCGGCGGGCGCCGACGACGCCCACCTGACGATCCTCTCCTCGCTGGCCCGGCAGCTGATGAACGCCGAGTTCACCGCCGCGCTGCGCTCGGTGGACGACGCGGCCGCCGCCGCCGCGCTGATCCGCGGGGAGGAGCCCACCGCGGCCGAGGAGACCGCCGGGGGCACCGCGGAGGGCACCACCGAGCGCTCCGCCGAGGACACCAGGGACACCGGGACGGTCTCGGCGGCGGCCTCCGCCGAGACCGCCCCGGGCAGCACCGGCGAGGACGCCGACGGGCCCGCGCGCCCCTTCCGGATCGTCGCCGTCACCTCCTGCCCCACCGGCATCGCGCACACCTACATGGCCGCCGAGTCGCTGGAGAACGCCGGCCGCGAGGCGGGCGTCGACCTCGTCGTCGAGACCCAGGGCTCGGCCGGATTCACCCGGCTCGACCCGGCGGTGATCGCGGCGGCGGACGGTGTGATCCTCGCCCACGACGTCGCCGTACGCGAGAAGGACCGCTTCGCCGGGAAGCCCACCGTCGACACCGGCGTCAAGGCGGCCATCAACCGGCCCGCCGAGCTGATCGGCGAGGTCCGCGGCAAGGCGGCCCGCGGCGAGGTCACCTCCGCCTCCCCGGGAGCGACGCCCGTCGAGCGCGGCGGGCGGACCGGCGAGGGCTACGGCGCCAAGCTCCGCAAGTGGCTGATGTCCGGCGTCAGTTACATGGTCCCCTTCGTCGCCGCGGGCGGACTGCTCATCGCCCTGGGCTTCGCGATCGGCGGCTACGAGATCAACAAGGCGCCCTCCGTCATGGACCACTTCGTGTGGACCCAGGCGGACAGCTGGGGCGCGCTGCTGTTCCAGATCGGCGGCGTCGCCTTCGCCTTCCTCGTCCCGGTGCTCGCCGGCTACATCGCCTACGGCATGGCCGACCGGCCCGGCCTGGTCCCCGGCTTCGTCGGCGGCTCGATCGCCCTCACCATCAACGCCGGCTTCCTCGGCGGCCTGGCGGCCGGTCTGATCTCCGGCGCGGTGGTGCTGGCGATCCAGCGCGTACCGATACCGAAGGCGCTGCGCGGCATCATGCCGGTGGTGGTGATCCCGCTGATCTCGGCGGCGGTCGTCGGCTTCCTGATGTTCGTCGTGATCGGCAAGCCCATCGCCTCCGCGCAGTCGGGCATGACCGACTGGCTGAACGGCCTGTCCGGCGCCAACGCGATCCTGCTCGGCGCGCTGCTCGGCCTGATGATGTGCTTCGACCTCGGCGGCCCGGTCAACAAGGTCGCCTACACCTTCGCCACCGCGGGCATCGCGGTCGCCAGTCCCAGCGACTCGGCCATGAAGATCATGGCGGCGGTGATGGCGGCCGGCATGGTCCCACCGCTGGCGATGGCCCTGGCCACCACCGTGCGCGGCCGGCTCTTCAACGCCGCCGAGCGCGAGAACGGCAAGGCCGCCTGGGTCCTGGGCGCCTCCTTCATCTCCGAGGGCGCCATCCCGTTCGCCGCGGCCGACCCGCTGCGCGTCATCCCGGCCTCGATGGCGGGCGGCGCGGTCACCGGCGCCCTCTCGATGGCCTTCGGCGCGACGCTGCGCGCCCCGCACGGCGGCATCTTCGTGGTCCCGCTGATCGGCAACCCGCTGCTCTACCTGGTCGCCATCGCGGCCGGCGTCTGCGTCAGCACCGCCCTGGTGATCGCCCTCAAGGGCCTGCGCAAGCCGGTGCCGGGAGCGCGGGCCCAGGAACCCGGCGGCGACGCGGGCCCCTCGGCCCCGACACCGGGGGAGAAGCAGCCGGTGGTCGCGTAGCGGCAAGGAGCGTCGAACGCCGTGACGTACGGGCCGGGTCCCTTCCGCGAGGGGGCCCGGCCCACCGCCGTACGGCGAATCCGCCGCCCTGCCACGCCGTCCGTCCCACGGTGCCGAGCCTCACGGATGCCGCGCCCCACGGTGTCCCGCCTGAACGGGCGTCCGGCCTGAACGGGCGTCTCGCCTGAACGGGCGTCCGGCCTGAACGGGCGTCCCGCCTACGGGGAGACCTGCGCCGCGCGTCGGTCCATCGCCCGGCGGGCCGTGTCCTCGCTGTCGTACACCTCGCACATGTGCCGCCCGTCCGGCGTGGCCGTGTGCTCGACCTCCCACAGGGAGACCTCCGCGCCGTCGTGCAGCAGGAAGGCGTGCTCGTAGAGCGAGAAGCCGATCCGGGCGCCGCCCGCGCGGCCGGGGCCGCCGAATGCCTGGGTGATCTGATGCGCGGACGCCGTCGCCAGCAGCTCGGCGAGGTCCGCGCCCGGCCGGTCCGTGTTCTCCGCGCGGCGCAGCAGCCGGCGGGCGTGGTCCGCCGAGGCGTCGGGGACGTAGGAGTGGCGCGGAGCGGGGACGGGTGAGAGCCGCACCTGGACCTGCACCGGGGCCGTCGGCTGCCGGAGCTCGAAGTCGGGGGTGTCGGGCGGCAGCGCCAGCCGGGAGGTGGCCGTGCGCAGCTCCTCCTCGTCCACGTAGACCTCGTGCTGCGGCTCGCCGCCCGGCGCGGTGTTGTGGACCAGCTCCCAGAGCGTGAGCGTCGAGCCGTCGGCGAGCAGCCAGGTGTGCCGGTACGTCTCGCGGTGCAGCCCCGCGCTGTGGTGCGCGGAGTGCAGTGAACCGTCGTGCGCCAGCGCGCAGTCCAGTCGCCCCATCGTCTCGTCGGGCAGCTCGAACGAGTTCAGAGCGCGACCGAGCAGGCGCATCAGGTACTCCTCCGGAGACTCGGGCGACTCGGGTGGTTCGTACGCTGCCGTCTCGTACGGAACGCTCAAGGTTTCTCCCGGCGTTGCTGCATGTCACCTAGTGGGTGCATACCGTAGCCCCTCGGTCGGACATCATGTCCGGGAACCGAGAAAACGTACGCACGAAAAACGCGCGGGCCGCGCGAGAAGTTCCCGCGCGGCCCTACGAACCGTCAAAAAACGCTGCTCAGAGCCCGGTCGGACGGAACAGTCCGCTCAGGCCGCCCCGCCGGCGATCCACTCGCTCCACGGCATGTTCCAGCCGTTGAGGCCGTTGTCCGGCGCGATCGTGTCGTCCGGGGAGTTCTTGACGACGACGACGTCGCCGATGAGCGAGTGGTCGTAGAACCACTTGCCCGGGGTGTCGCCCTGCCCGCCCTGGGAGTCGCGCAGTCCGACGCAGCCGTGACTGGTCCCCTGGGCGCCGAACGGCGGATTGCCCGGGTTGTACCAGTAGTTGCCGTGGATGAAGGTGCCGGACTGGCTCAGCCGCATCGCGTGGGGCACGTCCGGGATGTCGTACTCGCCGCCGAACCCGACCGTCGAACCGTCCATGTGCGTCTGCTCGGACTTCTCCGAGATCACCATCTGCCCGTTGTACGTCGGGTTCGAGGCGCTGCCCGCAGAGATCGGGACCGACTTGAGCGTCTCGCCGTCGCGCACGACCGTCATGGTCTGCGTGTTCACGTCCACCGTGGAGACCTGCGCGCGTCCCACGGTGAAGGTGACGTTCTTCTTCTGGACGCCGAAGACACCGTTCGCGCCCTCCACCCCGTCCAGGTCGATCTTCATCGTGACCTTGGAACCGGCCTTCCAGTACTCCTGGGGCCGGAAGTCGAGCCGCTGCGCGCCGAACCAGTGCCCGACCACCTCCTGACCGCTGCTGGAGGTGACCGTGATGTGCGACTGCACGCTCTTGCGGTCGGAGATCGCCTTGTCGAACGTGAACGACACCGGCATCCCCACCCCGACCGTGCTGCCGCCGTCCGGGGTGTACGTGCTGACGAAGCTGTTGGCCGTCGAGACGGTCGTGAAGACCGAGTCGGCCGCGGCCGGGCGGCCCTCTCCGTCCTGCGCCCGGGCGGTGATCCGGTACTTCGTGCCCCGCTCCAGCTGCTCCTTCGGCTTCCAGCTGCCACCGTCGCCGGACACCGCGCCCGGCACGGCGGCGCCCGTCTCCGCCACGGTCATCTTCACGTCGGTCAACCTGCCGTCGCTGACCTTCACGCCGGTCGAGTTGATCGAGGCGCCGGTCGACCCGTCCTTGGCCGAGATGACCAGCTTCGCCACCGAGGTCTTGGCGGAGCCCGACCCGCCCCCGCCGTCGTTCTTGTCGTCGGCGCTGGCGCTCCCCCCGCAGGCGGTGAGGGTGAGGGCGCCGACCACCAGGGCGGCACAGGCCCCCAGTACGCGCCGCGTGGCTATGTCCGGCGTTGTCACGGGCTGCTCCAGGTTCGGGTGTGGTGCGGTAGTCGCTTCAGCCGTGTAGAGGGGGCCGGCGGCCGGCCGGGTTCCCACCGGCCGCCCGGAACGCCGACACGTGACAAAACCCGGACAATCGCAACGCGCTCGGTTCAACCGGCCCCGGACGGACGCCAGTAGACCCCTCCTCACCGCTGCCCGTGCGGCTCCCGACCCGCTCCCCGCGGCTCCCCGTACAGCTCCCCGTACGACGGCCAGGATCCTGCCGGGGCCTGCACCGGCTCGGCGGCCCGGACCGCTCGCACGATCGCGCGTGTCACCACGTCCGCGCCCGCCGCCAGCACCTCGTTCAGCGCGAGCGGCTGCCCGGCGTCGAGCGGACGCTCCCCGGTCGCCAGCGCGAACACCGTGTCCCCGTCGCTGAGCAGGTGCACCGGCCGTACGGCACGCGCGATGCCGTCGTGCGCGGTGCCGGCCAGCTTCTGCGCCTGCGCCTTGGACAGGTCCGCGTCGGTGGCGACCACGGCGAGCGTGGTGTTCAGCGGCGGCGGCGCGTTCCTCGCCGCGACCTCGGCCAGCCGCCGCCCCGCGGCCGCGTGGACGTCCGGCGCCGGGTACTGGACCCGCCCGCCCCGGAACAGCTCCCCGTACAGCACCCCCGTCTCCGGATCCGTCACCGACCCCGCCGCGTTGGCCACCACCAGAGCGGCCACCGTGATCCCCGAGTCCAGCACGGTGCTCGCGGTGCCGACCCCGCCCTTCAGCGTGCCGACCACGGCTCCCGTGCCCGCCCCGACGCACCCCTCGGCCACCCCGGCGCCCGGCGTGCTCACGTGGGCCGCCTCGGCCGCCGCGTATCCGGTGGCCGCGTCCGGCCTGGCCCGGAAGTCGCCGCCGCGCCCCAGGTCGAAGACGCAGGCCGCGGGCACCACCGGCACCACGTGCGCCGGGTCCGGACCGACCCGCACCCCGCGTCCCCGCTCCTCCAGCCAGGCCATCACCCCCGACGCCGCGTCGAGCCCGTAGGCGCTGCCACCGGTCAGCACCACCGCGTGGACCTTCTGCACCAGGTTGCGCGGATCGAGGGCGTCGGTCTCCTTGGTGCCCGGTCCACCGCCGCGCACATCCACACCGGCGACCGCCCCGCCCTCCGGCGCGAGCACCACCGTCGTCCCCGTGAGCCACCCGTCCCCGGCCCGCGTCGCATGCCCCACCCGCAGACCGGCGACGTCCGTCAATGCGTCAACTGTCATACGGCCAGTCTCGTCCAGCCCCCCGCAGGGCAGGGGGACCGGCGGCCACGGGCCGGGACGCGGTGGTCACGGGGTGCGGTGGTCACGGCGGCGAGGCGGCGAGGCGGGGGCCTGCCGCGTCTCAGGCGGCCGGTGCCGCCGCCTGCCGCTCCCTCCCGGTGCGCCGGGCGGTCAGCGTCACCCCGGCCGCCACGGCCAGGGACAGCACGATCCCCGCCGCGAGCACCGCCCCGCCGCCGAGGAAGGTGCAGCCGAGCACCAGAAGTGCCGCGGTCGGCAGCACGAGCTGCTCGGCGGCGCCCACCTTGAAGTGCCGCGCGTGCAGCGCCCACACCGTGAGCAGGAACACCGCCGTCGGCACGGTCACCGCTGCGGACGCCGCCGGCGTCGAGATGTGCGCCTTGCCCACGGTCTGTTCCACCGCCACCTCCAGCCCCGCCCCGATCGCCGCCGCCGAGGCGAACACCAGGTAGTGGCCGTAGCCCCACAGGAAGGACTGTCTGCTGGAGCGCAGATAGCTGTGGACGGGTACCACGAAGTAGATCCACCAGGCGGCGAAGACGATCAGCAGCCCGCCGGCCCCGATCGGCAGCACCTTGCCCAGGGCGTCGTGTTCGTCGATGCCCGACTTCACCGCCACCGTGGCCGCGGCGACGGTCTCGCCGAGCACGATGATCGTGAGCAGCCCGTATCGCTCCGAGATGTGGTGCGGGTGCCAGGACGAGGGGTGCCCGCGCTCGGCGAACGCCGGCACGCACAGCTCCAGCACCACCATGACCAGGAACAGCCAACCCCGGCCGCCCTCCGGCAGGAACAACAGACCCAGCCAGCCGGCCTGGCAGAGCAGCACGCCACCGGAGTACCTCCGGGCCATCGTGCTCTCCGGTGGCGCGGCGGACCGGCTCGCCCTGAGCCACTGCGCCGACATGGCGGCCCGCATGATGACGTAGCCGATGACGACGGGCGTCCAGTCGTGGTCGTCGAAGGCCCGGGAGACCCCGGCCGCCAGGACCAGCACACCGGCGATCTGGACCAGTGTGACGACCCGGTAGAGCACGTCGTCGTTGTCGTACGCCGAGGCGAACCAGGTGAAGTTCATCCAGGCCCACCAGATGGCGAAGAAGACCATCGCGTAGTTGAGGACGCCTTCGCCCGCGTGGCCGTCGGCGACCGAGTGCACCAGCTGGCCGCCCGCCTGGGCGATGGCGACGACGAAGCACAGGTCGAACAGGAGCTCCAGCGGAGTGGCGACGCGGTGCGGCTCGTGCCGGTGGCGGGACTTCAGCCTGCGCACCGGGGGAGGGCCGTCGGGCGGGCCGGTGGGGGCACTCGTGGGGGAGGGACTGGACGTCATGGCTCCCAGCACAGCAGAGACGGTGCGGACGCGCCCGCGTATCGCGCCGTCCGCCGTGGCGAGCCGGACGGACGGGACCTGGTCCACGGGCCGCGCCGTACCCTGGAAGCATGAGTACCGCCCCCGAACCCGAGCCCCGCGCGCCCAAGCAGGCGCTGGTCTTCGACGACCCGCTGGACCAGCAGACCTCGGACGACACCGACCGGGGCTGGGGTGAGCGGCCCGAGGGCGACAGCGCGGCCGACCTGAAGCGCTTCCTCGACGAGAAGCCGCCCCACCACCTGTGAGCCGTGGGGGTCACCGCCCCCGTCACGGGCGCCCGCGCTAGGAGCGGTCCTGGCCCGAACCGCGCTGGGCGATCAGTGTGTCGCGGATCTCCTTGAGCACCTCCAGCTCGGAGACCTCGATGATCTCCTCGGTGCTTTCCTTCGCCTTGCGGCGGGCCTCCTGCCGGGCCAGGTACTTCGACATGGGCAGCACCATCAGGAAGTAGACGACGGCGGCGGTGATCAGGAACGTGAGGGTCGCGCCCAGCACGTGGCCCCACTCGATCCGTACGCCCGTCGCGCTGTCGCCGGTCCCGGTGCACGGGCCCTTCAGGCACGAGCTGTAACTGTCCAGGCTCTGCGTCCCGAACGCCCCGACCAGGGGGTTGATGATGCCCTCCACCACCGAGTTGACGATCTTGGTGAAGGCGGCGCCGATGACGACCGCCACCGCCAGGTCGATGACGTTTCCGCGCATCAGGAAGGCCTTGAAGCCCTGCCAGACGCTCGGCTCGCTCTTCTCGCTCACGGTGGGAGCACTCCTTGCTTGAACAGATGTAGGAACCAAACGCTCCGCAACCTACGACAGCGTTGGGCCATCCTGTCCAATCCGTTCCCACGAACGAGCGACTTGACGGGGTCAGCACAGGGTCACCGCCAGCCGGGATGTGGTAGCCGCGCCGACCAGACGGTGGGCGGTGGCGCGCGGCACCGAGACGACGACCAGGGCCCCGGCCTCCGCCGCACCCTCCACGGGCTCCGGCACCTTCGTCACCCGCGCACCGCGCGCGACCACGGACGCGTCGCCCGCACCACCGTCCCCGGTCGCGACCACGTCGACCCGGTCGCCCGGCCCGAGCAGCCGCACCGTGGCCGCGTCGGCGATCCGCACCGGCGCCGTCACGAGCCGGGTGCCGTGCCGCTCGCGCACCGGCTCGGCCACCGGATGCCCGCGGGCCCGCCGCGTGTCCTGCCCGCCGGTGCCCGGATACGGGCCCGCCGCCACCAGCGCGGCGGCCGTGACGGCGAGCCCGGCGGCCAGAGCACGCCGCCGGTGCCGCACGAGCCGGTGAAGCCCGTGCCGCCCGCCCCGCACCCGCACCGGGGCGAAGTGCGGCACCTCACAGGTGGGCGGCGCGTCGGTGCCGGGCGGGAGCGATGACGGGACCGGGGACGAGGAAGGGGAGGGCAGGGCGGGACGGAGCACGGTGACCACCACCTGTGACGAGGGATCGGCTTGCGCTCCCACGATGAGGCTTTTCGCCGAGGCCCGCGGAGACCGGTGGACCACCGAAGGGTTGTGGACAACTCCCTCACCGGAACGATGCGTTCCGGCCCCGCGGCCCCGCGGCCCCGCGGCCCCGCGGCTCCCGGTCCAGCTCCAGCTCCCGTCCCAGGGCCGCCAGGGATCCGCCGCCCGTCCCAGGGCCCGCTACGGCAGTGCGATCCCCGGATCCATCCCGCCCAGCGCCGCCCCGCACGGGCAGTCCCGCTCCCCGGTCGCCGGCAGTGCGCCCACCGCGTCGAACAGGACGCCCCGCAGGCGGTCCACGTTCGCCGCGAACACCCGCAGCACCTCCTCGTGGGAGACGCCCTCGCCGCTCTCCGCACCCGCGTCGAGGTCGGTCACGAGGGTCAGGGAGGTGTAGCAGAGCTCCAGTTCACGGGCGAGTGTCGCCTCCGGGTGGCCGGTCATGCCCACCACCGACCAGCCCTGGGCGCGGTGCCACAGGGACTCGGCCCGGGTTCCGAAACGGGGGCCCTCGACCACGACCAGGGTGCCGCCGTCCACCGGTTCCCAGTCCCGTCCCCGGGCCGCCTTCAGGGCGGCGGCCCGTCCGGTGGGGCAGTACGGGTCGGCCAGCGACACGTGCACCACGTTGGGCACCGTGCCGTCGGCCGTCGGCAGTCCGTCGAAGTAGGTCGACGGGCGGGACTTCGTACGGTCGACGAACTGGTCCGGCACCAGCAGCGTGCCCGGTCCGTACTCGGGGCGCAGGCCGCCGACCGCGCACGGGCCGAAGACCTGGCGGGCGCCCACCGAACGCAGCGCCCACAGGTTGGCGCGGTAGTTGATCCGGTGCGGCGGCAGATGGTGGCCGCGGCCGTGCCGGGGGAGGAAGGCGACCCGGCGGCCGGCGACCTCGCCGACGAAGAGGGAGTCGCTGGGCGGTCCGTACGGGGTGTCGACCCGGACCTCGGTCACGTCGTCGAGGAACGAGTAGAAACCGGAGCCGCCGATCACGCCGATCTCGGCCCGCGCGTGCTCCGCCGGCGTGTTCCCGCCCGGCGCGTCCTCGGCCTTCACCTTGTTCGCCATGCCCGCACCCTAGCCGCCCCGCGCGACGCCGAAGACCCCGTCGTCGGACGACGACAGGGTCCCGTAAGAAGTGGGTCCTACGCGGCGGTGGCGGGCCTTACGCGGCGGTGGTGCCGGCGGAGGAGCTGCCCGAGCCCGAGGACGACTTCGAGCCCGAGGACGACTTCGAGCCGGAGGACGACTTCGAGTCCGAGGAGGACGAAGACGACGAGTCCGAGCCCGAGGACGACGACTTCGAGGAGGACGAGCCCGACGACGACGCCGGCGAGCTGCTCGACGAGCTGCCGCGGCTGTCGTTGCGGTAGAAGCCGGAGCCCTTGAAGACGATGCCGACCGCCGAGAACACCTTCTTCAGGCGGCCCTGGCAGTTCGGGCACTCGGTGAGGGCGTCGTCGGTGAACTTCTGCACCGCCTCGAGGCCCTCGCCGCACTCGGTGCACTGGTACTGGTACGTCGGCACTGTCTTCCTCCTGGCACTCTCACTCGATGAGTGCTAACGACGGTCCATAGTGACGTATTCCGAGGGATCAGTCCACTGTGGCGGGCGCGCGGTGACCGACACCACGTGCGACCGTACGGCCGTGGGGCCGGGTCGTCAGCCGCGAGCGCAGCGTCAGCAGGACCGCCAGCGCGAGCACCGTGCCGCCCATCGGGACCAGGAATCCGGCGCCGTCCCAGTACCGGTCCTCCAGCTGCCCGGCGACGGTCACGGCCGCCGCCTGGCCCAGCGCGACGGCGCCGGTCAGCCAGGTGAAGGCCTCGGTGCGGGCGCCCGCCGGGACCAGGCCCTCGACCAGCGTGTAACCGGTGACGATGGCGGGCGCGACGCACATGCCGACGAGCAGGCCGAGGCCGGCCAGCACGAGGACCGAGTGCGCGGCCCACAGCCCGGAGGCGGTCAGCGCGAGGGCGGTGTAGCCGACCAGGAGGCGCCGCTGCGGGGCCACCTTCCAGGCGATGGCGCCGCAGGCCAGGCCGGAGATCATGTTGCCCGCGGCGAAGACGCCGTACAGGACGCCGTTCAGGCCGGGTTCGCCGATCGACTCGGTGAACGCCGCCAGCGACACCTGCATGCCGCCGAAGACGGCACCGATGCCGAGGAAGGCGACGATCAGGACCCGCACGCCGGGGATCCGCAGCGCGGAGACGTGCTCCACGCGCGCGTGCTCGCCGTCGGCGCCGCCGGAGCCACCGACCACGGGCTGGGTGCTCTTCTGCGCGGCGAACAGCAGGCCGCCCACCAGGGTGAGCGCGGCCTCCGTGACCAGGCCCGCGGCGGGGTCGACGGACGTGCACAGGGCGGTCGCCACCAGGGGACCGAGGACGAAGGTCAGCTCGTCGGTGACGGACTCGAAGGCGGCCGCCGTGCTCATCAGGGGGGAGTCCTTGAGCCGCGCGGCCCAGCGGGCCCGGACCATGGGCCCGACCTGCGGCACCGAGGCGCCGGTGGGCACGGCCGCCAGGAACAGCGCCCACAGGGGCGCGTCCGCGAGCGCGAGGCCGGTCAGCGTCAGGCCGGACGCCGTGTGCACGAGGACCCCGGGCAGCAGCACGGCGCGCTGTCCGTAGCGGTCGGCGAGCCGTCCGCCGTAGGGGGCGAACAGCGCCATGGAGACACCGGTGACGGCCGCGACGGCGCCCGCGACGCCGTAGGAGCCGGTGGTGTGCTGCACCAGCAGCACGATGGAGAGCGTCAGCATGGCGAACGGCTGGCGTGCCGCGAAGCCGGGGAGGAGGAACGTCCAGGCGCCGCGGGTGCGCAGCAGCTGCCCGTATCCCGGACGGGTGACCGTGGATGCCACGGCCCGTGCCTTTCTGCCGCCTGGTAGCGCGGTCCCGTTCTGTGGTGGTCGTCGTGCGGGAGCGCCGAGAGCTGTCCACTCGCGCGGACTGCGGTAGATGCCGGAGCCCGCGTGGATGAGGGGGCGATCCGGCCGCCATACGGTCGCGCCAGCTCTGCTTCAGACAGAGGTGGTTCGATCAGGTGCGGCCTTCATCGTACAGGGGCGTGAGGGGCGCGGCCTGTGAAAGGGAGCACCCCTCACGCGCTCACCTGTGATGGCCGCGGGCGCCCTCGGTGCCCGCGGTGCCCAGCCAGCCGGCCAGCTTGCCTCCGTGGCCGACCGCGCGCAGCCGCGCCTCGGCGGCGTCCCGGACGGGGTCGGTGGCGACCACGAGCAGTTCGTCCCCGCGTCGCAGTCCCGTCGAGGGCAGCGGTACGAAGGACGTCCCGTCGCGGACGACCAGGGTGACGGCGGACCCGGTCGGCAGCCGCAGCTCGCTGACCTCCACCCCGTGCATCCGGGAGCCCTCGGGGATCGTCACGGACAGCAGGTGCCCGCGAAGCCGCTCCAGGGGCGCCGACTCGATGCCGAGGTCGGCGGCCTCGTCCCCCTTGCCCAGGCGCAGCACGCGGGCCATCCAGGGCAGCGTCGGCCCCTGGACCAGGGTGTAGACGACGACCAGTACGAAGACGATGTTGAAGATGCGGCGGCTGCCCGTGACGCCCTCCACCATGGGGATCGTCGCCAGGATGATGGGCACCGCCCCGCGCAGCCCGGCCCACGACATCAGGGCCTGTTCCTGCCACGGCACCCGGAAGGGCACCAGGCACAGCACGACGCTCAGCGGTCGCGCCACCATGGTGAGGACCAGGCCGATGACCAGGGCGGGCAGGATGTCGTCGCCCAGTTCGTGCGGGGTGACCAGCAGGCCGAGCAGGACGAACATGCCGATCTGGGCGAGCCAGCCGAGTCCGTCGGCGAACCCCCGGGTGGCGGGCCAGTGCGGCAGTCGTGCGTTGCCCATGACCATCGAGGCGAGGTAGACGGCCAGGAAGCCGCTGCCGTGGGCCATCGCGCCGGCCGCGTAGGCGGCGATGGCGATGGAGAGCACGGCGATGGGGTAGAGGCCGGAGGCGGGCAGCGCCACGTGCCTCAGCCCCCACGATCCCAGCCAGCCGACCGCGAGTCCGATGGCGGCGCCGATGGCCAGTTCCAGGGCGATCTCGCCGAGCAGCACGTACCAGTGCTCGATGGGGCCGGCCGTGGAGAAGGCGACCACGAGGATGACCACGGGGGCGTCGTTGAAGCCGGACTCGGCCTCCAGCGTGCCCGTTATCCGCTTGGGCAGCGGGATCCGGCGCAGCACGGAGAAGACGGCCGCGGCGTCCGTGGAGGAGACCACGGCCCCGACGATCAGTGCCTGCCGCCACTCCAGCCCGGTCAGGTAGTGGGCGCCCGCCGCGGTCACGCCGACGCTCACCGCGACTCCGGCCAGCGCGAGTGCGGAGGCGGCCGGGAGGGCCGGTTTCGCCTCCTTCCACTTCGTGCCGAGTCCGCCCTCGGCCAGGATCACGACGAGGGCGGCGTACCCGATGACCTGGACGAGTTCGGCGTTGTCGAACTTGATGTCGCCGATGCCGTCCTGGCCCATGGCGACGCCGATGGCCAGGTAGACGAGCAGGCTGGGGAGCCCGCTGCGCGAGGAGATCCGGACCGCCGCCACGGCGATGAGCAGGACGAGCGAGCAGACGAGCAGGAGCTGGTTGAGGTGGTGGACAGTCAGCGGCCGTTCCCTTCCCTGGCGCACAGCACGGATCACAGCGCGGGCGAGGCGAGGCGAGGCCGGACGAGGCGCCTCGCGTCGCGTTGCGTCGCGGAGTGCGCATCGCACTCCCATGGCACACGAATCCGTCGGACTTTGCGGGCAACTACTTCGTTACCTTACCTAACTCTTGACGCTTTCTTGACGCTCGGCTTGGCAAGATCGAACGCTCGTGCGTCCCCGTACCCGACTCCGGGTCAAGGGACAGCCGGGCCTGCGCCTACAGTTGCTCCAGCGCTCGGCGCTCAGCGCTCGGCCTCAGTACGAAGCACAGCCCGCCCCTGCCGCTCGTGTTAGGACAGCAAGGACAGCGATGCCCCCCACCACCACCGCCTCCACGGGTCAGCAGTCCGGCACGTCCGGCCGGAAGAAGGGGCGCAAGGGTCGCAAGGGCCGCCTGCTCGTCGTCGTGCTGGTCCTGGCCGTCATCGGCGGTCTCGCCTACGGCGGGTACTGGTCGGTCAGCACCGTCCGCGCGTCCTTCCCGCAGACCAAGGGCTCGATCACGCTCGACGGCCTGTCGGGTCCGGTCGACGTCAAGCGCGACGGGTACGGCATCCCGCAGGTCTACGCCTCCTCGGAGGAGGACCTGTTCATGGCGCAGGGCTACGTCCAGGCGCAGGACCGGTTCTACGAGATGGACGTGCGCCGGCACATGACCGCCGGGCGCCTGTCGGAGATGTTCGGCAAGAGCCAGATCGACAACGACGAGTTCCTGCGCACCCTGGGCTGGCACCGGGTGGCGAAGAAGGAGTACGACGAGAAGCTGTCGGACTCCACGAAGAAGTACCTCCAGGCGTACGCCAAGGGCGTCAACGCCTACCTGAAGGGCAAGGACGGCGCGGACATCTCCCTGGAGTACGCCGCCCTCGGCTTCACCAACGACTACAAGCCCCAGGAGTGGACCCCGGTCGACTCGGTGGCCTGGCTCAAGGCGATGGCCTGGGACCTGCGCGGCAACATGCAGGACGAGGTGGACCGCGCCCTGATGACCAGCCGCCTCGGCCCCAAGCAGGTCGCCGACCTGTACCCGGCGTACCCGTACGACCGGAACAAGGCGATCGTGCAGGAGGGCGAGTACGACGAGGCCACCGAGACGTTCGACGGCGGCGGCGCGTCCGGCGGTGACGGAGAAGGCGACAGCGACAGCGACGGCTCCGGTACGGGCACCGGCACCGGCACCGGGACGGGCAGCGGCAGCGGCAGCGCGCTGCAGGGTCAGCTCGCGAGCCTCCAGGACGTCCTGGACGACGTCCCCACCGCCGTCGGTGTGAACGGCAACGGCATCGGCTCCAACTCCTGGGTGGTGTCCGGCAAGCACACCATCACCGGCAAGCCGCTGCTGGCCAACGACCCGCACCTGTCGCCGTCCCTGCCGTCCGTCTGGTACCAGATGGGCCTGCACTGCCGCACCGTCTCCGCGAAGTGCCAGTACGACGTCGCGGGTTACACCTTCGCGGGCATGCCCGGCGTGGTCATCGGCCACAACCAGGAGATCGCCTGGGGCCTGACCAACTCCGGCGCCGACGTCACCGACCTGTACCTGGAGAAGATCACCGGCGAGGGCTACCAGTACGACGGCAAGGTGGTCCCCTTCGAGGCGCGCGAGGAGACCATCAAGGTCGCCGGCGGCGACTCCAAGAAGATCGTCGTCCGCGAGACCAACAACGGTCCGCTGCTCTCCGACCGCGACGACGAACTGGTGAAGACCGGCAAGAAGGCCACCGTCGAGACCGCCGCCCCCGACCGCGGCGACGGCTACGGAGTGGCCCTGCGCTGGACCGCGCTCGAGGCGGGCACCACCATGGACGCCGTCTTCGCGATCGACCGGGCGCAGAACTGGGACGACTTCCGCGAGGCCGCCGCACTCTTCGACGTGCCCTCGCAGAACCTGGTCTACGCCGACGACGAGCACATCGGCTACACGCTGCCCGGCCGGATCCCGGTGCGCGCCAAGGGCCACGACGGCTCGGTCCCGGTGCCGGGCTGGGACCCGAAGTTCCGCTGGAGCGGCGAGTACATCGACCAGGACGAGCTGCCCTACGAGTACGACCCCGAGCGCGGCTACATCGTGACCGCCAACCAGGCCGTCGTCGACGAGGACGCGTACCCGTACACGCTCACCACCGACTGGGGCTACGGCACCCGCAGTCAGCGCATCACCTCCCTGATCGAGCAGAAGATCAAGGACGGCGGCAAGATCTCCACGGACGACATGCGCCAGATGCAGCTGGACAACAGCAGCGAGATGGCCAAGCTGCTCGTGCCCCAGCTGCTGAAGATCGACGTCGACGACAAGGACGTCCGCGAGGCGCAGAAGCTGCTGGAGGGCTGGGACTACACCCAGGACGCCGACTCGGCGGCCGCCGCCTACTTCAACGCCGTCTGGCGCAACATCCTCAAGCTCGCCTTCGGCAACAAGCTCCCCAAGGAGCTGCGGGTCAAGGGCCAGTGCCTGTGGGTCGACCCGGTCAACACCACCGGCCCCGCGGACGAGACGAACAAGGTCTACGAGTGCGGCCAGCGGGAGGCCGACCAGGCGCAGCCGGACGGCGGCGACCGCTGGTTCGAGGTGGTCCGCACCCTGATGCAGGACCCGAAGAGCGACTGGTGGACGACGCCCGCCAACGGAACCCGCAAGGGCGCCGACCGCAACCGCGACGACCTGTTCAAGCGCGCCATGGTCGACGCCCGCTGGGAGCTGACCGCCAAGCTCGGCAAGGACATCGACACCTGGAGCTGGGGCCGGCTGCACCGCCTGTTCCTGAAGAACCAGACCCTGGGCACCGAGGGCCCCGGCTTCCTGAAGTACGCCCTCAACCGCGGCCCCTGGAAGCTCAGCGGCGGCGAGGCCGCGGTCAACGCCTCCGGCTGGAACGCGGCCGGCGGCTACGGGGTGATCTGGGTGCCCTCCATGCGGATGGTGGTCAACCTCGGCGACCTCGACAAGTCCCGCTGGATCAACCTCACCGGCGCCTCCGGACACGCCTACAGCGCCCACTACACCGACCAGACCGACAAGTGGGCCGACGGCGAGCTGCTGACGTGGTCCTTCTCGAAGAAGGCGGTCGACGAGAACACGAGCGACACGCTGGTGCTCAAGCCCTAGCCGGCGCCCGCATCCGCATCCGCACCCGTTGACGGGAATGGCCTCCACGCGCGCGTGGAGGCCATTCCCGTCAACGGAACCTGCGCACCCCCGACGGCGTCACCACCGCGTCCACCGGCCGGTCGTGCGGCTCCGCGGGGACGTGCGCGACGACCTCCCGGTCGTACAGCAGCACCAGCAGCGCGGGACGCGCGCCCGCGCGCTCCAGACGCGCGAGCACCCGGTCGTACGATCCGCCGCCGCGGCCCAGCCGCAGTCCGCGCGCGTCCACCGCCACCCCCGGCAGCAGCACGACGCCGGCCCGCGTCACCGCGTCCGGCCCCAGACGCTCACCCGCGGGCTCGAACAGCTCCATCCGCCCGCCGTGCCGCACGCGCGCGAGGGAGCCCTCTCCGGCGTACTCGCCCCAGTCGAGGTCGTTGTCCGGCCGCAGTGCGGGCAGCAGCACGCGCACCCCCCGCGCGCGCAGCGCGTCGAGGAGCGCGAAGGTACCCGGCTCGGCGCCCACGGAGACATACGCCGCCACGGTGTGCGCCCCCGCCACCTCCGGCAGTCCGAGCGCCCGCCCGGCCAGCGCGTCCGCGGCTTCCCGCACGTCATCCGCTGTCAGTCTGTTCCGCGCGTCGAGGAAATCCCGTCGCAAGGCACGCTTGCCGGGGCCGTCCGCAGGGCCGATGTGAGGCAATGGTCACTCCCGTACCGCTCTGATGTGCTCATATGAGCACTGTGGCTCAGGCGCCACAGATTCTCCCCATAGGCACCGGATATGGTGGCGCGCATGACTCAGTCCCACCCCAGGATCAGCAAGGCTGTCATCCCCGCGGCCGGGCTCGGAACCCGGTTCCTGCCGGCCACCAAAGCCACTCCCAAGGAGATGCTGCCGGTCGTCGACAAGCCGGCGATCCAGTACGTGGTCGAAGAGGCCGTCACCGCCGGCCTCGGCGACGTCCTCATGGTCACCGGCCGCAACAAGCGCCCCCTCGAGGACCACTTCGACCGCAACTACGAACTGGAGTCGGCCCTCCAGAAGAAGGGCGACGCGAGCCGGCTGGCCAAGGTCCAGGAGTCCAGCGACCTCGCGATGATCCACTACGTCCGCCAGGGCGACCCCAAGGGCCTCGGCCACGCCGTGCTGTGCGCCGCCCCGCACGTGGGCGACGAGCCCTTCGCGGTCCTGCTCGGCGACGACCTGATCGACCCGCGCGACCCCCTGCTCCAGCGCATGATCGAGGTCCAGGAGCAGTACGGCGGCAGTGTGATCGCCCTCATGGAGGTCGCGCCGGAGCAGATCCACCTCTACGGTTGCGCGGCCGTGGAGACCACCGAGGACAGCGACGTCGTCAAGATCGACGGTCTGGTCGAGAAGCCGGACGCGGCCGACGCCCCGTCCAACTACGCCATCATCGGCCGCTACGTCCTCGACCCGCACATCTTCGACATACTCCGCAAGACCGAGCCCGGCCGCGGCGGCGAGATCCAGCTGACCGACGCGCTCCAGCAGCTCGCCGAGGACGAGTCCGTGGGCGGCCCGGTGCACGGCGTCGTCTTCAAGGGCCGCCGCTATGACACCGGCGACCGCGGCGACTACCTGCGTGCCATTGTCCGACTCGCATGCGAACGTGAAGACCTGGGACCGGACTTCCGGACCTGGCTCCGCAGTTACGTAGCCGAGGAGATGTAAGGACGTTGAGCAGCAGCGCGCACCGTGACACCGGCCCCGACCACGCCACCGCGGGCTCCGGCCCGGACCGGCTGTGGTCGGTGCAGGACCACATGGACGACGTCCTCGCGACCGTCCGCCCCCTGGACCCGATCGAGCTGAACCTGCTCGACGCCCAGGGCTGCGTCCTGGTCGACGACATCACGGTGCCGTTGTCCCTGCCGCCGTTCGACAACAGCTCCATGGACGGGTACGCGGTGCGGGTCACCGACGTCGCCGGCGCGAGCGAGGAGTTCCCCGCCGTCCTGGAGGTCGTCGGCGACGTCGCCGCGGGCCAGGCCGACCCGATCACCGTCGGACCCGGCCAGGCCGCACGCATCATGACCGGTGCCCCGCTCCCGCCCGGCGCGGAGGCCGTCGTCCCCGTCGAGTGGACCGACGGCGGGCTCGGCGAGGGCCCGGTGTCGGGCATGCGCGCCCGCAGCCTGGCCCCGGAGGGCGCCGAGGGCCGCGTGCACGTGTACCGGCCCGCCGAGGCACGCGCGCACGTACGCGCCAAGGGCAGCGACGTCCGCTCCGGCGACCGCGCCCTGGCGGCCGGCACCGTACTCGGCCCGCCGCAGATCGGCCTGCTCGCCGCGATCGGCCGCGGCACGGTCCGGGTACGCCCGCGCCCGCGCGTGGTGGTGCTCTCCACCGGCAGCGAACTCGTCCAGCCCGACGAGCAGCTGGCGTCCGGTCAGATCTACGACTCCAACAGCTTCGCGCTCACCGCGGCCGCCCGCGACGCGGGCGCCATCGCCTACCGCGTGGGCGCCGTCGCCGACGACGCCGAGACCCTGCGGTCCACCATCGAGGACCAACTGGTGCGCGCCGACCTGATGGTCACCACCGGCGGGGTCAGCGTCGGGGCGTACGACGTGGTCAAGGAGGCGCTGGCGCACGTCGGCGACGAGGACGAGCCCGGCGGCGGCGTCGACTTCCGCAAGCTCGCCATGCAGCCGGGCAAACCCCAGGGGTTCGGCTCCGTCGGCCCCGACCACACGCCGCTGCTCGCCCTGCCCGGCAACCCGGTGTCGTCGTACGTCTCCTTCGAGTTGTTCGTGCGCCCCGCGATCCGCACGCTCATGGGGCTGCCCGACGTCCACCGCCCGACGGCCACCGCGTCCCTGACCGCGGACAAGGCACTGACCTCGCCGAAGGGCCGACGCCAGTTCCTGCGGGGCAGCTACGCCGACGGCGTCGTGGCCCCGGTCGGCGGCTCGGGCTCCCACCTGGTGGCCGCCCTCGCGCACGCGAACGCGCTGATCGTGGTCCCCGAGGACACCGAATCCGTCGAGCCCGGCGCCGACGTCGAGGTGGTCCTGCTCGGCTGAGCCCGCCCGGTTGGCGGTACCGTGTCGCGCACGACAGGCCCACCCGCCGCACCGCGCCGGGCCCGAACCGGGAGCGCCACACGAGCATGAGTACGCAGGACCGACCGCCCAGGAGCGGACAGGACCCGCAGGACCGGCTGACGCACATCGACGAGGCGGGCGCCGCCCGGATGGTCGACGTGTCCGGCAAGGACGTGACCGCCCGCACCGCACGCGCCAGTGGACGCGTCCTCGTCGCGCCCCGCGTGGTCGAGCTGCTGCGCGGCGAGGGCGTCCCCAAGGGCGACGCCCTGGCCACGGCGCGGATCGCGGGCATCATGGGCGCCAAACGCACGCCGGACCTGATCCCGTTGTGTCACCCGTTGTCGGTCTCCGGTGTGAAACTGGACCTGTCGGTCACGGACGACGCCGTGGAGATCACCGCCACGGTGCGGACGACGGATCGCACGGGCGTCGAGATGGAGGCGCTCACCGCGGTCTCCGTCGCCGCGCTCACCGTGATCGACATGGTCAAGGCGGTCGACAAGGGAGCGGTCATCACGGACGTGCGGGTGGAGCAGAAGACGGGCGGCAAGTCCGGCGACTGGAACCGGTCATGACGCTGGACGCCGGCGCGGGAGGAGCCCTCCTCGGGCCGTACGCCGCCCTGGTCGTCACGGCGTCCAACCGGGCCGCCGCCGGTGTCTACGAGGACAAGGGCGGACCCCTGATCGCCGAGGGGCTGCGCCGCTTCGGCTTCGACGTCGACGGCCCCCGGGTCGTCCCCGACGGCGACCCCGTGGAGGCCGCCCTGCGCGCGGGCGCCGACGCGGGCTACGACGTGATCGTCACCACCGGCGGTACCGGCATCTCGCCCACCGACCGCACCCCGGAGGCCACCAGGGCCGTGATCGACTACGAGGTCCCGGGCATCGCGGAGGCGGTCCGGGCGTACGGCCGGGACAAGGTGCCGACCGCGGTGCTCTCCAGGGGGCTGGCCGGGGTGGCGAAGGGCACGCTGATCGTCAACCTGCCGGGCTCCTCCGGCGGGGTCAAGGACGGCCTCGCCGTGCTGGAGCCGCTGCTGAGGCACGCCGTGGACCAACTGCGCGGAGGCGACCACCCCAGACCCGCCGAGGCGGGGGGTGCGAGCTGAACACCCCCTCCTGGCCCGCCCGACTGGTGGACGGCGGGATCGTCCTCAGGCCGATAAAGCTGCGTGACCAGCGGGCCTGGCGCGAGGTCAACCGGCGCAACCGCGACTGGCTGCGCCCGTGGGAGGCCACCATCCCGCCGCCCGGGCCGGGCGGCCCGATCACGCACCGGCCGACCTACCGGCAGATGGTGCGGCACCTGAGGGCCGAGGCCCACGCGGGCCGGATGCTGCCGTTCGTCATCGAGTACCAGGGGCGGCTGGTCGGCCAGTTGACGGTGGCCGGCATCACCTGGGGCTCCATGTGCTCCGGGCACGTCGGCTACTGGGTGGACGAGGCGGTGGCGGGCCGCGGCGTGATGCCCACGGCCGTGGCGATGGCCGTGGACCACTGTTTCCGCACCGTGGGACTCCATCGCGTCGAGGTCTGCATTCGCCCCGAGAACGCGCCGAGCCGCAGGGTCGTGGAGAAACTCGGATTCCGTGAGGAAGGTCTCAGGCCGCGTTATCTGCACATCGACGGAGCCTGGCGCGACCATCTCGTCTTCGCGCTCACCGCGGAAGAGGTTCCCGACGGTCTGCTGCGGCGCTGGCACCGGTCACGGGACCGGTCCGCCCCGAACGCCGGCAACGCCGGTAATTGAATAAACGTTCGAAAATGATCGGGTTGCGTACAGCCGTGACCATCCCGACCGTCCCGAAACCGGATTATTTCCCGGTCCTGACGGTCAGTTGATCGGATCGATCACAAGAAAAGTTCGAAATATCAGCCAGATCGTGCGACACACCGGCTCAATTGGCGGATGGCCTCAAGCAAACCCCTCTACCGTGTGAGGCGTGAGCAGCAGCGGCCTCATCTACGCAGTCATCGTCGGGGCCTGGGCCGCCTACTTGGTGCCGATGTGGCTCCGTAGGCAGGACGAGCTGAACGAGGCCCGTCCGACGGAACGCTTCAGCACCGCCATCCGGCTGCTGTCCGGACGGGCGGGCATGGAGCGCCGGTACGCCAAGGACCTGCGGTCGCGCCCCGCCGACGAGGCGGAGCCCGACGCCGACGCCCCGGACGCCGCCACCGACTCGGTGGACGTCCGGGCCTTCGCCGTGTCCCGAACCCGACGGCACACCCGGCCGGCCGCCCCGCAGCGCACCGCGGAGCGGCCCGAGACGGCACGTCCTCAGCCGGGCGGGCCCGGGCACGACCCGAGACCCGGACAGTCTCCGGAGCCCGGCCACTCGGCCGGCTCCGGCGCGGCGCAGGCGCAGGCACCGGCACCGGCGCGGAGGCGGGTGCCGCAGGCCCGGCGCGCGCCCCTCTCCCCGGCGGCCGCGGCCCGGGCCCGGCGCACCAAGGTGCTCGCGCGCCGTCGGCGTACGACCGTGATGCTGTTCCTGGCCTTCACGCTCGGTTCGGTCGTCGCGGCGGTCGGCGGGTTGGCGTTCCTGTGGGCGCCCGGGGTGCCCGCGGTGCTGCTCAGCGTCTACATCGCCCACCTGCGGGTGCAGGAGCGCCGCCGGTTCGCCTTCCAGATGGACCGCCGCCAGGCCGAGGTCGCCGCGCAGCGGCTGCGCGACCGCGACCCCCGCCCGCGCCGCCGCACACCCGCCGCGCCCGGCGGACCCGTGGGCGACCTCGACGCCGAGGAACCGGACGACGGGCCCGAGGCGGAGCCCGACGCCGGAATGTCGGCGCTCGCCGCGGACCGGCGGGCGCTGGTCGAGCAGACCGACCACGCCGAGTGGGTCGACCAGCAGCGTGAACGCCGTGGGCACCCGCAGGGCGACAGCTGGGACCCGGTACCGGTGCCCCTGCCCACCTACGTGACCGCGCCGGTCGCCCCCCGGGCCACGCCCGACGTGGACCTCGCGGCACCGGACGCGTGGAGCTCGGCACGCTCCAGCGCCGTCGCCCCCGACCAGGAGGACGCGGCCCGGGCCCCCGGCCCGGACCGGGACCGTCCGGCCGCCCACACCGAGGAGCGTGCGGAGGCCCCCGGTCGCAGCGGCGCCCGCCGTGCCGCCTCGGCCCGCCGCGCCAGGGAGCGGGGGCGCACGCCGCTCTTCGACCAGTACGAGGACGGCGACCGCCCCCGCGCGGCCAACGAGTAGCCGGGCCCGGGGCCGCCTGGTCGCGGCCCCGGAACTGATTTTTGAGCACGCTGGTCGGGGTGCTAGAGTTTCACTCGTTGCAAGGGCCTGTGGCGCAGTCTGGTAGCGCACCTCGTTCGCATCGAGGGGGTCTGGGGTTCAAATCCCCACAGGTCCACGCACATGGGCGAAGGTCCCGTCCGATCATCACGATCGGACGGGACCTTCGTCGTTTCCCGTCGCCGCGCCGCCCGGTCCGGCGGGACCACCGGCGGCACCGGGCCGCGACCGGCGGCCAGTCGCCCCAGGGCGGCGAGGGCGGCGAGGGTGGGCACCGCCGCCTGACGCCCCCTAGGAGGTCCGGAGCGGCTTCGCGTAGCAGAGGCTGTCCTCGTGGAAGCGGTAGTAGCCGAACTTCCCGCAGGGCTCGTAGCCGCTGGAGGTGTACAGGGCCACGGCCTCCGGCTGCTTGGTGCCGGTCTCCAGCACCATCCGGGTCCGGCCCGCCGCACGGGCGTCGTCCTCCAGGGCGGCCAGGATGCGGCGGGCCAGCCCGCGACCGCGGACCTGTTCTATGACGAACATCCGCTTCAGCTCGGCGTCCCCGTCGAGGTTTCCCTCGTCGTTGGCGTCCTGGCTGCGCCAGCCGCCCGAGGCGACCGGGACGTCGTTCTCGTCGTACGCGATCAGGTACTGGCCGTTCGGCGGCGCGAAGTCCGACGGGTCCAGGTGCGTGGCGTCGCCGCCGTCGCCGTAGCGGACGTCGTACTCGGCCTGGACCTCGTCGTTGAGCTTCACGGCGTCGGGGTGGTCGAAGGGGACCCGGCGAATGTTCATACTACCTACCGTATATCGATGCGGGGTCCGGGATCGGGGCACCGTCCAGTGTGCCGGTATCGTGCCGGGATGTTCACCGTGACCTCCGTCAACGTCAACGGCCTGCGCGCCGCCGCGAAGAAGGGCTTCGTGGAGTGGCTCGCCGGCACCTCCGCCGACGTGCTGTGCCTCCAGGAGGTGCGGGCCGAGCCCCAGCAGCTCCCCGAGCACGTCCGCACCCCCGAGGGCTGGCACGTCACGCACGCCCCCGCCGCCGCCAAGGGCCGGGCCGGCGTCTCCCTCTGCACGCGCCGTGAGCCCGACGCCGTCCGCGTCGGCTTCGGCTCGACGGAGTTCGACACCAGTGGCCGCTACGTCGAGGCCGACCTGCCCGGTGTGACGGTCGCCTCCCTCTACCTCCCCTCCGGAGAGGTCGGCACCGAGCGCCAGGACGAGAAGGTCCGCTTCATGGGCGAGTTCCTCGCCTACCTCAAGGAGCTGCGCGAGCGTGCCGCCGCCGAGGGGCGGGAGGTCGTCGTCTGCGGCGACTGGAACATCGCCCACCGCGAGGCCGACCTGAAGAACTGGCGTGCCAACAAGAAGAACTCCGGCTTCCTGCCGGAGGAGCGGGAGTGGCTCGGCCGCGTCCTCGATCCGGCCGAGGGCGGGTACGTGGACGTCGTGCGGGCCCTGCACCCGGACGTGGAGGGGCCGTACTCGTGGTGGTCCTACCGGGGGCGGGCCTTCGACAACGACAGTGGATGGAGGATCGACCTCCACGCCGCCACTCCCGGCCTGGCCGCCAGGGCGCTCAAGGGCCACGTCGAGCGGGCCGCCACGCACGCCGAGCGCTGGTCCGACCACGCGCCGGTCACGGTGGTCTACGACCGCTGAGCGGCCTCGGGCCCGGCTACTCCGTCCGCCTGCGCATCCGCCGGTCCAGCGCCAGCGACAGTTCCGCCTCCACCACGCTGCGGGCCAGCGGGCGCAGGCGGTCGAGTTCCCGCTCGGGGGCGTGGCGCAGGATCAGGTCGGCGAAGAGCTCGGCGAGGGCGTCGGCGTGTTCGCGGACGCGGGCGCCGGCCCCGAGGACCTCGCCGAGGGGTATGCCCTCGCGGACCAGGGCGGAGGAGACCTCCAGCAGGCGGTGGCTGATGTGGACGAGTTCGTCGCCGTCGGTGCCGAGGTAGCCCAGCTCCATCGCGGCGGCCAGGTTCTCGGCGCTGACCTCGCCCTCGAAGCGGGCGGCGAGTTCCTCGGGGGTGAGGCGGACCGGGGTCTCCTCGGTGGGCTCGCCGAGGCCGAGCAGGTCGCCGACGTCGCGGCCGTGGTCGAAGGCGTCGGCCAGTTCCGCGATGCCGTTCAGGGTGTGGCCGCGGTCGAGCAGCGCCGCGATGGTGCGCAGGCGGGCCAGGTGGTGGTCGTCGTACCAGGCGATGCGGCCCGCGCGGCGGGGCGGCGGGATCAGCTTGCGTTCGCGGTAGAAGCGCAGGGTGCGCACCGTGATGCCGGCCAGCCCGGCCAGTTCCTCCATGCGGTATTCACGCTTCTCGGTCACGTGCACGACCCTATGGCGTACCGGCGGTAACTTTCCTCCGTCCAACCCCTACCCATGAGTACGGAGCTGCTCTACGCTCCCATTGCGCCAGTATTCACTGGCAGTGTTCCAGACGGGTTCCAGACGGTCCAGGCAAGCGTGGAGGCTCCGGGATGGCCGAGCACGAGCAGGTTCACGAACACGTACGGGTGGCGGTGATCGGGTCCGGCTTCGGCGGCCTGGGGGCCGCCGTGCGGCTGCGGCGCGAAGGGATCACCGACTTCGTCGTACTGGAGCGGTCCGGCAGTGTCGGCGGCACCTGGCGGGACAACAGCTACCCCGGCTGTGCCTGCGACGTGCCGTCCCACCTGTACTCCTTCTCCTTCGCGCCCAACCCCGAGTGGCCGCGCACCTTCTCCGGGCAGGAGCACATCCGCGCCTACCTGGAGCACGTCACCGAGACCTTCGGGCTGCGCCCCCACCTCCGCTTCGACTCGGAGGTGAAGCGGATGGCGTGGGACACCGAGCGGCTGCGGTGGGAGATCGAGACCGTGCGCGGCACCCTCACCGCCGACGTCGTCGTCTCCGCGACCGGACCGCTCTCCGACCCCAAGGTCCCGGACATCCCCGGGCTCGACACCTTCCCCGGCAAGGTCTTCCACTCCGCCCGCTGGGACCACGACTACGACCTCACCGGCAAGCGCGTCGCCATGATCGGCACCGGCGCCTCCGCCATCCAGATCGTGCCGTCGATCCAGCCGAAGGCGGGCCGGCTCACCCTCTTCCAGCGCACCCCGGCCTGGGTGATGCCCCGCATGGACCGGGCCATCAGCAGGGCCGAACGCGCGCTGCACCGGGCGGTGCCCGCCACCACCAAGCTGCGCCGCGGCGTGCTGTGGGGCATCCGGGAACTCCAGGTGCAGGCGTTCACCAAGCACCCCGACGAGCTGGGCTTCGTCGAACGGATCGCCAAGCGGAACATGGGCGCCGCCGTCAAGGACCCGGCCCTGCGCGCCAAGCTCACCCCCGACTACCGCATCGGCTGCAAGCGCATCCTGCTGTCGAGCACCTACTACCCGGCGCTCGCCCGGCCCAACGTGGACGTGGTCGCGAGCGGCCTCGGCGAGGTGCGCGGCTCCACGCTGGTCGCCGCCGACGGCACCGAGGCCGAGGCGGACGTGATCATCTTCGGCACCGGCTTCCACGTCACCGACATGCCGATCGCGGAGCGGGTCGTGGGCGCGGACGGGCGGACCCTGGCCGAGACCTGGAAGGGCGGCATGGAGGCGCTGCGCGGCGGCACGGCGGCCGGCTTCCCCAACTTCATGACGGTCATCGGACCCAACACCGGCCTCGGCAACTCGTCCATGATCCTGATGATCGAGTCCCAGCTGAACTACCTGGCGGACTACCTGCGGCAGTTGAACGTCCTCGGCGGCCGCACCGCCCTCGACCCGCGCCCCGCCGCCGTACGCAACTGGAACCACCGGGTGCAGGAGCGGATGAAGCGCACGGTGTGGAACACCGGCGGCTGCACCAGCTGGTACCTCGACGCGAGCGGCCGCAACACCACCGTCTGGCCCGGCACCACCGCCGAGTTCCGGCGCGCGACACGGCGCGTGGACCTCGCCGAGTACGAGGTGCTGCGCCCGTCCCCCGCGAAGGCCGCCGCGACGGCCACCGACGCGGACGCCGAGGTGAGCGCGTGACCCGCCTGACGCACGTCGCCGACGGGCCCTACGCCCCGCCCGTGCCCGCCCACGAGCTGACGGTCACCGCCGCCGACGGCGCCCGCGTCCACGTCGAGGTGCACGGCCCGGAGAACGCGCCCGCGGTCGTCCTCTCGCACGGCTGGTGCTGCTCCATCGCGTTCTGGGCGGCGCAGATCCGGGAACTGGCCGCCGACCACCGGGTCATCGCCTACGACCAGCGCGGCCACGGCCGCAGCCCCGCCAACCCGGCGTACGGCACCGAGCCGCTCGCCGACGACCTCGAAGCCGTCCTTACGGCCACGCTGGCGCCGGGCGAGCGGGCCGTGGTCGCCGGGCACTCCATGGGCGGGATGACGCTGATGGCCGCGGCGACCCGGCCGGCGGTGCGCGAGCACGTGGCGGCCGCGCTGCTGTGCAGTACGGGCAGTGCGCGGCTGGTGGCGTCCGCGACCGTGGTGCCGATGCGGGAGGGCCGGGCGCGCACCTGGCTGACCCGGCGGATCCTCGGCTCCCGGGCACCGCTCGGGCCGGTCACTCCACTCGCCCGCAGGATCCTCAAGTACGGGACGATGGGCCCCGGTTCGGCGGCGCACGCCGTCGAGGCCTGCGCCCGGATCGTGCACGCCTGCCCGCGCCGGGTCCGGTACGGCTGGTCGAACGTGCTCGACCTCCTCGACCTCGACCACGGCGTACGGGAGCTGCGGATGCCGGTGGAGGTCGTCGTCGGTACGGCGGACCGGCTGACGCCGCCCGTCCACGCCCGCGCGCTGGCCGCCGCGCTGCCCGACTGCGTGGGCGTGACGGAGCTTCCCGGTCTCGGCCACATGACGCCGGTCGAGGCGCCGGAGCTGGTCACCGGGAAGATACGGGCCCTCGCCGCCGCCCACCTACCGAGCGCACGCATACCGAGGGCACGCGGTGAGCGTGCCGAACACGCCGAGGAGAGCGCATGAGCAGGGTGAGCCTGGAAGGACGCGTCGCCGTCGTCACCGGAGCCGCGCGGGGCGTCGGGGAGCTGATGGCCCGCAAACTGTCCGCACGCGGAGTGAAGGTGGCGCTGGTCGGTCTGGAGCCCGACGAACTCAAGCAGGTCTCCGCCCGGTTGCACAGCGACAGCGAGCACTGGCACGCCGACGTCACCGACCACGAGGCGATGGCCCGGGTGGCGGCGGAGGTGCAGGAGCGCTTCGGGAAGATCGACATCGTCGTCGCCAACGCGGGCGTCGCCATCGGCGGCCCCTTCGTCGACTCCGACCCCGACTCCTGGCGCCGGGTGATCGAGGTCAACCTGATCGGCTCGGCCGTGACCGCCCGCGCCTTCCTGCCCGCACTGCTGGAGAGCCGCGGCTACCTGCTCCAGATCGCGTCGCTGGCCGCGCTCACCCCCGCCCCGATGATGACCGCCTACTGCGCCTCCAAGTCCGGCGTGGAGGCATACGCGCACAGCCTGCGCGGCGAGGTGGGGCACCGGGGCGTGAAGGTCGGCGTCGGGTATCTGTCGTGGACCGACACCGACATGGTGCGCGGCGCCGACCAGGACGACGTGATGCGGGAGTTGCGGCAGCGGCTGCCCTGGCCGTCGAACAAGACCTACCCGCTGGGCCCCGCCGTCGACCGGCTGGTGGAGGGCGTCGAGCGCCGCTCCGCGCACGTCTACGGACAGTGGTGGCTGCGCGGCATGCAGGGCGTGCGCGGCTACCTGCCGGCGGCCATCGGCACCGTCGGGCAGCGCGAGATGCGGCGCTTCGGGGACCGGCTGAACGGCCTGCGGACCGGCCTGGTCGGCGCCGGTGGAGCGGCCGACGAACAGGGGCGGAGCAGGGTCGCTACGGTCCGTAAGTGATCGACATGCGCACGGTCACGGCTCATGTGAATCTGATCGAGCGCCCGGCCGATCCGGTCGGGCCCGATCACCAGGAGTGAACCCACATGGGTATGAAGGACCAGTTCCAGGACAAGGCCGAGCGCATGCAGCAGCAGGGCAAGCAGCGGGCCGAGCAGGGCAAGGACCAGCTCCAGAACCGTGACCGCCGTCGTGACGAGGACGAGATGGACCCGTCCTCGCGCCGCCGGGAGTCGGAGCACCAGGACCCGTCCTCGCGCCGCCGCGACGAGGACGAGCGCTTCCAGGACAGCTTCGACGCCTGACGCGCCGCCGCTGAAGTGAGAGGGCGCCCCCCGTCGTTCGGGTGGGCGCCCTTTCCCGTGCCACCGGAGGCGGTGCGGGGTTGCCTACTCCCGCGGCGGCAGCGGCGGACGCGACCGGTCCGGTACGGCGTCGTAACCGGGCGGTGTGGCGGGCGGGTCGGTCTCCAGCAGCTCCAACGCGAGCCGGACCGCCTCGTCGAGGACCGGGTAGCGGCCCTCGGCCCAGTCCAGCGGGGTGCGCAGCGCCTCGACGTCGGGGGCGACACCGTAGTTCTCCACGGACCAGCCGTAGGCGTCGAACCAGGCCGCGTTCATCGGCACCGTGATCACCGAGCCGTCGCCGAGTTGGTGCTGGCCGGTCATGCCGACCACGCCGCCCCAGGTGCGCTGCCCGACCACCGGGCCGAGCCGCAGCAGTTTGAACGCGGCCGTGATCATGTCGCCGTCGGAGGACGTCGCCTCGTCGGCGACCGCGACGACCGGCCCGCGCGGGGCGTTGGAGGTGTACGACACCGGCTGGGCGTCCCGCGTCAGGTCCCAGCCCAGGATGGTCCGGGTCAGCTTCTCGATGACCAGCTCGCTGATGTGCCCGCCCGCGTTGCCGCGCACGTCCACGATGAGCCCGGGCCGGGACACCTCCATGCGCAGGTCCCGGTTGAACTGCGCCCAGCCGGATCCGCCCATGTCGGGAATGTGCAGGTAGCCGCACCGGCCGCCGCTCAACTCGCGTACCACCGCGCGGCGTTTGGCCACCCAGTCCTGGTAGCGCAGGGGGCGTTCGTCGACGAGCGGTACCACGGCGACCCGGCGGGAGGGGCCCCGGCAGCCCTCGGCGGGGGAGAAGGTCAGCTCCACCGTCGTACCGCCCGCGCCCGCGAGGAGCGGGGACGGGCCGAGGGCCGGGTCCACCGGGCGGCCGTCGACGTGCGTGAGCACGGCCCCGTCGCGGATGCCCGTGCCGGCCAGCGGGGAGCGGGCCCTGGAGTCGGAGGAGTCGCCCGGCAGGATGCGCCCGGCCACCCACCGCCCGTCCCGGCAGACGAGGTTGGCGCCGAGCAGGCCCTGCCGGCGCTGGTAGTGCGCCGGGCCCTCGTTGCGCCGGGCGGCGGCCACGTAGGCGTGCGAGGTGCCCAGCTCGCCGAGCACCTCGCGCAGCAGGTCGGCGAACTCGTCGGGGGAGGCGACCCGTTCGAGCAGCGGGCGGTACTGGTCCAGCACCGCGTCCCAGTCGATGCCGCACATCCCCGGGTCCCAGAAGTAGGCGCGGATCAGGCGGCCCGCCTCGTCATAAGCCTGGCGCCACTCGGCGGCCGGGTCGACCTCGTGCAGGATGCGGCGCAGGTCGATCCAGGTGGTCGAGTCGCCGTCGCCCACCTCGGCCGCCGGTACGGCGCGCAGGTCGCCCTCGTCGAGCACCACCAGGCGGTTGCCGTCGCCGCTGACCCGGAACCAGTCCAGGTGGTCGACCAGTTCGGACTTCTTCGCCTTGGCCAGGTTGAAGTGCTCCAGCGTGGGCCGCTCGCTCGGGTCGGCGGGGTTGGCGAAGGTCTCGCCGAGCGCGCCCGAGATCGGCCAGCGCAGCCAGACCAGGCCGCCGCCCGCGACCGGCTCCAGTGCCGAGTACTTGGAGGCGGTGACCGGGAACGGCGTCACCCGGCTCTCCAGGCCCTCGACCTCGACGGTCACCGCGCCGCCCTCGCCGGGCTCGTCCTCCAGCGGGTCCAGGCCCCCGGCCGCGGGGCGGCCCTCGGGGTTCAGCGCGAAGGGGGAGGGCGTCGCCGAGGACAGCGGCACCAGGTAGGGGCGGCAGCCGAGCGGAAAGGACAGGTCGCCGGTGTGCACGTCGTACACCGGGTCGAAGCCGCGCCAGGACAGGAAGGCGAGGTAGCGGCCGTCCCGGGTGAAGACCGGGTTCTCGTCCTCGAAGCGGCCGTTGGTGACGTCGACGACGAGGGTGCCCTCCGGGCCGTCGACGCGGGCCATCCTGATCTGCCGCAGGGTGCGTCCGATGCCCGGGTGCGACCAGGTGAGCCAGGCGCCGTCGGGGGAGAAGGCGAGGTCGCGCACGGGGCCGTTGACGGAGCGGACCAGCTCGGTGACCCGGCCTCCGGCGGTCGCGGGGCTGCCGGGGTCGCCCGGCACCACGGTGCCTCCGGCGGCGGCGCCCGTGCCGGTGTCACCGGACGTGGGGTCGCCGTCCGCCCCGGCCGCCGACCCCGCCGTGACCTCTTCGCCCGCCTCCGCCGCGTACCCGGCGTCCACCGCGTCCACCGCGTCCAGGGCCGGCGCGACCTCCGGGTCCGGCTCCGTGACGTCGACGATCAGCAGGCGGCCGTCGTGCGCGGCGACGGCGAGGCGCTCGCCCGCCGGGTCCGAGACCAGCTCCAGGACCCGGCCGAGGCGTCCCGAGGCGAGCCGCCGGGCCGGGCGGCCGCCGGTCGCCCGGGGCAGGTAGGAGATCTCGACGGCGTCCTCGCCCTCCGCGTCCGTCACGTACGCGATCCGCCCGCTCTCCCCGAGCATCTCCGGCAACCGCACCCGTACCCCCGGGGTGTCGGCGATGGTGCGCGCCGGGCCGTCCCGGTGGGTGAGCCAGTACAGGCTGCCGCGCACGACGACGGCGCTCGCCCGGCCCGTCTCGTCCACGGAGACGCCGCCCACGTGCTGCGCGGCCGGCACCTGGTACGTACGCCGTCCCGCGCGCGGACCGCTCAGCCGCACGTCGAGCCGGCGCGGCACCGAGCCCGCCGCGAGGTCCTCGACGAGCCACAGGTCGCCCGCGCACTGGTACACCACCCGCGTGCCGTCGCTCGACGCGTTGCGGGCGTAGAACGCGTCGTGGTCGGTGTGCCGGCGCAGGCCGGAGCCGTCGTGGGTGCAGGAGTAGAGGTTGCCGACGCCCTCGTGGTCGGAGAGGAAGGCGATCCGGCCGCCGACGAACATCGGGGCGGCCAGGTGCCCGCCGAGGTCGGGCAGCAGCCGCTCGCCGTGCAGCCAGAGCCGCCCCGTGGCGCCGCCCCGGTAGCGCTTCCACGCGGCGGGCTCGTGCGGCGGGGTGCCGGTCAGGAGGAGGATCCTGCGCTCCCCGTCGAGGTCGGCGGCCTGGATGTCGGTGACCGGGCCCCAGGGCAGCTTGCGTCCGGGGTCGCCGTCCGGGGTGACCTTGTAGGCCCAGGTCAGATGGGAGAAGGGCTCGCCGTGCGAGGCGACGGCGAGGACGGCCGTGGTGCCGTCGGGGTCCGGGGGCGACCAGCCGCAGACCCGGGTGTCGAAGCCGCCCCAGTGGGTGAGCTGCCGCCCGGGACCGCCGTCCACCGGCACCAGGTGGACCTCCGGCACGAGACTGCGCCAGCTGGTGTACGCGATGTGCCGGCCGTCGGGGGAGAAGCGCGGGTGGCCGGCCTTGGTGCGGTCGACGGTGAGCCGCCAGGCCCGGCCCGGACCGTCGAGGGACGCGAGCCAGAGGTCGTCCTCGGCCACGAAGCACAACCGGTCGCCACTGAGGTGCGGAAGGCGCAGATAACTCACCCGCCCCATGCTTTTCCGCGCACCGGGTACCGGCAACTTATGGGGAGCTGACAACCGTGACCCAGAACACGAACGAAACCGTTTCGTTTCGCTAGTCGGTGGGATACATTCGTCATGTACGAAACGGTGTCGTTCTGACGGACGCCGGAGAGAGCGGAGAGGAGTGAGCGAGATGACCGAGGTCGCCACCGCGCGCCGGAGTCGGATCACTCCCGAGCGCGAGGCCGAACTCTACGAGGCCGTGCTCGACCTGCTCCGGGAAGTCGGCTACGACGCCCTCACCATGGACGCCGTGGCTGCCCGCACCCGGTCCAGCAAGGCGACGCTCTACCGCCAGTGGGGCGGCAAGCCGGAGCTGGTCGTGAAGGCGGTCAGGCACAACAAGCCGGGTTCGATCAGTGACATCGACACCGGATCGCTCCGCGGCGACCTGCACGCCCTGCTGGTCCGCGAGGACGACTGCACCATGGAGCAGAATTCCGCGCTGATGCGCGGCCTGGCCATGGCGCTGCACCAGAACCCGGACCTGCGCCAAGCCTTCCGGGAACAGCTCATCGAACCGGAGATGGCGGAAGGCCAGAAGGTCCTGCACCGCGCCATCGACCGCGGTGAGATCAGACCGGACTGTCCGGCGCTGGACTTCGTCGTCCACATGCTGATCGGCGGATTCGCCACGCGCACGCTGCTGGACGACCAGCCGCCGACGCAGGCATTCCTCGCCTCCTACCTCGACGCCGTGGTCCTCCCCGCACTCGGCGTCTCCACCCCCTGACACGTCCCTGCACCCCCAGTGACACCTGAGCCCCACCTGACGTAACCGCTCACGTCGTCGGGCTGATCACCCCTGCCCTGAAGACCCACGACCTGACCGGGAGTACGCCCCCGTGGCCACGTTCCTCTACAAACTCGGCCGGCTCGCCTTTCGCCGACGGCATTTCGTCGCCCTGATATGGGTGGCCCTGCTGACGCTCGCGGGCGTCGGCGCGGCCAGTGCCCCGCCCGCCGGCAACTCCTCCTTCTCCATCCCCGGAACGGAGGCCCAGAAGGCCTTCGACCTGCTGGAACAGCGCTTCCCCGGAGCCGCCGCCGACGGGGCGACCGCACGCGTCGTCTTCAAGGCACCGTCCGGCGAGAAGATGACGGACGCCGACAACAAGGCGACCGTCGAGAAGACCGTCGGCGACCTCGCGGACGGTTCCGAGGTCGCCTCGGTCGCCGACCCCTACAAGGGCGACGCCGTCAGCGAGGACGGCACGATCGCCTACGCGTCGGTGAAGTACGACGCCTCCGGCATGGAGCTGGAGGAGACCACCAAGGACGCCCTGGAGGACGCCGCCCAGCAGGCGCGCGACGCCGGACTGACCGTCGAGGTCGGCGGTGACGCCCTCCAGGCCGTCCCGGAGACCGGCGCCACCGAGGTCATCGGCATCGCGGTCGCCGCCGTCGTCCTGGTCATCACCTTCGGTTCCCTGGTGTCGGCCGGACTGCCCCTGCTCACCGCCCTGATCGGCGTCGGCATCGGCGTCTCCTCGATCACCGCGCTGGCGAGCGCGCTGGAACTGGGCTCGACCACCTCGATCCTGGCCATGATGATCGGCCTCGCGGTCGGCATCGACTACGCCCTGTTCATCGTCTCCCGCTACCGCGCCGAACTCGCCGAGGGACGAGAGCGCGAGGAGGCCGCCGGACGGGCCGTCGGCACCGCGGGTTCCGCCGTCGTCTTCGCGGGCCTCACGGTCGTCATCGCCCTGGTGGGCCTCGCGGTCGTCAACATCCCGATGCTCACCAAGATGGGCATCGCCGCCGCCGGCACCGTCGCCATCGCGGTCCTGATCGCCCTGACGATGATCCCCGCGCTGCTCGGCTACGCCGGCCGCCGGGTCAAGCCCGCCGGTGCCAAGGGCAGGCTGCTGGGCCGCGCCCGCAAGAGCGGGCCGAAGCCGCAGGAGCCGGGCGCCCGGCCCAAGGACAACCTCGGCACCCGCTGGGCCCGCTTCGTCGTCCGCCGCCCCCTCGCCGTCCTCCTCCTGGGCGTCATCGGCCTCGGCGCCGCCGCCGTCCCCGCCACCTCACTGGAACTGGGCCTGCCCGACGACGGCTCCCAGCCGACGTCCACGACCCAGCGCCGCGCCTACGACCTGCTCTCCGAGGGCTTCGGCCCCGGCTTCAACGGCCCGCTGATGGTCGTGGTGGACGCGAAGGGCAGCGACGCCCCCAAGGACGCCTTCACCGACGTCGAGAAGCAGATCAAGGACCTCGACGGCGTCGTCGCGGTGACCCCGCCCGCGCCCAACAAGGGCGGCGACACCGCGACGATCACCGTGATCCCGGACTCCAAGCCGTCCTCCGTGCAGACCGAGGACCTGGTGCACGCCATCCGGGACGCGGGCGGCGACGTCAAGGCGGACACCGGCGCGGAGACGCTGGTCACCGGCTCGACGGCGATGAACATCGACGTCAGCGAGAAGCTCAACGACGCGCTGGTGCCGTACCTGGTCCTGGTCGTCGGCCTGGCCTTCCTCCTGCTCATCGTGGTCTTCCGCTCGATCCTGGTCCCGCTGAAGGCGGCCCTCGGGTTCCTGCTCTCCGTCATGGCGGCCCTCGGCGCGGTCGTCGCGGTCTTCCAGTGGGGCTGGCTGTCCGGCCTGATGGGCGTCGAGGAGACCGGTCCGGTCATGTCGATGATGCCGATCTTCATGGTCGGCGTGGTCTTCGGCCTCGCCATGGACTACGAGGTCTTCCTGGTCACCCGCATGCGGGAGGCCTTCGTCCACGGCGAGAAGGCCCACCAGGCCGTCGTCACCGGCTTCAAGCACGGCGCCCGGGTCGTCACGGCCGCGGCGGTGATCATGATGGCGGTCTTCGCGGGCTTCATCGGCTCCAGCGAGTCCATGGTCAAGATGATCGGCTTCGGTCTCGCCATCGCCGTCTTCTTCGACGCGTTCGTCGTCCGCATGGCCATCGTCCCGGCGGTCCTCGCCCTGCTCGGCAAGCGGGCCTGGTGGCTGCCGAAGTGGCTGGACCGCGCACTGCCCAACGTGGACGTCGAGGGCGAGGGACTGCGCACGGCCGGGGACGGCAAGGGCGGTTCCGGCCCGGACGAGGACAGGGAGCTGGTCCGCGCCTGACCTGCCGCCCCGGCCGCTGAGCGGAGGGCGGCACCGACCAGCCGGTGAGGGTTCCGTGGGGACGGGGCTGCCCTCACCGGCTTCTCCCTGTTCAGGGGCTCCGCAACCCGGTCGCCCGGGGCCCGCGCGGACCGCTACCGTGCCGTCCATGACGACGACCGACGACGCCTCCCAGCCCTCCGCCGCCCACCCCCGGTTCGCCGCCGCCCTGAGCGAACTCGGCCTCGGTGACCTGGCCGGACAGGCCCGGCGCTTCCCGGAGGCCACCCGCACCGCCACCGAGGCCGCCGCCGCCGTCGGGTGCGAGCTGAGCCAGATCTGCAAGTCGCTCATCTTCGCCGCCGACGGCGTGCCCGTCCTGGTCCTCATGGACGGCGCCTCCCGCGTCGACCTGGACCGGGTCCGCGAGGAACTCGGCGCGGGGAAGGTCACCCGGGCCAAGGCCGACGTCGTACGGGAGACCACCGGATACGCGATCGGCGGGGTGCCGCCCTTCGGGCACCGCAGCAGGACCCGGGTCCTCGCCGACCGGTCGCTGCTCGCCCACGAGGTCGTGTGGGCCGCCGCCGGCACCCCGTACGCCGTCTTCCCGATGGGTCCCGAGGACCTCGTCGCCACCGCC